>DATDGC010000048.1:0-6528 GCA_036522275.1 Burkholderiales bacterium | reverse complement strand
GTACGCCGGTCCATGGTTTTGCCAATCACGCCTGACAAGCTGCGGCTTAGGCGGCTGGGCATTCCTGCAACCGCGCTGGATTTTCTGGTGAGCAGCATGTTAATTCTCCTTTATCAGACTTTGGTGGTTCGGTAGTAATTGCGAATGTGCTCGGAGGCATGATAGCCCTTGCTCTTGGCTTCATCCTCCGTCTGGGCTTTGGTTTCAGCTTGGGGCACGCCCTTGGCAAGCATGGCTGCCGCTGCGCCGGCACCTCCTGCGCCAACCGCGAGCAGGAAGTTTCTCCTGCTCAATCTGCTCTTGTTCTCTGCCATTTTATGTCTCCTTCCAAAAAGATCGTTTCTGCCTCAATGTCATAACATTTCGAAAGACTCGGATTCAATGTTGAAAAAAACCTTTATAAAGCGCGCCACGTGCTTGTAAAAATTTGCCGATTTTGACTCAAGCACGGCGTCGCAAAAGCGCTGATACCAGATTTGGAGGTTGCGTGAGAAAAACTGCTTTTGCTGTTCCAGGCTCGCTGCGTCGCGACTTTCATCGCCGATAATCAAATAGCGCATCACATCGCACAGCGCGGAAAAATGATCTTCAGGTTCGCATACCGACTCGTTGCGGGCAAGTCCCATTTGCGCCAAATCATCGCGCAGCAGCGCAAGCGGTTTTTCCATCATGAAGCCTGCCAGGTAATATGAGCCAAACAGCATCACTTCGGGTCGCCCGACTCCGATAAACAGTTTCTCATATTCGTCTTTCACGGTTTGCGCGTCACAGGACTCTGCTGCGGACGCAAGCGCACGCCACGCTTCTGCCAAGGGCGCGTTAGCGGTTTCCGCAACGATTTCGTCGGTGGTGGCAATGGCCCGCAGCAATTGTTCATCCGGGGCATACAATAAGCGCGCTATCAGTGCATACATGTCTGCGCGCGCCAAGTCTTCCTGGGCTACAGGGGGGGGACTCAATCTGACCTGAGCGACTGCTGCGGTCATCAGCTCCTCACATCAAAAATCGTCTGCTCGTCTTTGTTTTTCATCATGTCAACGACACGGCAATCCGCACACATCTGCAGCCGGGTAAGCGCGGTGCCTCCGCTGAACATTGAATGAGTACCGAGCTTGCCCAGCATGTTGTCTATCATCTGCTTGGTGGCAAAAGGTTTTCCGCAGCGGATGCACGCGAAAACTTCGGCTTCGTTTAGTATTCTCGGATTCCGCGCTTCCTTAGTCAATAACAATCTGGGGGTAAGGCTGATGGCCTGTTCAGGGCAGGTTTTTTCGCACAGGCCGCACTGCACACAGTTGCGCTCAATAAACTTGAGCTGGGGCAATTCTTTAGCATCCTGCAGGGCGTTTTCCGGACAGGCGCCGACACACGCCATGCACAGAGTACAGGTATCCCTATTGACCTCGATTTTGCCGTAAGGAGCGCCGCCGGAAAGCGGAATTTCCTCCTTGGGAGAAGGGGCATTATTGGTCAAATGGTCAAAGGCAAAATCCAGCGTGGTGCGCTTTTCGTTAAAAAGATTGAAACTCGCCGGCTTGACCGGCCGGGCGGGCTGGATGCTCCACACTGCTTTTTCGAGGGCGGCCACATCCCGCGCTTCAATAAGCTGGAAATGACTCCCGTTATAACCCAGCCCTTGCAGGATTTCTTCGGCGAAGCCCATTTGGGTGCGCAACGAAACCAGGTAATCCGCGGCTTCGCTGCCGGTAGAAAGCACCACCAAGTTAGATGCACCGAGCGCCACTGCCCCGAGCATTAAATCCATTCCCAGTGAGGCAATGTGGAAAGTCTCCAGCGGTATGATGTTAGCCGGCAGGCCTTTGCCACGGCGGCCGAGCTTGGCGACCAGCTCCCGTCCGTCGGTTGCGTTATGCAGCAGCAAACAGGGATCCTTACCGCCGGCATTAAGGTAGGTCTGCAGCAGGGTTTTAATACGGGCACCCAAGTCGGCCACGCGGGGATAAGCATAGCCCATCGCGCCTGAGGGACAAACGCTGGCGCAGGCGCCACAACCCATGCACAAGTGCGGCTCCACTTTAACATGATCGCCATCCGGGGAAATAGCGCGGGTCGAGCAGATATCAATGCACTTCGTACACCCGGTAATTTCCGAGCGGCTGTGCGCGCAAATTGATTCCTTGTAGGTGAAATATTTGGGCTTTTCGAATTCCCCAGTCATTTGCGCCAGCTGATTGACCGCGCGCGCCAGCGCCAGCGGATCATGGCCCGGGGCGAAATACCCCTGCGGCGGCTGATGTATGTTTAACAGCGGTGTATCGGATAAATCGAGAATCAGATCATAATGTTCGGAACGCGCAGTGTCGCTCCGCTCAAAATCAATGGCCTTGATATCGCCACAGGCGGCCACGCATTTGCGGTGCGCCTTGCATTTGTCGAGATCGATTTGGTAGCTGTAGTCAATCGCCTGCTCGGGACAGACTTCGACACAGGCGTTGCAGCGCGTACAGGTTTCCAGGTCAATCGGGTTGACTTGGCTCCACAAGACCTCAAAAGCGCCCAAATAACCTTTCACTGCATCCACTTTCCCCGAAAACACCGGATAGCGCCGCTGTGCCGGCAATTCGTTCGCGCCTTTGACCTCGGTCAGAAGCACGCTCACATCCATTTGCTCGGCAAGCTGTTCCGCCCATCCCAAAGCAGCCGATACCGGGCCGATGATCAGGAGTTGCCCTGCGGATTTGTAGCTAACGCTGGGTACTGGCTCGGGTTCGGGAAGCACCGCAGCGGCGAGCAGTGCAGCGATTTTCGGCGTGGCTTTATCAGCTTCAACCGACCAGCCCGCCTGTTCGCGGATGTTGACAAAAGAGATCTCGGCGTTGGGATCAATTTGCTCGGCGAGCTCGCCGAAGAGCCGCGCTTCCTGCGTACAGGCGACCAGCACATCACCGCCTTGCTTGACGCCCGACTCAAACGCCGATGCCTGGTGACGACATAGCTCATGGTGGATCACTACGGGTGTTTTGAGCTGCAAAGCGCGTGTCAGCGCCTTGGCATCCAGCGGCATGGTCTTGTTGCAGTTACACACCAATATGTTTTTGCTATCTACAGCCATAAGCCAGGCATATCCATCAATAAGCTAATCAAATTTTAGATTTGGCGTCAGATTGAATATTGGGTACGGTATTTTCCTGTTTGGACTCCAAAGCGGGTTGAGGCTGCTGTTGCAGCAGGGTTTCTTGGCTCTTTTGCCCTTGGGATTCATCAGCAGGCTGCTCCTTAGTGGGAGGGAATAGCAACGGATTTGATTCCATCAGTCGTGCCAGCATCTCAGGAGGGATCGGGTCGGGCTTGCCGTAATCGTCTATATATACGTCAAGACCATCCATGACATTGAAATGCGGGTCGCTGAACAGTTTGCGCAGCGCTTCGCGTCGCAGCTTCTCATCCACTTTCGGATGAAAGAAAGCGGTGTAATCCGATTCCAGATTGAGTTGTTCTACGGGCGGCAATTTTGGCTCGTTGGCCAAAGGCTTCGCCGGCTCGGTCTTGACGAGATTCTCCGTCTGTTTTTTGAGACGGGACCACCTGCTCAGTAAAGATTCCTTGCGTTGCATGGCTCAGCCGGTACCTTTGTCGGCCCTGCGTGCAGGCGACACAAAAGATTGCGGGCGCTGCCGTTTTTTGGGTTCTGGCTTGTAGTTTTGGTTTACGTAATCACCCAGCCACTCGGCAATGTCCAGCGGCATCGGCACTCCATCAACTTGTTCATTGGAATCCATCCAGCGCGCGGCTTCGTTATAGCTTACTGTGACGATGTGTGGCACGGCCAAATCTTCCTGGGGACGCCATGTGACAAAAACTTTGGGGTGGGGGGAACTTAAATTTAAATAATAGCCCTCCGCCTCATCCCTATAAAGCGTCACATCGAAACCCGGGAATAATATTTGTTTTTGCCGAGAGTCTTCGAATATGACACGCCACTGCTTATTCCCACCGCTGATGTCAGGAATAATTCCTTTCGCCTCCCACTTTTCAGAACACCACTTGTTGTCCAAAGTCAGGCGTTCCATGATCACGGCTACCGATATGCTGGGATGCTTCATCGCCTTCCCCCATTCAGCCATGATTCTGCGCCCGGTTAACAAAAGATTCAACAAAAAGCCACTGTTAAAAAATGGGTATTCAGTGTATTTTCTTTCATCTCTACTTATGGTTATATCTTGTAATAACTTTCTATAGGCTGAGGTATGGGTACCCCCTACCGCCCGAAAATCACTCACGCGAGCCGCCCGCTCACCTTTGCCGTGCGTTCAATTAACGAACATGGCGAATGGTCGGATACGCAAATAGCTGGCGAACATCCTCTTACTTTGTACGTGGACAAGCGGGAAATCGTAACCCTCATGACCCTGGGCGCGGCGCCGGAAGCGCTTGCTATCGGTTACCTGCGCAATCAGCGCCTGGTGAAGAGTATTGATGAGATCAAAGCCGTACAAGTGGACTGGGAAACCGAAGCAGCTGCTGTAACCACGCGGCATGGTATTCAGGACCTCGACGGGCGTATGAAAAAACGCACGGTCACCACCGGCTGCGGCCAAGGCACGGTGTTTGGCGAACTGATGGATGAAATCGACAAACTCAAACTGCCGAGCGATGTTTATCTCGCTGAGGAAACCTTTTACGCATTGATGGACAACGTGCGCCGTCATGACACAGTCTACAAAACCGCGGGCGCGGTGCACGGCTGCGCGCTATGCAAGGACAGTGAAATCCTGATGTTCGTCGAAGACGTGGGCAGGCACAATGCGGTGGATGCCATAGCTGGGCAAATGTGGCTGGATCGCATCGAAGGCCGCGACAAGATTTTCTACACCACCGGGCGCCTCACCTCGGAGATGGTGATTAAATGCGCGCAGATGGAGATCCCCTTCCTGGTGTCCCGCTCCGGGCTTACCCAGATGGGATATGAAATCGCCAAAAAAATCGGCCTCACCATGATCGGCCGCGCCGCCGGCAAGCACTATCTGCTGTTCACCGGCGAGTCGCGCTTTATCAAATCCAAGCAAGCTTCACTCACCTGAGTTCATTCATGGAAAAAATCACCGGAGTGGTTCTGGCGGGCGGCCAGGGCCGGCGCATGGGTGGGGTGGATAAGGGATTGACTTTGCTGCAAGGCAGGCCTTTTATCGAATGGGTGTTAGCCCGCTTCAGCCCGCAAGTGGATGAAGTGCTGATTAATGCCAACCAGAATCTCGAGCAATACGCGCGCTTCGGTTACCGCATCATTCCGGACGAAATCGGCGGTTTTGCCGGCCCCCTTGCCGGGTTGCACCGCGGACTTGCGGAGGCACAGCATGGACTTGTAGCTACCGTACCCTGCGATTCGCCGTTTCTTCCTGCAGACCTGGTAGAGCGTCTGCATAAGGGACTCACTGCAGCAAAAGCGCAACTTGCGGTAGCCAAAACTTTTACTCAAGCGCATCCAGTGTTTTGCCTGTGCCGGCGCGATGTGCTCGATCATTTGAGCAAGTTTCTCAATTCCGGCGGGCGCAAAATAGACGCCTGGTATGCGACCCTCAAGGTGGTGGAAGTGCCATTCGATGCCCAGGCCGATGCGTTTAGCAACATCAACACGCGTGAGGAGCTAAGCGAGTTTGAAGCGGAAGCCCATCCTTCCAGTGCCGCAAAGAAAACTACCTGAATTTGTTGTCTGTATATTGCGTGTGAAAGCCGAGCAACACTACAAGCTTAGTTGCAACAGAACGACATCAGCTCAGTGCATCCTGCGCAGCGTAGGATCCTGACGGTAAAATCGGCTGAGCTGCCGGTATACTTCCGTGTAACAGCGCTTGAGCACTTGGGGAGTTTCAAAGAAAACTTCGCTCAATACCGCAAAGAATTCCGCCGGGCTCTCCGCTGCGTAAGGATCGACCGCCGTTTCCTCTCCCCTGTCAACCCGGGCACAGAAATCCTGGTAGGCCGCAGAGAAATCCCGCATCCAGGCTTCGCGGCTCATGTCTTCATGCAAAGGCGGGAAACCGTTGGGTTCACCATTCAGCATATCGAGCTTGTGCGCAAATTCGTGAATCACCACATTGACACCTTGATTATCCTGCGATTCGACAGCGGCTTCCCAAGACAAAATCACCGGGCCCTGCAGCCAGGCTTCCCCTTGCATGGCTTCACGCGTAACGTGCACCACGCCGTCTTCATCGGTGTATTCGCGCCGCGGCATAAAATCGCCGGGATAAACGATGACTTCAACCCAGCCCCGATAGTAATCCAGGCCCAGGTTGAGGATCAGCAAGCAGGCTTGGGCGGCAATCACCGTGCGCATTTCATCCGTTAATTGCATTCCCGCCGCGCCGCTGATTTGCTTGCAGCCGAGAAAGCGTTGCGTCATGTCGCGCAGGCGTCCTAGTTCAGCGGGCGTAAGTGCGCGCAGGAAAGCAAAACGCGAAACAACCTTCTGCCACAACGCTTCATCGACTGCGGCGTGGCTTGAAGTAAGACGTCTGCGCCAAGCTTTGAGTCCCCACATCACTTAAGGAACCTCTGATTAAGTCC
>DATDGC010000047.1:0-2529 GCA_036522275.1 Burkholderiales bacterium | reverse complement strand
GCCCCGCCACGCGCAAGGGCGTGCCGCGGAAGCAGCCGACCGTGTACGGGTACTCGCGCGTCAGTACGTAGTGATACATGCTCATTTCCTTGCCGTCCCACAGAATCGTGCTCACGCGCCCGTGGCATTCGTCGAGGTCGGTGTTGGTGAGCTCTTTGCCGTGTTCGTCGTACAGGCTGTAGATGCCAAAGCCGTCGAGCGCATAGCCAATCAGCGAGTTGTTGGCTGTGGCGCCCGGAACACACGGACTCGAACCGTGGTAGTGGTACTCGCCCGTCATCTGTGGATGGCCGCCGCAACGGTCCTGCACTTCGTGCGCGACCGCATCGCGCCCGCCGTCGTCAAGCGCGTTGAAGAGCGCAACGCCGTTCAATGCAACACCAATCATTCCCATTGGCACACAACTCGGCGTAGCGGCGAACGCAGGCAAGAGCGGTAACGATAAAGCGATTTGCTGCGCTTCGATGCGGTTGGGATTGCGGTCGATCTGATAGGCGGGGTCGGTTGGCCGCACCGGAAAGATGCCGGTCGTTTGATTGACCGGCAGGCCATTGCCCACGATGCGTCGCTCGCCGTTCGCCGTCACAATAGTGAACGTCGCGTTTGGCCACGCCACGTCGCCTTGCACCCAGATCTTTTTGGTTGCGTCCCATGTCGAACCGCGAATCCAGTCGCCCGCGTGCTGCGCGCCGCCGCTACGAAACTGCGTCCTGCACGAGTATACGTACCCGCGCATGGGCCCGATGCTCACCTTGCCGTCACCAAGCGGCAGCATATGCGGATCAAACACGTCGATTCGTGAAGATTGAGCGCGGCATTCATTCACGCCAGCGCTGCCTGCGAAGAGCAGCGCGCTCAGGAAGACAAGGCCTGCAACCGCGGAATAAGAATGCGCCAATTTCCCCCCGGATATTCGTGTAGGCAATTATAGAACCAAATACCCGGACTCTACCGGTCAATCCAGAATCCCCACGCGACGGAAAGCACTGCACCAAATAATCTGACCTACGCGATTGCCCTCACACTGAGCGGCGGCGTTGGCGGCCCGTCCGTCAGTACAATGCGATCAACGCTCAACCGTATCGTGGGACTCGTCTTCGCAGATCGCTTCGCCCTCGATAACGCGCCCGCCCGGCGGCTGCTCGCGCATCTGTCTACGCAGTTCACGCGTTTTCCACCACAGGTAGCCCCAAGCCAGCAACCCACCTGTCACCAAGATTGCGAACACCAGCAGTGAGAACATGAACGCTACGACCAGCAGCACAGCAGCCGACGCAAACGTCAGCACCTTAGCCAGCAAGCTTGGCGCATTCGTACTAAAGCGCGCGTCACTCCCAGTGAGTTTGGACTGCTCCTCGTTTGTTTGCATCAAATTCCTTGCTGCAGTTTCCTGCGCAATTCCGTTGTAGTGTGCATTGTAAGGTTTTGACAGGTGGCGGGACAGTTCCGTTCGGCCGCGGGTAAACTTAGAATCGAATTGATTTGCGATGCAGGTCTAGCCAGTATCTCCACGCGACTTCACGCTTCAGATTCGCGGCGCGCCGATGATGCGCGTGATGACGAACTCGACCTTAGCTGTGCCAAGCTTGTGACGTATCACAGTGAAACTTGGTGTGTTTATAAAATGGCAGGCGTTGAAAGGTGCGAATATAATCAAAGAAAAGTTATAGGTCGATTGACCAACCAATATCTCAAGGGGGCTTTACCCTGAATACGGTGAAGAAACTTTCGGGAGTCGCCTTGGCTGCCGCGGCCGCTACTTTATTTGTCGCGGGTTGTGCAACTCAAGACACAGTCTACGCAGCTACGGGTAAGGTGGAGTGCACGGGTGTAAATGGCTGCAAAGGCTTAAGTGACTGTAAGACTGCGAGCAACGCCTGCAAGGGAAAGAACAGCTGCGCCGGACAAGGCTTCGAGCTTATGACCCCTCTCGAGTGCTGGAAGTACCAAATCTACAAGAAAAGTTACCCCTGACATTGGGTAGTGGGTCAATTTGGATTTTGGGTCAAAAACTTAGGAAAAATGGGACGGGCGCAAACGGCGGGCGCATTGGGGTCCCTAGTTCGCCTTGAAAAACGGCTAGGGGGATGCTTTTTTCGGAGCGTCCGCACGGACCTTTTTCACGTTTTGCTTCCTCAGCTTCTTCGCTCGCTTGGCTACCCCCGCGAGGTGCTTCTTGGCTTTTTGCTTCCTTCGCCTGGTGTTCAGCATCTGAGAGTGACTCAATGTAGCCTCCGGTCGATGAGCTGTTGAATTGCAGGTTAGTTTGACCCGTTTTTGCGTTCTTGGCTAACCCATGTCGGTACAGAACACAATCAAAACACTACTTTTTACTATAACCTGTTGCGAGCTTGACTCCCCGACTGATGCTCAAACGCAACACAGAAAGGGGTCAGAGTGAGCTGTCCCGGGTTTCTCGGACAGTGTAATTAAGATACACCTCTCAACCTCTCGAAGTTCGCTGGTGCCTGGTAGTCTAGTGTGGCATGCAGCCGCTGGCGGTTGTAGAAACACTCGATGTAATCAAAG
>DATDGC010000046.1:0-8408 GCA_036522275.1 Burkholderiales bacterium | reverse complement strand
CGCACGTCGCGCTCGATGCTGTAGAGCGCGATGTTGCCGTTGGTCTGCGCGTCGGCTCCGCTGGTGGTGGTGCGCTTTTGTCCTTCCGCCAGCGCAAAGATTTGCGTGATGATAATGATGCCGAGCAGGCCGATCACCATCCCCACCATAATCTCGACCAATGAAAAACCATTGTCCACGCGCATTTTGCCCGCAACGCAATCCGCGGAGGACTTGATCAGAGCTTTTTGTGTCACAGGTTTCATGATGATCCTGGTTCTAATTGATGGTTCTAATTGATGTAAGTCACGGCCAGATGCTTGTGATAATTTGCGTCCTGCGGCGCCTTCCAGCACACCGCCACCATAACTTGGTTGCCGGCGCCGGGGTTAACGATGATTTGCTGCCGGGTGGCAGCGGCGCCCGGCAAAGAAGCCGCAAGCTTGGCTGTCCATGCCGTCACGTTGGCGTTGGCGGAGGCCGCGCCGGTCGGGTTGCAGCCGGGCGGCGCCGCAGCGGTAATCGCCGGAGTGAAATAGTGGGCATAGGTCGCCAGATTGTTGCGGTCTCCCCACATCTGCCCGATGATCTGGTTCGCAAAATAACTTGCGTCGGCGCGGTATTTGGCGTCGGCCTGGTTTTTGACCGATGCGGCCTGAAGCCCGACTATGGCGAGTATGCCGATGGAAAAAATCAGGATGCCGATCAGTGCTTCCAGCAGCATCACGCCTGATTGTTTTCCGGTTTTGAGTGCGTATTTCATGATGGGTCCTTGCATCAACATTTTCTGGTGTCGCCGGCAGTGGCAATGGAGGGATCGCACATCCTGATTTGCCCGCCGGGTAGTACCACGACATTAAGGCAGCGCATCGGGCCGCTTGCGGCGACACAGGCGCCGCCCGCGGGATTGGTTACCTGTATGGTCACGTTTGCCGCCACGATGTCCGACCGCCCCAAGCCGTTGAATACGACAGTGGCGTCAGTCGAGCTGATGGCAGCGCTGCTGGTGGTAACCTCATTGCCGCCGCCCTGGACGAAATCGGGCGCGGTGTAGACGCCGGTCGACTGGTAATTCATCACCACCCAGTTAACGCCGGTGGTGCTACCGGTATTCCCCGCTGCAAGAGCGGGCAGCGTGGCGACATTGGGCGTGCTATTAGTCAGCATGAACTGTATCCGGGTGTTGCGCCTGACCGCCTCGCCGCGCGCGAGCTGCAGGCCGTTGGAAATGGATTCGGACTTGGTGCGGATCTTGGTGTTCTGTGTCCATTGGGACGCTTCCGGTAGCCCTGCCGCGAGAAGAATACCGACGATCGCAATGGCGAACATCAGCTCGATGAGGGTAAACCCGGCAAGCGATTTTGGATAAATCAGCACGATCCGCCTTTCCTGATGACCCAGCAGTTCGCATTACCGCTCCAGCCGGGCTGACCGGTAACGGTGCTGGTCTTGACGTTGGATTCATTGATGGTGTAGACAAAGCCCGTCATTGACGGATTGCCCGCTATGCCTCCCGTTGCAGTGACGGTAAATTGCTGTCCGGCTCCTGCAACGGTGCAGGAAAAGGTAAAGTATTTCATTCCTGCTGGCGGTATGGTGACCCTGACTACACCGCCGGCATCCATGCCGCAATTAGTGGCTCCATCCGGAGTTCCGTAAATGCGGTTATCCTGGTAAAACTGTTCCATCTTGACCCGTAAATCGGCCAGGTTGGCGATAGCCTCGGGAATTTTCCCGCGTGTGACGTAATCGTTATAAGCGGGCAACGCAATGGTCGCAAGAATCGCCAGAATGGCTACGACGATCATCACTTCAATCAAGGTGAATCCGTTTTGCGTTTTCATTGAATGTCCTTTCCTGTTGTGCTTAATCATAGGGGGTTCGGTTTGGACGAAGCAATTGCAGCTGATGAATGGTCATTTTGTTAGAATAAACGGCAAATTGTGCCGCTAAATTTTCAGCATAACTAAAAAGGATGTGACTTTTGTCACAAGATTTTGTCGTAATCGGTGCGGGTATCATCGGTCTCGCAACCGCCTTGGAACTCGCCAAGCGCGGGGAAAAGGTCACCGTTCTGGAACGTGCAGTGGCGGGAGGGGAATCTTCGTGGGCCGGTGGCGGCATCCTGTCCGCTTTGCCGCCATGGAAATATGCGCCGGCGGTAACGCGCCTTACCATGTGGAGCGAACAGCTCTTCCCGGGCTGGGTTGATGAACTCGTCTCCGCCACCCAAATTGATCCTGAATATCACCGCAGCGGGCTGCTCATGCTTCCCGAATTTGACCGGGAAGCGGCGCGAAGCTGGTGCCGCGAGCATCTGGTTGAATGCGTACCGGTGCAATCCACTGATATATCTCCGCGCATTTCGCTCGAAACAGGTGCGCTGTGGCTGCCGCAAGTTGCGCAAGTGCGTAACCCGCGCTTGATTAAAGCCCTGCAGCGCAGGCTGGAGATTGCCAAAGTCAAGGTAATCGAGCACTGCGAGGTCAGCGCTTGGAAAATTTCCCGGCAGCAATTGGTGAGCGTGGTGACTCCGCGCGGCGAGTTTTCCGCGGCCGGCTATATTGTTTGCGGTGGCGCCTGGAGCCAGCACATCATCGGTAATTTCTCATCGCATCTCGACATCAAGCCGGTGCGCGGGCAGATGCTGTTGTTTAAAACCCAGCCGGGTTTTCTCACCAACATCGTGTTGCAAAACGACACCTATTTCATTCCCAGAAAAGATGGCCATATTCTGTTGGGCGGCACAGTGGAGCATGTCGGCTTTGACAACAGCACTACCGAGGAAGCGAAGAGTGAATTATTGTCGCGGGCTGCGAAACTATTCCCGCAACTTACTGAAAAACTGCTGGTGAGACAATGGGCGGGCTTGCGGCCGGGTTCGCCGGAAAACATCCCGACCATAGACCGGCACCCGCAGTTTGATAACCTTTATATTAATAGCGGTCATTTTCGCTACGGGGTGACCATGGCCCCGGCGAGTGCGCGATTATTGGTAAATTTGCTGCTGGGGGTGTCACAACCGATTGATTGCAGCGCTTATGCCTGGCCTCAAGCAAAGAGCCGAGTTCATTGAATAAGCGGATTAGACAAGGTCCAATCCTTATACTACAATTAAGCCTATGAAACAGCATGCCTATACCCGCGAGAACATGGCTGAGCTTTTGCGCAGCCATGGCATCAATCCCACTCACCAGCGGATTGAAATTGCGCACGCCCTGCTTTCCCGGCTGCAACACCTTTCCGCCGACCAGATCATGGCGATCGTCAACACACGCCACCCGGAAACTTCCAGAGCCACGGTTTACAACACGCTAAATCTCTTTCTGGAGAAAAAATTGATCCGCGAAGTGATTGTCGACCCGAACAAAGTGTTCTATGACCCCAATACCTGCAACCACCACCATTTTTACAATGTGGATACCGGGCGTCTCACTGATATTGATGCTTCCAACATCGGTATTTCCGGCCTGCCGTCACTGCCGCAAGGCACGGTGACGGAAGGTGTGGACATCATCGTCCGCATCCGCTCACAAGCGGCTTCTTGATTGCCGTTCTGCTTGTTATAATTCACCCTGGCTGCTGTTGTAGCTCAGCTGGTAGAGCAACTGATTCGTAATCAGTAGGTCGGTGGTTCGAATCCACTCAACAGCACCATAAGAAAATTACTTTGTCCCGCGGTACTGGAATGTAATGTCTCTCCGAGATATCAAGTTCAGTTGAGGTATGTCACAATGATTAGGTTAGTCGCATCCTTTTTATTTTAATACAAGAAAGGTATCCATCCATGAAGAAAGTTCTCCTGACATTTTTCGCAGTCGCTTTGACCCTGCCGATCGCCGCTCTGGCCGGGAATGCAAAGACTTTGAAGGTGGTGCAGAAAATCGAAATCAATGCGCCAGCCAAAGTCGTCTGGGCCAAAGTGGACGATTTCGGTGATCTTGGCGAGTGGCATCCCGCCGTGAAGAAAACCGAAATTGTCGAAGGGAAGGACAATGTCAAAGGCGCCGTACGCGTGCTTACGCTGCAGGATGGCGGCACCATCAAGGAAAAGCTACGCTCCTACAACGCCAAGGGAATGACATTTGAGTACACCATCCTGGAAGGCGTGTTGCCGGTAAGCAGCTACGTTTCTTCGCTGACCGTCAAAAGCAGCAAGGGCGGCGTCACGACCGTCGTCTGGAAAGGCAACTTCAAGCGCAAGGATACGTCCGCCAAACCCGCTGCAGGCCAGGATGACGAAACCGCGGTGAAAACCATCACCAGCGTGTACAAAGCAGGCTTGGATAACCTGAAGAAAATTTCCGAAGAAGCGATTAGGATCGAATGTCCCCAGGGGGCTGCGGGGCCGTGCTCTACTAAATAACCACTCCACCTTTGCCGGGTGCTGGAAATAAATTCCGCTTAAGTAGCAGTGGCGGGTACTGTCCTAATTTGAACGTTGAGCGAATCGAGACGCAGTCATATTATTCAAATTCAGTCAGCTTGATCTCAATCCAGACTTCCCTCACCCCGTTTCGGCGGGGTTTTTATTTTTTACTTACTATTTGACCAGGACAACGGGCACAGTCGCAAGATGGACTACTTTGGTGGCTGTAGAGCCTAGGAGCACCCCGCCTAAGCTGCCCATGCCACGCGTGCCCATGAATATTAAGTCACACCGATGGACTCGACTTTGCTTGATGATGGTTTGGGTGATCGGCCCCGCGAGTACTTTAGCCAGGTACCGAATGCCCGCCTTATCCAGCAGATGCTTGCTCTCAGTGAGCGCGTGCTCCCCTTGTTCCTGGTAGTAGCGGACAACCATGTCGCGGCTTACGAGTGGTCCGAAATTCACCTTTGGAACAGGATAGTAAACATTGAGTAAAACTACCTCGGGCACGTGCTTATACAACGCAACATTCTTAATCAGCGCAGCAGTAGCTTTTCTGGAGTGCGCTGAGCCATCCACTGCCAAGAGAATTTTCATAGATTTTTCCTCAACGTATTAATCAGAAAGCATACTCTGATAAAGCATATCCCTCGCCCATACTATACCTAAGGGAACCTCTGATTAAGTCCACCGCGGCTTGCGTTGCTGGCAAAATGCGTAAGGATGCGAGGCGCGCGACGAAGGTCGTAGCCAGGACTACGAAGCCGAGGAGCGCAACGACGCAGACGCCGCATTTTACCGCAACCCGGAGGGACGGGGCTTTCCGGGCGGTCTGCTTTGTCGCTCGGCTTGCCAAGGGGAGTGGCCATTGGCTGCGCCTCGCTTCGCGCATCCCATCCTGGAAAGCCGCCGTCGCAACCGCGTAGGACTTAATCAGAGGTTCCCTAAGCAAAGTCTAGGACGAATACGCAATAACCTATTGATCAGGATCAAGTCCCGTGCTGGAAACACGGCTGGCCAGAAATTTGTATAGGCCGGCTGGGAAGGAAGCCGCGAGGAGAATACGCACATGCGTTTTAATGGTGTGGTACAAGGAGCGCGGCCTATAAACAATAAATCAGTCTGGTAAAATCCAGCTATATAATTCACTTGAGTCGTTACCCGTCAGGGTCATTCCATGTCACATAGCGTCCCGCCTCTAAAAGGCCTGAAAGTCATCGAATTGGGCACGCTGATTGCCGGACCGTTTTGCGCAAGGATTCTCGCGGAATTCGGTGCTGAGGTAATCAAAATCGAATCACCCGATGGCGGCGATCCACTGCGGCAATGGCGCAAGCTCTATAAATGTACTTCGCTCTGGTGGTTTGTTCAGGCGCGCAACAAGAAGTCGGTGACGGTGAACCTGAAATCGCCACAAGGGCAGGAAATTGTGCGCAAGCTGGTGAAGGATGCGGACATCGTGGTGGAAAATTTCCGTCCCGGTACTTTGGAAAAATGGGGTTTGGGCTGGGATAGGCTCTCAGCAATCAATCCCGGTTTGGTAATGGTGAGATTGTCGGGTTATGGGCAAACCGGGCCTTATCGGGACCAGACCGGATTTGGTGCAATCGGCGAATCCATGGGAGGAATCCGTTTTTTGACCGGCTATCCTGATCGGCCGCCAGTGCGGGTCGGAATAAGTTTGGGCGATTCACTCGCGGCGATGTATGGCGTGATAGGTGCGCTGATGGCGATTTATCACCGCCAGACCAATCACGGGCGGGGACAAGTGGTGGATGTGGCGCTGTATGAATCCGTGTTCAGCCTGATGGAAAGCCTGCTGCCGGAATACGATATGCTGGGCTTCGTGCGCGAGAGAAGCGGTGCATCGCTTCCCGGCATCGTTCCTTCCAATACATATTCATGCCGCGACGGCAAATACGTCGTGATCGGTGCCAATTCGGACGGCATTTTCAAACGCATGATGCTTGCGATCAGACGCGAAGATCTGGCCAACGACCCGGCACTCGCGAGCAATGCGGGGCGGGTTGCACGCACCGAGGAACTGGATCAGGCGATCAGCGAATGGACCTTGCGGCACGACATGGAAGAAGTGCTAGCGGTGCTGAATGCGGCGGAAGTTCCGGCAAGCAAAATTTACAGTATCGCCGACATCGTCAACGACGTGCATTATCAGGCGCGCCAGATGATAGAGCAATTTAAGCTCAAGGACGGTCAAACACTCAAGCTCCCGGGTATCGTGCCGAAACTGAGTGAAACGCCGGGGGGGACAGAATGGCTGGGACCGGAATTGGGAGAGCATACCGCTGAGATACTTTCTGCGCTGGGCATAGATGCGGAACAGCAAAAAGTTTTAAAGCAGCAAGGCATCATTTGAAGCATCGACAGCTTTCACAGCCGCAAAACATCGGCTATGATCCGGGCAGGTGAATAATGCAAGAAACCCGTCGCCCTTTCCTCACAAAATATTCCGCCGGAACTTGACTAATCGTTCTTACCCCAGCTTGGCGAAAGACGTCGCATTGCGCGAAGTCTGGGCTTGGGCAATGTACGATTTCGCCAATTCAGGCTATACCACGGTAGTAATTACTGCCATATTCAACGCCTATTTCGTCGCCGTGGTCGCGCAAAATCAGCCGTGGGCGACTTTGGCCTGGAGCGCTGCGCTGGCAATTTCGTATGCGGCAATAATGTTCACCGCGCCGCTCATCGGCGCTTATGCCGATGCGTTTGCCGCGAAAAAAAAGCTGCTGCTTGTTACCACTATAGGGTGTGTGCTGTTTACCGCGGGTTTGGGATTGATCGGCCCAGGCGAATTATGGCTTGCCATATTTTTCGTGGTGCTGTCCAACTTCTTTTACGGCAGTGGGGAAAATCTAATCGCCGCTTTTTTGCCAGAACTCGCGAGCAGTGAGGCGATGGGCAAAGTATCCGGCTGGGGCTGGAGCCTGGGTTATCTCGGCGGTCTGTTAAGCCTCGGCCTGTCGCTTATCTACATCAATTACGCGCAGCGGCATGGCGCAAAAGCGCAGGACTTTGTGCCGGTGTGCATGCTGATTACCGCGGGATTGTTTGCGCTCTCCAGCATTCCCACTTTTACCATTCTGCGCGAGCGCGCCAAACCTCAACCGCACACCGGAATTGTTCATACGGCCTTTACCCGCTTGCTGCAAACGCTGATGCAGGCGCGCCGTTATCGCGATCTGTGGCGCTTTTTGCTTTGCATTGTGTTTTACCAGGCCGGGATTCAGGCGGTCATTGCGCTTGCCGCAATTTACGCTGAACAGGCGATGCATTTCGAAACCCAACAAACCATTGTCATGATTTTCGCAGTCAACATCACTGCCGCGATCGGCGCTTTTATTTTCGGGAACGTGCAGGACCGCATCGGCCACGTGCAGGCGATTTCCGCCACGCTGGTCGGATGGCTCATCATGATACTGCTCGCATGGGCGGCGCGGGGGCCGGCAATGTTCTGGGTTGCCGCAAATCTCGCGGGAATCTGCCTGGGTGCCAGCCAATCTGCGGCGCGAGCTTTAGTTGGATTATTGAGCCCTGAGACACGTCATGCAGAATTTTTTGGCCTGTGGGGGCTGGCGGTGAAATTATCTTCGATACTCGGGCCGGTTACTTACGGCCTCGTGACCTGGCTCTCAGATGGCGATCATCGTCTGGCGATGCTGATTACCGGAAGCTATTTTGTGGCGGGTTTAATCATTATCGCCGGGGTCGATGTCGAGCGCGGCAGGCAGGCTGCACTGGTGCAATATTGACATCTCTTAAGCAAGAACGCGCGTTAGCCAGCGGCCGATATCCCGGATTTCTTCCTGGCACACCGAGTGCGGCATGAGATACTGGTGCCATTCCACCTGATAACCCAGCTGCTTGAGGTGCTCCCTGGAGAGGCTGGCGAGCGGCAACGGAATCAGCGGATCCGCCGTGCCATGCGCCATGAAAATCGGCACATCGCGATTGGTGGCACTTGCTTCAGCCGCCAGCGTCGAAGCCAAAGGCAAATAGCTTGAAAGCGCCATGATGCCCGCCAGCCGCTCCGGAT
>DATDGC010000045.1:0-37882 GCA_036522275.1 Burkholderiales bacterium | reverse complement strand
CACCGAGTCTTTCCAGCTCGCAGAGAAGCTCAATGTAGATTGGAAGTAGTTGTTCAAGGAGGTCGATGCGATTGAAACCGGCTTCCTTCTCTTTACCCAGCAACAGGAAACTGACTGGACCGATCAGAACGGGTTTGGCCCTGATACCGAGGTCTTGCGCCTCGCGGAATTCATGAATGACTTTCCGCGAGTTCAGTTTAAAAGTCTGATCCCTATGAAATTCCGGGACGAGGTAATGATAATTGGTGTCAAACCATTTAGTCATCTCCATCGCGATAACATCCAGGCCATTCTTCTGATACCCTCTCGCCATAGCAAAATACAGGTCAAGCTCGGTATTCGCCGGATTTTGCGCAAGTCCGTCATAGCGCTCCGGTACAGCACCCACTGTGAGAGACGTGTCGAGGACATGGTCGTAGAGCGAGAAATCATTGCAGGGTACAAGATCGATGCCCGCTGTTTTCTGGAGCAACCAGTTCCGCTGACGAAGAACTCTGCCCGTCTCCAGGAGATCCTTCAGGCTGATCTTGCCTGCCCAATATTGCTCGCAAGCGGTCTTGAGTTCTCTATGGCTACCAATGCGCGGATAGCCGAGGTTGTGGGTAAGCATGGTTCATCTTTCCTCTGAAAGTTAGAAACACCATAGGCTCTTTAGAGAACTTCACAATGTTTGCGGGAAGGTGAATACAGGAATGACGCGGACACCCTGCCTCTGATGGCGGGGTATAGCTTATCATGCCCGACTCAGCTTCAACTCGCGGAAGCATCGTCAATACGTATAAGGCAGGTCTCCTGGCTCGTAACATTTTTGCCGCCCTTCCCATTCCACCTAGTGGACCAGTGGGTACTAACCGGCAAAAACTTGTGCGTTACTCACAGTTGCGCGACAGCTCGTGATTTGCACACGATTCCCTACTAATTCGCGGTCAAGCAAAACCTTATGCGTTTGATAAAGAAGTTAAGGACGAAAATAGTGTACAGATTCGTGTGTCTTCTGTAAATCTTTTAGAGGCATCCTGGTATTTTGCAACTGATTTTTTATCGTCATGGAAGAAACAACCCTGCGGTGACGGCCGAAGTCGGCGAGCACTGAATTCTAAGGAGTTGCATTTTTCTGCGGAACGCTAAATGCCGGGAATGAAATTTTAATCGCTTCAAAAATAACTCGTCGTTAACCCTGGTACTAAGCAACTTCAAGAAGCGCATGAGGGTTTTTTGCGGCAATTAGAAGCAGCGTCCGGGCTGCCCCGGATGGGGCGCGCCGGCCTTGCTCCCATTCTTGCAGCGTGCGCACGGACACTCCGAGCAACTGGGCGAATCTCGCTTGCGAAAGACCCGTACGCTCTCGAATTTGCGACACCTCAGGCACATTAATAACACGCCCATGCTCGCCGCGCTTGATTTCGCGGAGGCCATGAAGAATTTCCAGCCCGATATTGCGCTTGGACTTAGCCATCGATTTCCTCCTTGATCTTGCGCAAAACGTGAGCCGGGATATTTTCAGCCACGTTCTTGGCGTAGATCGTCAACATCCAGATAACACCCTCTCGGGTTTTAGCGTAGTAAACCACCCTGACACCACCACGTTTTCCCCGTCCCGGTAACGCCCATCGAAGCTTTCGAACCCCACCCGAGCCCGGAATGATGGCCCCGGACTCCGGGTTAACAATTAAAGCACTTTGAAGCGATGCGTACTCTTCGTCAGAAAGATACTCTCCAATCAATCGGGAGAACTGCTTGGTTTCGATGAAGCTGTACATCGGAATATTATACGGCAATGACGTATAGTGTCAATAGGGAGGGTGGAATTGCATTTTCTACGGAATGCTGAATGCCTGGAGTGAAATTTTTATTGCTTCAATAATAATTCGCCTCAAAGCCGCGGCGATTTATTAATGTTTTCCTTTTACCGTGAAGATTCATCCTTCCTTGACCACCCTCTCTCATGCATACAAGCACCGAAATACTGTTTATGTTGATCTTTGGCCTGCAGATATGCCTCCATATATGCATAGGAAGAAACAGAACCCATTTCGGAAGGGTAAGGTGCGAGACTGGTTGCATATGCGTCGCAATAATCCCCGTCGTCAATGAATCGCGCGTGAGCCTCCGGCCCGGAGAGTGTCTTGTTAAGCCATGCGACCTCCATCTGTGGGCTCGTAGCACAGGCAGCCAGGCAGAAGAAAATCAGATACGGAATTCTAAGGGGGCACATTTTTTTGCGGATCGCCGAATGCCGGGAGTGAAATTTTAATCGCTTCAAAAATAATTCGTCTCTGACCACTTGATACTATACTAATAGCATGAAATCGTTACCATTGCCACGCAAAGGTGAAGAGGTGGGGCTTTGCTCATATCCATTTTATGGGTATGAAGAAACCATCGGAGACCCAGAGAATGCTATTTGGTCGTCAATCCATCACCTATGCTCTGGAGAAGTCGCAGACCAATATCTTTTCTCTATCCATGGTATCAAGAAAAAAAGCGCTAGAGCAAAGATTTCAAAGAATATCAAATTATATCTGCAGCAGGCATATGAGTTTTACTTAGCTGCCAAAGAAGCGAAACCGAACACCGGGCCTCTCTTTTATTATTATTCCTTTTTACACCTCGCTAAAGCGCGCTGTGAAATTGCGTATCCGAATTTTCACAAGGAGGATAAATGTTATTGTCATGGGATTAGTTGGCGCCCAAACAGGAACTTTATCGTCGATCCAAACACAGATACGGTTACTTTGATAAAACACGGAGTCTGGCAGGCACTATTGGAAGCTGTAACAGGACAATCGTGCACGGTCGCTCAGGGAACACGTCTACAAATCAAAGACTTCTTTTCATATTGTCCTGAAATCTCTGTCGAATACGAACGTGCTTTTGGCGAAACGCAAAGACGTTTAGATCTGGTCAAGCCATCACTCGTCACCGATAAAAAGAAAAGCGAGGCTTGGATTCGCTTTTCAGTCGATAAGACCGATTTGAAGCTATTAAAGTTAAACAAACCCAAGTTAATTGCTTGGCTAAAATCCAGAACAGATTTATACCACGAGGTTTTACAAGATAACAAAGAGATCCGGACATTTGAACTTTCGAAACCTCATAAGACTAAGCGAGGCCAATCAGCTTTGATGGCTATAAGGGACCACATTCGTCGCCTGGACTTGATTTCGCACCCTTCGTCAAATGAAATAGAGTATTCGATTGCCATTCTACCAACCCTGCCGTGTCGAATTCCACACATGCTAGCTCTTTACACATTAATATTTTGGCTTGGTTCATTAGTCAGATATGATCCACATAGTGTCGCTGACCTTGAGGAATCTAAATTCTGGATTGTTATTGATGGGTTTATGAGTCAGTCTCGTATATGGCTTCTCGAGTTATTTGAGTGGGAGTTTTATCAGACGGAAACGGAATTACATTTGGTAAGGTAGTGTCTAGCCAGCGTTGTAGTATTAAGGAATCGGGGTTGCATTTTTTTGCGGAATGCTAAACGCCGAGAGTAAAACGTTTCATTACTTCAAAAATAACTTGTCTCTAACCCCCAACGTGGAATTACTCGTGTTCGCATGAAGGGCAGTAATCGTTTATCAACAGAAAATACGCGTTCTTATGTATTGAGTTTAAATTGCGCCTCAGCCCTGATGCGAAGTACTATCTTGAAAAAATCGCTCTTGTCGACATTTTGAATTTCAGTGAGATGTTCGACTGGAATGCGATCTATAAATGCTTTTCGTCCAGCCTCAGTGAGCCATCGCGGATTATGGAAGTAAACCCAAAACATGAACGTAGCCTCGATATCATTCAGCTTTACTCCAAGTAATTCGAGACCGAGGATCGAGAAAAGAATGAACATCTCTGATGAACGCGGGATGAACTCTGTGATCGCTTCTGGATCCTCTTCAGCATGTTTGAAAAAGTTCATGTCCTTTCTAACGACCTTCAAAAACTCAGATCGGTACTCCTCTTTAATAACTAATGAATCGAAAAGCAGATCTCGATTTCCCTTCTTTCTGTTGATGTCATGAATGATCTGATGCGAAGCACAAGCAAGCGTATGGACAGAGACGGGATCGCCATCTGCGACCCACATTTCTATCGCACTATCCAATTGCCTACGCCCTGCGTCAAGCTTAGAGACTCGTATCTTCTCCGCCTCACTCATTTGTTCATATACTCAAATACTAGATAGATGATACGTCTGCAAGCATAAGTAGTCGGAGTCAATATGATATCGCGTTGTTCGGAGTTTTACCCCCCTGTGAGCCGCCAAGTAACGAATCCTAAGCGGGGGGCGGCTGCGACACGGTCAGCAAAGCTTGGGGTGCGGGAGCAGCCGCATAAGCTCCGGTGGATAATCACAAACGCAGCCTTAGCTGCCCCTTCCCGCTCCACGCTGCGCGAGTCCGAGTCCGGGGCGCGTAGCTCGCACAATAATTTGAGCGCGAAGCGCGAGTTGCACAGCGCCCGGTTTGGCTGAGGAACGCAGGGAACCCTGAGCTGTGAGCCTGTCGAACAGTCGAATGGGCGGCGAACCGGGGTGCTGCCGCGACACGGTCAGCGATGCTTGGGGTGCGGGAGCGGCAGCATCAGCGCTCCGTTTTACAGTGTTTCTTGCGGCACCTTGCGCCCCTCCCCGCTCCACGCTGCGCGAGTCCGAGTCCGGGGCGCTCTTCTCTTTGGTAACTTTTTCTCGGCAATTCAAAAGACAGTCACCATCCGCAGGGCTGCCACCGGCATTCGAAAATAAATTTCCACAACTCACTTCTTCATTTCCTCTTTTTCCATTATCTCCTCGATCATCGGCTCTTTCTTCTGGTACTCCTTTTTCACGTCTTCTTTCTTCATCCCTTCGTTTTTCATCTTGGTTGGCATGGGTTCATCCCCCTTCAACGGCATATCAACCATCGGTGTAGTCTCTGCTGGGTTTGCTGCAGCCGGGGTTGCGGGCGCATCATCTCGCGCATCAACACTGGCTGCTGCAATCAATACAGCGGCGAGCACAAAATAAAGCTTATTCATTTTGTATTCCTATAATCCGCTGAACCAATTGTATCCCTGGTCTTCCCAGTAGCCGCCCGGATAGGTGTTGGTGACAAAAATCGCCATGATGTGTTTCGGGTTCTTGAAACCCAGCTTGGTGGGTACTCGCAACTTCATGGGAAAGCCGAACATCGCAGGCAGTATCTCATCGGCGAACTTGAACGTGAGCAGCGTTTGCGGGTGGAGCGCGGTGGGCATGTCAATGCTGGTGTAGTAATTGTCCGCGCATACGAAGCCCACGTACTTGGCGGTAAGGTCTGCGCCGATGCGCTCTAGAAAAGTTTTAAACGTCACCCCGCCCCATTTGCCGATTGCGCTCCAGCCTTCGACGCAGACATGGCGCGTGATCTGGCTCGTTTGCGGCAAGGCGTATAGCTGCTCCAGTGTCCACGATGCCTTGTCTCGGATCTTTCCGCCCAGCTTGAGCTTGTAGGCCGCTGCGTCAACGTGCGGAACTTCGGCCTCGGTGTAGTAGGCGTTGAACGGGAACGGTTTGGTGATCGCGCTTTCCGGAAAGGTTGGCGCGAGCTTGTTCGGGTTGAACAAAAACGCTTGCACGCCGTCGTTCCAGTGCGACATGCCCCAAAGCACTTTCTTCACTGAGTCGGCATTGGTGACATCGCATCCGGAGAGAAGGGTGAGCGCGCCCAGGCTGAGACTTTGCTTGAGGAACAAGCGGCGCTCAATCTTGATGATGTCCAGCGTCGGCCTTAGCAAATCGCGGTCGGGTTTGGTTAGCATCTTCATTTCGGTCCCCGCCGGCTGACCTCAGCACGGCCGGAGAACATCGGCCACAGCGTGCGCGGCACCAGCGCAACCAGAGTTAAGTGCACGAGTATAAAAAATACCACCAGCGCCATCGCAATGAAGTGCACCACCCGCGCGCCTTCGTAGCCGCCCATCAAAGCCGCGAGTTCCTGGAACTGCACCGGCTTCCAGATTGCGAGCCCGGACAATACCAGCACTAGCCCCACGCACAGCACGCCGATATACGCCGCGCGCTGCACCGCGTTATACACGCCGAGCTCATGCGGAATCTTGCCGCTCAGCGCATTCTTGAACTCGCGCCAGAGTGATTGCCATGTCAAAGGCAGGAAGTTTGATTTGAAATGGCCGGAAATAATTCCATAGCAGACGTAAAACAGCCCGTTGAGCACCAGGAGCCACATCGCCGCGAAATGCCACTGCAGCGCGCCCCCCAGCCAGCCGCCGATCGTGATTGCGGCGGGGAATTCGAAACTGAACAAGGGCGAGGCATCATAGATGCGCCAGCCGCTTAAAATCATTATCAATATGGCAATAGCGTTAATCCAGTGCGTGACGCGCACTGCCAGCGTGTGGATTGCGGTTTTGCGGCTTGATGTCGCGGCGGATGCCGGCTGATTTGCCATGAGCGTTGCCTACCTGTGAATCCTGTTCCATATGACGCCGAAGATGAAGCCCATGGCGTAGCCAATGCCGGTAGTAATGACGATAAGAAGCAGCGCGGTGCCAACATTGAATGTCCCAATAACATACACCGGTTTTATGAAGTGCAACCAGAATATGAAATCAATCAAAGGTTGCGCCCAACCCAGCGCCACCAATAGCGCCCACAGAAAGTGCCACCCGCCCAGAAGCGCCCCGAGCACCAATCCTGCCTTGTTGGGATTAATCGTTTGCATAATCAGCTCCTCGGTAGCATGGGAATAGCGCCTCCAACGGGAATAGATTACATCAGACCCGAACACTCAGCCACCCCCGGAAATTCACTTAGGCGATGCTGCGATGAAGGGTACGATGAAAAGGTCGGGTACGAATTGTTTTTTGCCGCGGTCAGCAGAACCGATTGGCGTAAGTTTATAATATGTTGGACAATTCCAACCAACACTGGTGAAATAGACGCTGTAAAAATAATTTGAACCGCGTACATGCCATTCCAGGAAGAACTCATGCAGCACTCCGAGCCTGCGAGCGACCCAAAGATTGCCGTGTTGAGGCAGTTCCTGCACTTCGCCGTAGCCGGCGCAATTGGCACTGGCGTGCATTATTGCGTGCTGATTGCCCTCGTACAGCTTGCCGACTTTGCTTCGGTGGTGGCGTCTTTTATTGGTTACATTGCGGGCGCATTGACCAATTACCTGTTAAGCCGATACTACGTGTTTCGAAGCACGGTGCCACACTATGAAGCTCTCGCTAAATTTTTCATCGTCGCGCTGATTGGCCTGGTGCTGAACACTCTGGTCATGGCAGCGGGCGTGTATCTATTAAATTGGTATTACATCGTAGCCCAAGTCGCAGCAACCGTATTGGTGCTGCTGTGGAACTTCGCAGGCAATAAATTGTGGACCTTCAGGGAAAAAAGCCAATGACTTCCATGGGACTGCTCTCCATCGTGGTGCCGGCGTACAACGAGCAGGAAGTCCTGCGCGTGTTTCATGAGCGCCTTTCTGTCGTTCTGGCGCAGCTTGCCGAACCTGTGGAAGTGATTTATGTCAACGACGGCAGCAGCGACGACACCCTGGAAGTTCTGCTCTCGTTAAAGGAAAACGACGCTCGCGTGGCCATTATTGATTTGAGCCGCAACTTCGGCAAGGAAATCGCGCTCACCGCCGGTCTCGACTACGCCTCGGGCGATGCGGTGATTGTGATTGACGCGGATCTGCAGGATCCGCCAGAGCTGATTCCGGAATTCCTGCAACAGTGGCGCGAAGGCTACGATGTTGTCTATGCGCAACGCACGGAGCGCGAAGGCGAAAGCGCGCTGAAAAAAGCCACGGCTTATGTCTTTTACCGGGTGATGCAGCGGGCAAGCCGCGTGAAAATTCCGGAAGACGCCGGCGATTTCCGTTTGCTTAGCCGCCGCGCCGTGGATTCGCTCAAGCAGCTGCGCGAGCAGCACCGCTTCATGAAAGGCCTGTTTGCCTGGATCGGCTATCCGCAGAAAGCGGTGACTTTCCAGCGCGAAGCGCGCGCCGCGGGACAAACCAAATGGAATTACTGGCGGCTGTGGAACTTTGCGCTGGAGGGAATTACCTCGTTCACTACGGCGCCTTTGAAATTCGCCACCTACATCGGCTTGCTCACCGCTCTCGCTTCATTCATCTATGCGGCCTACATCATTTACAAGACCCTTGCATACGGCGATCCGGTGCGCGGTTATCCTTCGCTGATGGTGGCGGTCCTGTTCCTGGGCGGAGTGCAATTGTTCACCATCGGCATCATCGGAGAGTATCTGGGGCGGATGTTCAACGAAACCAAGCACAGGCCGCTTTATATCGTCAAGGACTACCTGCCCGCCGGCGCGCCGCCGAAAAATCCTGCTTGATTTCAATTGTTCTTTAAAATGCCCGAGCGCTTCCGCTTACCACCATTTGAAAAGCTGGTAAATCTTTATCGCGTTCTGGCAGTAATCACAGTCCTCTCGGTACTCTTCTTTGCCAGTGCCAAACTGATACGCAATCCGGTCGTTTTCAATTCGCGCTTCATTAAATTTCGGGGAGTATGAGGTGCAGCAACTCTGCTACCCGCGAGAGGGGTCCTCCCTAGAATCGCTTTGTCCGAACATCACCGGGCAGGTCACTTCTTCCACGTATAGACAGTTGTAACCGCATAGTTCCAAACTGCGCCGACAAGAATGCCGGCAAGTCCTGCAAGAATCCACCTTATGTCCCTGGCAAAAAGGTAGGATGCTATGCCTTGCCAAAACAGCAGCGGCGGCTTGGTGTTGCGCATGTTCTCCAGCTGCGACTGCAAAGGCAGCAACTTGCTGCTGCTGGCAGTCAAGCAAACGATGTACTCATACGGATATTCGTCGCCGTTCTTCGGGATGTGCTGGCTGTCCAGGCCATAGAAATAAGTAAACACCGCCACCAGGCAGGCCAACACGTACCATCCCAGGCGCAGGTTGAACTCACTTGGCTTCATTCGCAGATATACCTTTCCTGATTTCGCTGTCAGGCGCAGGGTCTGGAATGTTGGGCAACGCCAATTCTGCCAGCGGCTTGTGGCTGCGGAACGTCCAGAAATTGTTCACCAGGAAATTGAACACGCTGGCCAACACGATGGCCACCGCATTGGCGATCAGATAGTACAGATAAACCACGAACAACTTGGTCAGGATCACCTGCAACAAGATGCCCACCCAGACAGCCAGCGCATACTGGCCAAAATGCAGCAGCAGGTGTTTGTCGGGATGATGTTTGCGATCACGCCAGGTCCAGGCGCTGTTCCAGGAAAAATTGTTCACAGTCGCGCAAAAAATCGCCAGCCCCAACGATACGTTGAGCCGCATGTCGGTAGACTGGATCGCCGTGAACAGGAATTCCTGGCCCAGATACAGCATGCTCAGGTTTACCAGCACACCGGAAGCTCCGACACTGCAGAACTTAATGAAGCGCTTTTTGAAGAACCAGGCCAGCAGCGGCAGTTCGACAAGCCCAGCGATCCGCCTCATGCGACTCGCCTTTTAGGCGTGCCGGCATTCATAGCCAGTATCTCGCGTGCTTTTGCCAGCACTCGCTCGGGTGTGATCTGCTTCAGACACTGGTTGTCGCCGTCGCATGGCGAGTTGCGGTGGTTATATGCGGTGAGGCACGGCGAACAGGGTATTGACAGGTAGAAACAGTATCCATTGGTTCCCAGCGGCTGGTATAGCAGCGGAGTCTCAGGGCCAAAGAAGGTGATCGTGGGCATCGGCGTGAGCGCGGCAAATTGTCCGGGTCCGCCATCGTTGGTAACAAGCAGCGAAGCGCGATGAAACAGTGCTAGCAGTTGCCGCACCGAATTGGTGTAACCGGCCAAATTGATGCAGCGGGTACTCTGGCAGTAATCCACGATGACCTGGGCTATTGGCTGGTCCCTCTCTAGTCCGATGACCCCCACCGAGTAGCCCTCGTCCAGCAACTTCCTGCAAAGCCAGTTGTAGTTCTCGATCGGCCAAGCGCGGATCGGCAGGATGCCGCCGCTGGGATAGACCAGCACCAGCGGTCTGTCCTTGAGTGCGGGAAAGTCGTTGTGCAACTTCGTGGCGACCAGTTCCAGTTCCGACTCGACAAAATCCAATACCGGCGGAATACAGGGATCAGGCGCAGGCTGTAACTTGGCGATTGGGACGCTGGTGGACTCCAGTGCCACAACCATCGTCAGGAGCTGTTGCGACAAATGCCGGTACGGGTTGTACATTACCGGACGATTGATGAACGATCCGCGGTACAGGCCCTCCTGGGTATGGGGATGAAAGCCCACGCGCAGCGGTGCGCCGGAAAGAAATGAAAAGATGCTGCTGATGCGGGCGAACAGTTCACAGTCGATCACCGCGTCGATCTTGAGCGCACGCAGCGTGCGGATCGCCCTGATACTGTCCTTCACCAAGCGACCGAGTGAACCATCATCCAGTGTCAGCACGTTGGCCACGGGAATCACGCCGAGCAGATCCAGCACTTCGCGGTTATTGGCAAACAGCAGAACGTGTATGGCTGCGTCCGGATACTGCTGCTTCAGCCTCGCGAACATCGGATGTGCAAGCACCAGGCTGCCCATCTCGGAAAGCAGGATGATCAGAATCCTGCGCGGTGGAGTGACGATAGTCGCTTTGCCTCGGAAAAGATCCAGCAGGGAAAGCAACGCGCAAATCGGTACACCCACGTAACGGTCGACCGCGCGCTGGAATTTGATGTTCATGTCTGGAATGTCATTATGGTAGTCGTACTGCCAATTCTCCTATGAGATAGTTTAATGCATCAAGACTGCTCTCTCAACGACGTTATTACGGTGAATCACTGTTAAACGGCAACACCTGGCAGGAAGTATATAGCTCAGGGCGCCTTAAGGTCTAAAGGGTGTAGTGCGCTCCCCTGAGACTGTAGAAGATTACGTTACTTAGGACTCGTCGCGTAGCTTGCCAGGGACGACATTGTAACGTAAGCTTTCCCGTGAATATGCACGAGCGCCTCCGCGTACCGCCGTTCGAAAAACTGGTCAAATTCTACCGCGTACTGGCGGCAATCGCAGTGCTTGTTGTTATTTATCTCGCCAGTGCCAAACTGATACGCAACCCAGTCGCCAAGCCCGACCTGGAAACTTACCTGCACGCCGCCAGCCTCATTCTCGGCGGAAACAATCCCTACCTTACGCCCATCCCCGCAGGGGTATTCTTTTATGTTTATCCACCGCTATTCGCGGTGCTCTTCATTCCTGTCACGTTCATCCCGATCAACATCGTTGTGGTCCTGTGGTGCGTGTTGAATGTGCTGTTGATCGGGTGGAGCATGAAAGCGTTCTACGAGCTGATAAACGGAACGTCGTTCTTCGAAATTCCGGCGCAGACCCGCTGGGCCGTGTGTTTTTTCGCGCTGCTGCCGACATTCAAGTTCATCTTCAATCATCTTTCTTTCGGACAATCCGATATTGTCGTGCTGGCGCTCGTGGTGCTGGGGCTCGTTTCCCTGCAGAAAAACCAAAGATTGGTTGGCGGCGCAGTTATCGGGTTATCCATCACGATTAAAATCATCTCTTCGCCGTTTGCCGTCTGGTTCGCGGCCCGGCGCAATTTGTGGGCGACTTTCGGAATCGCCGGTGGCGTGCTCGCCGGTTTGCTGCTGCCCGCGTTGCTTCTGGGTTTCGGAAAAAATTTGGAATTTCTCGATTACTGGGTGCGCCATATCGTGCTCTACAGCGATTTGCGACATATCAATACTCCGATGCATGTTAATCTTTCGCTGCAAGCGCAGCTTTACCGCTTTTTCAGCGACACCGTGTCGTTTGAATATGACGGCAAGTCGTACTATCTCACCTTGTTAACCGTTCCCGCGGAAACGCTGCATCTCGCGGGGCACCTCATCGTCGTCCTGGTTGCGGGAACTCTTGCCGTGTATGCTCTCAAGTTCCGCAAACAGGGCGAGCTCGTTTCACAATGGGGCGGCATGGCCCTCGCCTTCAGCCTGATGCCGCTGTTTGTCACGGTGATGCAAAAGCATCACTTGGTACTGCTGCTCCCCGCCTACATTTACGTTATGCATCTTTGGTACAGCATCCAGCTCAAAGACAAGGTTTTCCGCGCACTGGTTGTTGCCTCGATGGTGCTATTGAATTTCACGGTTTTCTGCGGGGAATTCCTGTCGCGGGCCTTTGACGCCGGCGGATGCTATGCTTTGGGCGTGCTGCTGCTTGTGGCCGCCATTTTCCGCGCCGCAGGCCGATTGCCTGCGAGTTCGTATCTTTCCTGAAATCTGATATTCTGATGCTTGAAGAATTAGAAGGGGCGAGGAAATCTTGGATCGCGCAAATCACAAAGATGGCTGCAGGGTATTGATTTTTGCCAAAGCTCCTGAAACCGGCGAGGTCAAAACCCTGCTGATTCCTTTGCTTGGAGCCGAAGGCGCGGCAGCGCTGCAACAGCAGCTGGTAAAACACGCGCTTGCCACGGCGGTGGAGGCGAAGGTAGGCGCAGTCGAGCTTTGGTGCGCGCCTTCATCGGAGCATGCTTTTTTTGGCCACTGTGCAGAGGAGTTCGGCATTACCTTGCGCTCCCAGGGGCCGGGCGATCTCGGCCAGCGCATGTTCCATGCGTTTCAAAAATCGCTGTGCCACAGCGAGCAGGTTCTGCTGGTGGGAAGCGACTGTCCCGCGCTCACCTCCCAGAATTTGCGTCATGCCGCGGAAAAATTCAAGACCGGCAATGAAGTCTTGCTTGGCCCTGCCGAAGACGGTGGTTATGTGCTGATCGGCCTGACCCGCTGCTCGCCGCGCCTATTTCAAGGAATCACTTGGGGCGGTTCGCATGTTATGGAGCAGACCAGGGAACGCCTGCACAAGCTCAAGTGGCGCTGGTATGAATTGCCCATGTTATGGGACGTGGACCGCCCAGACGATTACCGGCGGCTTGCGCATCTCCCGGGATGGGAGAAATTGTCCGGGGCAAAGACAGGTTAAACGCTTTAATCAGGCGTCCGTTGTTGCTTGCGTCAACGGGCTGGCTTGAGTTTATTCCACACGCAGTTGCCGTTGCTCGCCTGCTCGATTTCCTGCAGCTGCTGCATATGCGTTTGCAGCTCTTCCGGGGAAGCGGCAATCACCACCAGCTCGCGCTTTACCGAAGCAAGCGCAACTTCGCCACGCGGCGGTGCGCCGTCTTCGCCATCCATCATCAGGCTTTCCTGACCGCGCGTCATCGCTACATACACGTCGGCGAGTAGTTCAGCGTCGAGCAGCGCGCCGTGCAGCGTGCGCTTGGAATTATCCACTTGGTAGCGCTCGCACAGCGCATCCAAAGAGTTTTTCTTGCCTGGGTGCAATTCTTTTGCGATTTTCAGCGTATCCACAATTGCCGCGCAGTATTCCTTGAACCGCTTGAAACCCAGCAATCCCAGCTCGTAATCGAGGAAGGCTTCGTCGAACGGAGCGTTGTGCATGATTAACTCCGCGCCGCTGACATATTCCAGAAATTCATTGACGATGTCCTTAAATTTCCGCTTGTCCTGCAAAAACTCGCGCGTCAGGCCGTGAATTTGCAGCGCGGCGGCGTCGCTGTCGCGCCCCGGGTTGAGATAGCTGTGGAAGCGGTTGCCGCTAAGCTGCCGGTTAAGAAGTTCCACCGCTGCGAGCTCAACCACGCGGTGCCCGAGGTTGGGTTCAAGGCCGGTGGTTTCGGTATCAAGAATGATTTGCCGCATCAAAACCCTTTCATCTCTTTACCCCACCCTCTCACTGTGATGGAAAGTGAGTTTCATAACACTGCCACCAACGCCTTTTCCTTTCCACTCCCCTGTGAGCTGTCGAGCAGCGCAGCACAAGCGGTGGGAAATCGGCGAGCACTGTCTGAGCGCGAAGCGCGAGTTGCGCAGCCGCCCGCTTGTGCGAGCAGCACAGGGTACCCCGAAGGGGCAGCGAACCGGGGTCGCCTTTTCTTTGGTGACTTTCTTTTGGCGTGGCAAAAGTAAAGTCACCAGCCGCCGGGCTGCCCCCGGCGAATTTGAAAATCTCTCATTACTCCTCACCCTTCACTCTTTGAGCAGCACCGACTCAACGCCGAGGTTGGCGAGGCAATCGGCGTGCTCATTGCCTTCATCTCCGGCGTGGCCTTCCACCCATATCCACTCGATTTGATGCTTGGCCGCCACCTCATCTAGGCGCTTCCACAGGTCGTCGTTTTTCACCGGTTTTTTGTCCGCGGTGCGCCAGTTGCGCTTTTTCCAGTCGTGTATCCATTCGCTGATGCCCAGCTGCACGTAGCGCGAGTCGGTATGCAGCTTCACTTTGCACGGGCGCTTGAGCACAGACAGCGCCTTGATCACTGCGGTCAATTCCATCCGGTTATTGGTGGTCTGTGCTTCGCCGCCGAAAAGCTCGCAGGTGCTGCCCGAATATTTAAGGAACGCGCCCCAGCCGCCGATACCAGGATTTCCTTTGCACGCGCCGTCGGTGTAGATTTCGACCATTTCGCTTATCTCAAGCGGACGTGTTGGGCCTGCGCGCTTTCATGTAAAGAACTTTCGCTTTGGATTCGCGTCGCACCGGCGCCAGGCTTTTTTTCGGCTTCAGCGCATCGTTCCAGTTCGGCCTGATGAGGCGCAAACCCTGCACGCGTTTCACCGCCTGCAGGAAATACACGCCGCCGGTAATCGCCCACCAGCGGTCGCCCGCAGCTTCCAGGAACCCGAAACGGTGCAGCCATTTTTCCTGCCGGAACGGCGGCACATAACAACCGAGCCGGCCCGCTGCCATTTCAAAACCGAGCAGCGCAAGCCAGTCCTTGAGCCGCGGCAGCGCGATGAAACGTCCGCGCCAGGGGTACTCGCCGCTTTTACGCCACAACATTCGCGACAAACCCCACAGGCTGCGCGGGTTGAAGCCGCAAATGACCAGGTGGCCTTCGGGCATCAGCACGCGCTCCGCTTCGCGCAATATCTGGTGCGGGTTTTCGCTGAATTCGAGCACATGCGGCAGCAGCAGCAAATCTATGCTGTTGGTTGCGAACGGCAACTGCGGAAAATCCACCCTCACTTTGACCGCTCCGTCCCGGTCCGAGGCGAAGCGCAGCGGAATGCGGCTCACGCGCAGGAAATCGTAAGGCGCCAGTCCCAGCTGCACCGCGTTGAAGCCGAACACATCAGCCACCGTCTTGTCGAAATAAGACTGCTCCTGCTGCAGCAGGTATTGGCCGAGCGGCGTTTCAAACCATTCACACAAGCCATGCGTTGACTTTTGCATTTTTCAAAAGTAAAGAGTAAAGATACGCCATGAACAGTGTAACCGTCGTCCCGATACCCGCGTTTCAGGACAATTATATCTGGCTGATGCACAACCAGCGTTATGCGGCGGCGGTTGACCCCGGCGACGCGGCGCCGGTGCTCGATTATCTGCAGCGCGAAAAGCTCGAGCTTACCGCCATCCTCAACACCCATCACCACGCCGATCATGTCGGCGGCAATGCCGGGCTGCTCAGGGAATTCCGCGTCCCGGTCTACGGCCCGCGCAACGAATCCATTCCCGACCTCAGTCACAGGCTGGGCGAAGGCGACCATGTGAGCGTGCCTTCGCTCGGTCTGGAGTTTGACGTGCTGGATATTCCAGGTCACACCGCAGGCCACATCGCTTATTATGGCGCAAACCTGCTGTTTTGTGGCGACACCTTGTTTGCTTGCGGATGCGGCAAATTGTTCGAGGGCACGGCCCAGCAAATGTATTCGTCCCTGCAAAAACTCTCGGGCCTGCCGGATGCAACAATGGTGTACTGCGGCCATGAATATACGCTCGCCAACATCCGGTTCGCCAGAGTCGCCGATCCCGCGAACACCGTTCTGCTCAAGCTCGAAGCAAACGTACGCAAATTGCGCGAACTGGGCCTGCCCACCTTGCCCTCGGATATTGGACTGGAGAAAGCCACCAATCCCTTCCTGCGCTGCAACCGCCCTGAAATCGTGCTAGCCGCAGACCGGGCCGCCGGTAAAACGCTCACTGATCCGGTGTCCGTATTCGCTGCAATCCGCGAATGGAAGAACAATTTTAAGGCTTGACGCGTCTAGCAAACCTTATGTACCATCTCAATTCCTTGCCATAAACCTCGGTTTTCCATGCATTTTAAGTCGGCACTGTTCATCGCAGCGGCGGTATTATTTTCCTTTCACACCTCGGCATGGGGTGAGGGGGATATAGCACTCGTCAATACCAAAGCCGCCACTGAACCTGCCACGGAAAACGTCCAAGAGACGCAACAGGCTGCGACGGATCCTGAGCCTACAACTGACATCGCAATTGCGCCTGATCCCATTCCATCCGAAACCGATCTGTGGAAGCGCATCCGCAGCGGCTTTGCATTGCAAGACCTGGAAAACCCTTTGGTAGCGAGGCATGAAAGCTGGTACATGCGGCATCCGGATTATGTGGAACGCATGATGGAGCGCAGCAAGCTCTATCTCTATTACATCGTCGAGGAAGTGGAAAAGCGCGGCATGCCCACCGAAATCGCGCTGCTGCCGATGATTGAAAGCGCGTTCATCCCCACCGCCCAATCGCGCAGGAAAGCGGCTGGAATCTGGCAATTCATTCCCGGCACGGGGAAAAAATACGGGCTGGAGCAGGACTGGTGGTACGACGGCCGGCGTGATGTGATTGACGCGACACAGGCGGCGTTGGATTATTTGCAGAACCTTTATGGCGAGTTCGGCAGCTGGGAGCTGGCGCTGGCTGCCTACAACTGCGGCGAAAAGAAAATCGCCCGGCTGCTCGCACAAAATCGTGCCAAGGGCCTGCCTCAGGATTACCAGAGCCTGAAGAAGCTGCCGCGTGAAACCCGGAATTACATTCCCAAGCTTACCGCCATCAGGAACATTGTCAGCAATCCCGCAGCCTACGGGCTCTCGCTGGATGAAATCCCGAATGCGCCCTACTTCACCACTGTCTCCGCGCCCAGCCATATTGACGTGAAGCTTGCCGCACAGCTGGCTGAAATGCCGCTTGAGGAATTTGTCTCGCTCAATCCGGCATACATGCGGCCGGTGATAAAAGGTCAAACAACCACACTGCTGCTGCCGGTGGACAAAGTGGATACGTTTGCCGAGAATCTGGAAAATCACGATCAGCCGCTGGTTTCCTGGCAGATCTACCGCGCCGGGAAAAGCGAGTGGCTGGACAAAATCGCTCAACGTTTCGGCATAAGCCTGGCGCGATTGAAGCAAGTCAACGGCATACTCCCGCGCAGCAAAATCACCGTCGCCGGCCAAATGCTCTTGGTGCCGGTTAACTCCGGCATGGAGCTTAACGCTGCGCGAAAACCATCAGGCAGCCTGCACCCTCTTTACTGAAGCTGCCGCTCACCCCGGCTTGTATAAGTGACAGTGCGCGCTGTGCGTGCCGCTGAAACGGCTCGTTGGCGGATAGGTTTCCCGGCATTCAGGCATAACCTCGGGGCAGCGCGGGTGAAAATGGCAGCCGCTCGGAGGATTTAACGACGAGGGCATATCGCCCTGCAGACGAATGATTTCACGTTTGGTCTCGCGCTCTATCACCGGCACTGCGGACAACAGCGCACGGGTATAGGGGTGGCGCGGATGGTTCAGCACTTCTCCCACCTTGCCGGTTTCGACAATCCTTCCCAGGTACATCACCGCCACTTCATGCGCAAGATATTCAACCACTGAAATGTTATGGGTGATGAACAAATAAGCCAGCCCGAACTTGTCTTGCAATTCTTTTAACAGGTTCAATATTTGCGCCTGAACCGAAACATCCAGCGCGCTGGTCGGCTCGTCGCAGATGATGAGCTTCGGGTTCACCGCCAGTGCGCGGGCAATGGAGATGCGCTGCCGCTGCCCGCCTGAAAATTCGTGCGGATAGCGCTGCTTCATTTCTGTTGATAAACCAACTTGTTCGAGCAGCGTGTCCACGCGCCGCGCCCGTTCTTCCGCACTTGGGGCGATTCCCAAGGCAGTCATGCCTTCCTCGATGATTTCGCAAACCCGCATGCGCGGGTTGAGCGAGGAATACGGATCCTGGAAAATAATCTGGAATTCCGAGCGATTTCCGCGCAACTCGCCGCGGTTTAGCTGAGTGAGCTCCGTCCCGTCGTAGCGCACGCTGCCTGAAGTCACCGGAACCAGCTGCAGGATGCCCTTGCCCACGGTGGTTTTGCCGCAGCCCGATTCTCCCACCAGCGCCAGGGTGCGGCCTTTTTTGATTTCCAGTGTAACGCCGTCAACCGCTTTTACGTAACCGGCAACGCGCTTGAACAGCCCCTTGTGCACCGGGAAATGCACTTTGAGATCGGACACCTTGAGCAGATCCGCCGATTCTACAGCAGCAGAAGAACGGGAGACTGCGCCGTTTGCAGCAGATGCGGCAACCACCTGCGCTTTGCCCTCGCTGTACAGATGGCAGCGGACTACGTGGCCGCGCGAGGCTGTACTCCAATCCGGATCAATCTCGCGGCATTTGTTCCAGGCGAAATCGCAGCGTTCTGCAAAGCGGCAGCCCTGAAATTCGCGGTTAAGCGGCGGCACGGTGCCTTTAATAACCGCAAGCCTGCCGGCGCGCTTATTGGCATTGGGAAGCGATGCAAACAGCTTGCGCGAATAAGGGTGCGCAGGATTGGCGAAAAACTCCCGGCTTTCCGCAGTCTCCACAATTTGCCCGGCATACATCACGGCTACCTTGTGCGCCATTTGCGAGACCACTCCCAAATCATGCGTAATCAGCAAAATCGCCATGCCGGTGCGTTTTTGCAGATCTCTAATCAGGTCCAGAACCTGCGCCTGGATGGTGACATCGAGCGCCGTGGTCGGTTCATCGGCAATCAACAAGTCCGGTTCTCCCGCGAGGGCAATCGCAATCATCACCCGCTGCTTCATGCCGCCGGAGAGCTGGAACGGATATTCGCGGTAGCGCCTTGCCGCATCGGGGATGCCCACCGCGCCGAGCAATTCCAGAATGCGCTTTTTCGCTTCATCTCCCCGCAAATTACCGTGGCGGTACAACACCTCGGCGATCTGCTCTCCCACCGTGAGCACCGGATTCAGGCTCAAGGCCGGTTCCTGGAAAATCATGGCTATGCGCCGGCCACGTACCGTGCGCATCGCGATTTCCGGAAGCACCAGCAGGTTCTGGCCCTCCAGCCTGACCTCACCCGATACAATCCGCCCCGCGTCCGGCAACAGCCGCATGATGGAAAGCGCGGTCACGGACTTGCCGCAGCCGGATTCCCCGAGCAGCGCGAAGGTTTCGCCGCGCTCGAGCGTCAAAGATAATCCATCCACGGCGCGCACCGGCATTCCGCCGTTGTCCAGCCAGGTCTTGAGATTTGAAATTTGCAATAGCGGCATATTGTTTATCACCAAATTCTTTAACCGCGGAGGACGCTGAGAGCGCAGAGGATAATCATTTTGATTTTATTAAATTCGAATCTTGTAAAATCCAATAATCGAACTAACCTGGGTTTTCTGATTTCCTCCGCGTCCTCTGCGGTGAATGGTTTTAGGCTTTTGCATGCTTGGTGTCATTGTCGGTGACTATTTTCGTTGCCGTTCGCACACGCGGGTCAAACGCGTCACGCACAGCATCGGCAAAGAGGTTTGCCGCGAGCACCAGCATGAACATGAACAGGAACGCGGCGAGCAGCGACCACCAGACAACAGGCTCGCGCGCCATCTCCAGGCGCGCGCTGTTAATCATGGTGCCGAAGCTGATCATCGAGGGGTCCACCCCGACACCGACATAGGTAAGCACCGCTTCGGCCAGCACCAGGCCGCTGAAACTTAAGACCACGGTAATCAGCACGATGTGCATCACGTTAGGCAGAATGTGCCGGGTCATGATGCGCATATGGGAGACGCCAAAAGCGTGCGCCGCCTGGATATATTCCAGCTCGCGTAATTTCAGCGCTTCACCGCGCAACAGGCGGCACAGGCTGGTCCAACTGGTAACACCGAGGATTATGCACAGGAACAAGAGGCGGAAATCGGCGCGCTCGGTGATGGTGGGAAACAGCTGCGGGTGGGTGTCCATGAACACCTGCATCACCAGCACCGCCGCTGCGATCAGCAGCACATCGGGAATCGAGCTCAAGGTGGTGTAAAAATACTGGATGACGTCATCCGCCCAGCCGCGGAAATAGCCCGCCATAATACCCATAGCCAAGGCAAACGGCAGCATCACCAGCGTGGTCAGCGTGCCGATTATCAATCCGGTGCGTATGCTCTTGAGCGAAAGATAAAGCACGTCCTGCCCCACTTTATCGGTGCCGAACACATGGTAATTGGCGCTGAGTATCGACAGCGGGAACGCGATGAGCATCAATATGCCCAGCGTGGCCAATATCGCATTCCACGGAATTTCATTTTCGCCGCGCCACAAGGCAATGACGGTTTCGCGAAAAACGCCCGTTCCGCGCCTCGCCAGCAGCCACACCAAAACGCCGGTAATCGCTGCCCACGCCAGCGCGGCCAGAAACAGCGAGCACAGCAGGCGCCAGGCGATGTCTTCCGCCCGCTCTTTCCCGGGATCCTGCAAATTCGCCGCGCCGTATTTGAGGCGTGGGTAATCCCTGATTTCCCTGCCGTCCGGCAGCTCGATGGTTTCCTTGGCAAATAAGTACGCAGCGAATGGCGCCGAATAGGTTTTTTCAACCCGGCTGCGGAGTGGTTTGGCGAGCACATCAAAGACACTCAAGGCCTCAACCGAATAGGCGCGTTCAGCAGCATTGCCTTCAAGCGGCAGCCTGAAATGCACTGAATCAAGCAAACCGATTACCAGATAAGCCGCAAGCATCGTAGCTGCAACCATCCCGCTCTTGCTTTGCGCCACCCGCCGCCAAGGTGCGACGAGATGCGGCCTGCCGCGCACATACCAGGCGAACAGCGCGATCAACGCCAGCAGCAGGTAAATCAGCGCGTCGGTCCAAAGAATGATGGGGATGAACGGCATTATTCGAGCCTTACTCTGGGATCAACCACGGTGTATGAAATGTCGGTCAGTATCAGCCCGACGATGTACAACACCGAGCCGATGAACACCATGGCGCGCACCACCGCGAAATCCTGGGAATTAATTGCGTCTATGGTATAGCTGCCCAGACCGGGAATGCCGAAAAACGATTCGACAATAAGACTGCCCAGAAACAACAGCGGAACCACCACCACAATGCCGGTCAATATCGGTATCATGGCGTTTTTCAGCACATGCTTGAACAGCACGCGTAATTCGGAGAGGCCCTTGGCGCGTGCGGTGCGCACGTAATCCCTGTTGATTTCCTCAAGGAAGATGGTGCGGTACCAACGCGTGCCGCTGCCGATGCCGCCGATGACACCGACTATCACGGGCAGAATCACAAACTTGAATGTGTCCAGGCCGAAATCGAAACCTGAGATTGGCACAAGGTTCCACAGCTTGCTCACCAAATACTGGCCGCTGATGATGTAAAACAGTCCGGAAATAGACATCATCGCCACGCACAGCACGACGCCCCAGAAATCGATGTAAGTCGCGCGAAAGAACGCAATCAGCAGGGCAAAAGTGATGTTCGCCAGAAGTCCGATAACAAACACCGGTACGGCGATGGCAAGGCTGGGGCCAATGCGAGTCTTGATTTCATAGGCGATATCGCGCCCGTCGTCCGCCGGGCCGAAATCAAACACGAACATCTTCACCGATTTCCGGTAAAAAATAGTGTCGCTCAACTTGCCCGGGCCTTCTGCGCTTGCGTTAAACAGCAGCGGCTTGTCATAGCCGTGGTCTTGTTTCCATTTAGCGATCGCTTCAGGCGTGACGCGCTTGGCGCCAAGCTGCATGCGCGCCATATCATCAGGCGTGTTGACCACAAAAAACAGGGCAAAGGTAATGATATTGACCCCGATGAGAATCGGGATGGCGTAGGCGATGCGGCGGATGATGTAGCTAATCATGCCTCACTCTTTGTTTTTTCCGAATAAGGGCTCGCCGCCATGCGCTCCTTGCGCCGATATGTGCGCACTGCAGGAACTGCGCTCGCCACCAGCACTGCCAGAATCAACAACACCGGCCACAGCACCGGCTTGTTCCATTCGCTGCGCTCTTGGCTGCGCAAAGCGGCATTGATGCGCTCGTACTTGAGGTTGTTGCGCGCCATCTGGTTGGGCTTCACGTTCTGCATCCAGCCGTGATACAAGCCGAAATCCTTAGGATGGAATCCCCATACCCAGGGTGCATCGTTACGCGTAATGGTTACCATCTTGTCAATGATTGTCTGGCGCTGCGGGCCGTTATCCATGTTCTTCATGCGCTCGAACAATTCGTTGTATTCCGGGTTGTCGTAGTTGGCCGCGTTTTCGCCGTCGAACTTTACCTTGCCCTGCGGGCCGGCGAGCAGGAACAGGAAATTTTCCGGGTCGGGATAATCGGCGTTCCAGCCCCAGTAGAAAATCTGCGCATCGCCTTTGCGGATTTTTTCCTGAAAGCGGTTGTAGTCGGTGGCGCGCACCACAAGCTGCAAATCAAGTTTGGCAAACTGCTTGCGCAGCCAGTCAAGACGCGCTTTGTCATCCGGTCCGCGCGCGGTGACATTAAAATTCAGGAGCAGCGGCTCGCCGGTCTTGGCGTCCCTGCCATCGGGGTAGCCTGCTTCCGCCAGCAGTCTTTTCGCCGTCTCGATGGACTTGCGCTTGGGCCGGTTGTCCGCCCATTCATATACCACGGAATTGATGCCCGCTTTCCCGTCCCTGAAACCCCAAATCCCCGGCGCGATCGGTCCCTGCGCAGGAATGCCGCGTCCGTTGGCGAAAATTGAAATGTATTCTTCATAATCCACCGCAATCGAAATCGCCTGCCTGAGTTTCCTCGCGCGTTCCGAATAGCCGCCCACCACCGGATCGAGCATGTTGAAACCCATGTAGATAATGGAAGTGGCGACCGACGTTTCAAGCCTTATGCCCTTCTCGCGCATCACCTCGGTCACCACCGCCTCGCCCTGCGCGCCGACTTGCACCGCCTGGTCGTAGCTGTCGGAAGTAATCCCAGAAGCGTCGTAATAGCCTTGCAAAAATTTGTTCCAGTACGGAATGCTCTCTTTTTCGCGGCTGAATACCGCCCTGTCAATAAACGGCAGCGGTTGGCCGGCATCTTTAAGCAAGCCTACTTTGGCATCATCAGGCTCTCCGCTGGCAGGATAGGTCTCGCCGTGAAAATTGGGATTGAACTCCAGCACCATGCGGCTGTTTGGATTGTTTTCGGTAAGCATGTAAGGGCCGGTGCCTACCGGATACCAGTCAAGCGTAAGGTTTTTCTCAGCCATTCCCGATTGCGAATAAAAACGGTCTACCTCCACCGGCACCGGCGCGAAGAAAGGCATGGCCAGCCAATACACGAATTGCGGATATTTGCCTTTGACCTTGACGCGGTAAGTGTAACGGCCAACCGCCTCGACACCCTCCAAGGGATAGCGGGTCAGATCGAGCCAGGCATCTTTGCCTTCCTTCGCGAGCAGTGCCGGGTCGGCTTGTTTCAAGGTTTCGGCGTATTGCTTGAGGCCAATGATGTATTCGCTCATGAGTCCGAAAATCGGTGAATGCAGCCGCGGGTGGGCAAGACGCTTGATCTGATATACGTAATCTTTAGCATTGAGCTCGCGCGTGCCACGCTCCTTGAAATCGGAAAGCACGTAAACGTTTTTTAAGTCTTCCCGCTTCAGGTCTTGATATAATAATTTGCCGTTTTTGTCCTTGGCAAACGCCGGATGCGGCTGATAGCGTATTCCCGGCTTGATGCGAATTTGGTAAACGCTGTAGGCAATGCGCTTCGGGTCGGCATCGTCGGGAAGCTTGCGTCCTGACTTATCGTAATACTGAGCACGAGGCATTTCCGCTGCGCTTAAAGGAACCAGGGTATAAGGACGCTTGAGGTAGTGATATTGCAGCGGCGGTTCGTAGATTTGGGCGTTGAATACCGCCTCATTTTCGCTGTATGACTGCACCGGGTCGAGGTGCTTGGGACGCTCGGTGAACGCCGAATAAAGGATGTTTTTTCCGCTGTCAGCGGCCGGATAGGGATTGTTCCAGCCGGAGCTTCCGCACGCCGCGGCAAGCATGGGCAAAACCAGGCAAACGAAGCGACAGAACTGGAAATTCATCGGCTTCACAGTGTATAGCAAACCGCGCGCTTGCGTCATCTTTGCCGCCATGGGTTAAGCGAACCGGAAAAGATAAGTTATAATTCCACAGCCTCACGTTCATAGACAGGGAATAGCCATGGGAATTCTCACCGACAAACGCATCCTGATTACCGGGTTATTGAGCAATCGCTCCATCGCTTATGGCATTGCCAGGGCAATGCAACGCGAAGGCGCGCAGCTTGCCTTTACTTACCAGGGGGAAAGAGTGCAGGATCGCGTGGAGGAAATGGCCCAGGAATTTGGCAGCAAGCTGGTCTTCGGCTGTGATGTCAGCAGCGACGAGCAGATCGAGCGCTTGTTCAGCGACCTCGGCAAACATTGGAACGGGCTGGATGGCATCGTGCATTCCATTGCGTTTGCGCCGCGCGAAGCGCTTTCCGGGGATTTCCTGGACAGTTTAAGCCGCGAAGCTTTCCGTATTGCCCATGATGTGAGCTCCTACAGCTTCGCCGCTCTCGCCAAAGCCGGGTTGCCGTTGATGCAGGGAAGAAAAGCGGCGCTGCTTACCCTGACTTACCTGGGAGCGGCGCGCACTGTGCCTAATTACAATGTGATGGGGCTTGCCAAAGCCAGTCTCGAAGCCAACGTGCGCTATCTGGCGCAAAGCCTGGGACCCAAAGGGATACGCGTGAACGCGATTTCCGCAGGCCCGATCAAGACGCTGGCGGCAGCCGGGATAGGCGGGTTCGGAAAAATTCTCAGCTTTGTTGCGGAAAATGCGCCGCTCAAGCGCAATGTGACGATTGACGATGTGGGCAACGCCGCCGCTTTCCTGATGAGCGATCTGGCAAACGGCATCACCGGCGAAATCACTCATGTGGATGCGGGCTTCAACACCACGGTCGGCGGCATCACGGAACTTTCCTGACTCCTGACCCTGAATCCTTGACCCTGAATTCTGGCTCTCAGCGTTCTTTCTTTTCTAATTTATCCTGATTGATTTGCACTTCCGTTTGTTGCTTGAGGCTGGCAAGATAAGCGGAAAACTTCTCCTGCGCGACAAGCTGACGCAGTTGTTCGGTTAAATTCTTGCGCTTGGCTTCATCAATCCTGTCAGCTTCCTGGACACTCGCGATCTTAAGCAGCACATAACCCCCTTGCGCGTCTTCCACCCCTTCGTAAGCCGGAAGTTTGCTCGTATCCGCCTGGAACACTGCGCGCTGTCCGGCTGGACCCAGACCAGCTAATGCGCGCTCGCGGGTCATCATGCCCGGCGCGCTCCAAGCTATGTTGACATCCTTGCCTTGCCGCAGCATTTCGAGTTTGGCCGCGCCTTCCTTTTTCGCGAGTTCGGAGGCTTGCTCCAACAGCAGGTGCCGGTTGATGTCCGCTTTGACCTCTTCAAAAGACTTAACGCTCGCAGCCTTGTGCTCCAGCACATGCGCCGCAACCAGGGTATTGGGCGCGACTTCGATGGCCTCGGTGTTGCGCTTGTTTTTAAGCGCATCGTCCGAAAATAGCGCGTGTAGCAATTTATCATTGCTTAACAGCGCAACCTCCTTGCTGTCGCGGGTCATCCACGGGCTTTGCTGGATGGTCAGCTTAAAAGCCTGGGCTGCCGGTTTCAGACTGTCCGACTGTTCGTACACCATATTGCCGAAATTTTCGGCAAGTTCGTTGAATTTTTTGACGGCCTGCTGCTGCTTAAGTTCGCGCTCGATCTGATTTCCGGCTTCTTCGAACCGCATCTGCTTGATGGCGTCGAGCTTGATGATGTGATAGCCGAACTGGGTTTCCACCGGCCCGGCGATTTCACCCTCCTTCATCTGGAAAACCGCGTCTTCAAAAGGCTTGACCATGGCGCCCCGGGAAATGAAGCCGAGATCGCCGCCCCTGGCTGCCGAACCCGGATCTTGCGAGTTATTCTTGGCTATTTGCGCGAAATCCGCGGGATTTTGCAGAACTTGCTTATAAAGCTGCTCAGCCTTGGATCGGGCCTGCGCCTTGGATTCGGCATTGGCATTAGGGGGCATCGCAATCAGAATATGGCTTGCCTGCCGCGACTGAAACTGGGTGGGATGCTCATCGTAGTATTTCTTGCTTTCTTCCGCGCTTACTTTTATCTGCGAACTCAGGCTGTCTGCGGAGAGCACCAGATATTCGGCGCGCACTTGCTCGGGCGTCTGGAGTTCGCTGCGGTGCTCCTCATAAAAACGCTTTGCCGTATCCTCGCCGACTTTCACTTGCAGCACGTATTGGTCGGGTGAAATAACATACTGCATGACTTCACGTTGCTGCTCGCTGATGCGGATCAATCTATCGGCAACTGTTTGCGGAAGGAATTCGCTCTCGAAAGCGCCGCTCAACTGGGCGAGTACCATGTCCTGCCTCAGCCTGGCCTCAAAGGTCAGGGGGGTTAGGCCTTGATTGCGCAACAGGGTTTCATAACGGGCCCTGGAAAACTTGCCGTTTTCCTGGAAAGCGGAATATTCGCTGATGACTTTTTTCAACTGGGTGTCGTTTGCAGTCAATCCCGCGCGCGCCGCCCGGGCCAAAAGCAGACGCTGTTTAATCAAGTTATCAAGGACCGAGGCACGCGTTTCGGGGTCTTCCAGGATAATCGGGTTGAACTTATCACCCATCTGGCGGCGCATTTTTTCCTGCTCATCGCGCAGCGCTTCAGTGAATTCTTGCTGGGTAATCTTGTAGCCGCCAACCTTGGCCACATACTCCCCGCCGCCTATGCTGCTGAAATAACGTTCCACCCCAAACAGCGCAAACGGCAGAAAAATCAGCGCGAGGATGATCTGGGCGATTCTTTTGTTGCGTTGAAAAAAATCAAACATATTGTTATCTATGCACAAAAAAGGCGAACTTGCGTTCGCCTATTTAGAGGTTCCAATTCATGGCGGAGTGGACGGGACTCGAACCCGCGACCCCCGGCGTGACAGGCCGGTATTCTAACCAACTGAACTACCACTCCCATCAGAAATCAGCTGGTGGGTGCTGAGAGGGTCGAACTCCCGACATTCGCCTTGTAAGGGCGACGCTCTACCAACTGAGCTAAGCACCCTGAACTCGGTCAAGGTAAATTGCCTGACCCAGAGCAATTTAGTGCGGGCTGTGATAAAGCACCACCCAGACTAAAAAAGGCGTTAGTTTAATGTATCTTTGAGTGCTTTACCAGCACGGAATTTCGGAACTCTGGCAGCTTTAATCTTGATCGTGGCCCCGGTGCGGGGGTTGCGGCCGTTGCGGGCAGCGCGCTTTCCAACATAAAAGGTGCCAAAGCCCGCCACTGTCACCATTCCTCCTTTCTTCAACGCAGTTTTGATCGCTCCGACCGTGCTATCCAGGGCGCGGCCCGCAGCGGCTTTGGAAATATCCGCCGTCTTGGCGATATGATCAATGATTTCAGATTTGTTCACGAAGAATCCCCTTTCGTTGGATGATTACAGGAAGCCGATTGGTTCAGTGCGGGGCAACCTTGATGTCATACTTGAGGTCATGCCGAGACTAAAACCCTGCAATAACTTTATAGCAAGCGCCAAAAGCTCGTGTCAAGCAATTGGTGCATAAAAGTGGAATTTAATTGCGACGTGATCTAAATTAGTGCGCAGATGGCGCGCAAAATGCTTTCAGACAACAAGGAACCTCTGATTAAGTCCTCCGTGTATTGCGTTGCTGGCAAAATGCGGATGGATGCGAGGCGCGCGACGAAGGTCGTAGCCAGCACTACGAAGCCGAGGAGCACAACGACGCAGACGCCGCATTTTGCCGCAACCCGAAGGGACGGGGCTTGTCCGGGCGGTCTGCTTTGTCGCTCGCTTGCCAAGGGTAATGGCCATTGGCTGCGCCTCGCTTCGCGCATACCATCCCGGAAAGCCGCCGTCGCAACCGCGTGGGATTTAATCAGAGGTTCCCTAATGTTTGATCAGCGCAGCCGGTTGTTGGTCTTCAACCACCGCCGGCGGCGGCGCTTTGACCTCTTCTTTTTCAGGCAGCGCCTGAGGCACGCGCTCCAGCGCCAACTCCAGCACCTGGTCTATCCATTTCACCGGATGAATATCCAGACGATTCTTGATGTTGTCCGGAATTTCCACCAGATCTTTGGTGTTTTCCTCAGGAATGAGAACGGTTTTGATGCCGCCGCGGTGCGCCGCCAGCAGTTTTTCCTTCAGGCCGCCGATTGACAACACTTCCCCGCGCAGTGTGATTTCCCCGGTCATCGCAACATCAGCGCGCACCGGAATGCCGGTCAGCACCGAGATCAGGGCCGTGCAAATGCCAATGCCAGCGCTTGGCCCGTCCTTGGGCGTGGCGCCCTCGGGCAGGTGGATGTGCACGTCGCTCTTCTGGTAGAAATCCTCGGGTATGCCGAGCGCGCGCGAGCGGCTGCGCGCGACAGAAAGCGCCGCCTGCACCGATTCCTGCATCACTTCCCCGAGTTTGCCGGTGGTAATGGTCTTGCCCTTGCCGGGGAGTACCACGGCTTCGATGGTGAGCAACTCGCCCCCCACTTCGGTCCAGGCAAGCCCGGTGACCTGACCGACCTGGTTGTTTTTCTCGGCCATGCCGTAACTGAAGCGCCTCACCCCCAGGAACTTGTTGAGGTTACGCGAAGTGACGGTGATGGTTTGCTCGCGCTTCTTGAGCACCAGGGTTTTCACCACTTTGCGGCAGATTTTGGAGATTTCCCGCTCCACACCGCGCACCCCGGCTTCGCGCGTGTAATAGCGGGTGATATCACGCATGGCACTTTCGGAGATGACGATTTCGTCTTCCTTCAGGCCGTGGTTCTTCATCTGCTTGGCCAGCAGATAGCGCATGGCGATGTTGATTTTCTCGTCTTCGGTGTAGCCCGAAAGCCTTATCACCTCCATGCGGTCCAACAGCGCCGGCGGAATGTTCAAGGTGTTCGCAGTCGCCACAAACATGACATCGGAAAGATCGTATTCCACCTCGATGTAATGATCGGTGAAGGTATGGTTCTGCTCGGGATCCAGCACTTCCAGCAGCGCGGAAGACGGATCACCACGGAAATCCATTCCCATCTTGTCCACTTCGTCGAGCAGGAACAAGGGGTTCCGCACGCCAATCTTGGTCATGTTCTGCAGGATTTTTCCGGGCATCGAGCCAATATAAGTGCGGCGGTGGCCGCGTATTTCGGCTTCATCGCGCACCCCGCCCAGCGACATGCGCACGAACTTGCGGTTGGTGGCGCGCGCAATGGATTGCCCGAGCGAGGTCTTGCCGACCCCGGGCGCGCCCACCAGGCACAGGATAGGGGCTTTCAGCTTATCCACGCGTTGCTGCACCGCCAGATATTCGACGATGCGTTCCTTAACTTTTTCCAGCCCGTAGTGGTCCTTTTCCAGTATCGCTTCGGCCGCCGTGAGGTCCTGGCTGATCTTGCTTTTTTTCTTCCACGGCAGAGCCACCAGCGCTTCGATGTAATTACGCACCACGGTGGCCTCCGCCGACATCGGCGACATCAACTTGAGCTTCTTGAGTTCCGATTCTGCCTTGTTGCGCGCTTCCTTGGGCATATGCGCAGCCTTGATTTTCTTTTCCATTTCGTCAAGGTCGCCGCCTTCTTCAAGTTCCCCCAACTCTTTCTGGATTGCCTTCACCTGCTCGTTGAGGTAGTACTCGCGCTGGCTTTTTTCCATCTGGCGCTTGACCCGCCCGCGGATGCGCTTTTCCACCTGCAGTATGTCGAGTTCGGTTTCAAGCAGGCCCAAGAGATGCTCTAAGCGCTGTTTCACGTCGAACATTTCCAGCACTTCCTGTTTCTGCTCAAGCTTTAGCGGCAGGTGTGCGGCGATGGTGTCGGCAAGGCGACCGGGTTCGTCTATCCCGGTGAGCGATGTCAGGATTTCCGGCGGGATCTTCTTGTTGAGCTTCACGTACTGGTCGAATTGGCCCAGGGTGGCGCGGCGCATCGCCTCCACTTCGTGGCTTTCCAAATGGTCAGGGGGCACCGGTTCCGCTTGCACCATGTAATGCGTCTTGGCATCTATGATTTGTCTGATGTTGTAGCGCTGGCTGCCTTCAACCAGTACCTTGACGGTGCCATCCGGCAATTTCAGCATCTGCAGGATGTTCGCCACGCTGCCCACTTTGTACATGTCTTCCGGGGATGGGTCATCCTTGGCGGCGGATTTCTGCGCCACCAGCAGAATGTTTTTACCCGTTTCCATGGCGATCTCCAGCGCCTTTATGGATTTGGGGCGCCCCACGAACAGCGGGATCACCATATGCGGGAACACCACTACGTCACGCAGCGGTAAAAGCGCTAGCAACTGTTCGACAACCGGATTTTGTTCGTCCATGTCGTTTCACCTGATAAGTGAAGATAAACCCGATATGAGGGCAGCCCGTTGGAAATCAAGAAGCGCAAGGTTATGTTGCCAGACAATCCAAGCCGCGGTGCCAAGCCCGTTCACGCCGAGCCGGCGACCTTGGGTTGGTCGGAATAGATCAGTAACGGCTTGGAATCGCCGTGGATCACGCCTTCATCAATCACTACCTTCACCACGTTCTCCATCGAAGGCAGATCGAACATGGTATCGAGCAAGGTTAACTCGATAATGGAACGCAAGCCGCGGGCGCCGGTTTTGCGCGCGAGCGCCTTCTTGGCGATCGCCTTCAGCGCCTGCTCGCGCACTTCCAACTCCACCGCTTCCATGCCGAACATTTTCTGATATTGCTTGAGCAACGCGTTCTTGGGTTCGGTAAGAATCTGAATCAGCGCCGATTCGTCGAGTTCCTCGAGGGTGGCAACCACCGGCAGGCGCCCGACAAATTCCGGAATCAGCCCGTATTTGATGAGATCTTCCGGCTCCACATCGCGCAATACCTCGCCGATTTCCTTGCGGTTATCCTTGCTTTTCACATCCGCGCCGAAGCCGATCCCGCCTTTCTGCGAGCGGTTGCGGATAACCTTTTCCAGCCCGACAAAAGCGCCGCCGCAAATGAACAGGATATTGGTGGTGTCCACCTGCACGAACTCCTGGTTGGGATGCTTGCGCCCGCCCTGCGGCGGTACCGAAGCGATTGTGCCTTCGATGAGCTTCAGCAGCGCCTGCTGCACGCCTTCACCGGAAACATCGCGGGTAATCGAGGGATTGTCGGACTTGCGGGAAATCTTGTCGATTTCATCTATGTAAACGATACCACGCTGCGCTTTCTCGACTTCGTAATCGCATTTCTGCAGCAGCTTCTGGATGATGTTTTCCACGTCCTCGCCGACGTAGCCGGCTTCGGTAAGCGTGGTGGCGTCCGCCATCACGAACGGTACGTTGAGGAGCCGCGCCAGCGTTTGCGCCAGCAGCGTCTTGCCCGAGCCGGTGGGACCAATCAGCAGGATATTGCTTTTGGCGAGCTCGATATCATCGTTCTTAGTCAGGCTCTTCAGGCGCTTGTAGTGATTGTACACCGCCACAGAGAGGATTTTTTTCGCCTGCTCCTGGCCGATTACGTACTGATCGAGAATCTTGCGGATCTTATGCGGCACCGGCAAATCCGACTTGCCCGGCTTGCCGCCGGTCTCGCCGTGCGCCTCTTCGCGGATGATGTCATTGCAGAGCTCGATGCACTCATCGCAGACAAAAACTGACGGTCCGGCAATGAGCTTGCGCACTTCGTGCTGGCTCTTGCCGCAGAAGGAGCAATAAAGCAGTTTTTCGCCGCCGATTTTATCCGACATAACTCGTTTCCCCGTGGCTTATTAAATTATAGGACCTCAGGTAACGCTTTCAGTTCTGCTCACCAGTACTCTGTCCGCGATTCCATACTTCACCGCGTCCTCGCCGCTCAGGAAATTGTCGCGGTCAGTATCTTTCTCGATGGTCTTGATGCTCTGTCCGGTATGCTTGGCCATGATCTCATTCAGGCGCTGCCGCAGATAGAGGATCTCCTTGGCGTGAATTTCTATGTCGGAGGCCTGCCCCTGAAAACCGCCCATTGGCTGGTGAATCAATACCCGCGAATTAGGCAGACAGAAGCGCTTGCCTTTGGCTCCCGCCGCGAGCAAAAGCGCACCCATGCTCGCCGCCTGACCGACGCAAAGGGTGCTGACGTCCGGCTTGATAAACTGCATGGTGTCGTAAATTGCCAGCCCGGCTGATACCGCGCCGCCGGGGGAGTTGATATAAAAATAAATCTCCTTATCAGGGTTTTCTGATTCGAGAAACAGGAACTGCGCCACGATAAGATTGGCGGTGACCTCATCCACCTGCCCAACCAGGAACACCACGCGCTCCTTCAAGAGACGCGAATAAATATCATAAGCACGCTCGCCACGCCCGCTCTGCTCGATCACCATCGGGATCAAGCCCAGGTTTTGCGACTCCCGATCACGGATATGCATCATTTAAGCGTTTCCCATCAGTTCGTCAAAGCCCATTGGCTTGTCTTCCACCTTCGACTGCTTCATTACCCATTCCACTACGTTATCTTCCAGCACCAGCGCTTCGATGTCATTCAGGCGTTCTGGAGCGGAATAATACCACTTCACCACCTGGTCTGGGTGTTCGTAGCTTTGCGCGTACTCTTCGATGATGGTGCGCACCTGTTCTGGCTTGGGTCGAAGATCGTGAATTTTTATCAGCTCGGCGATAATCAGGCCGAGGTTGACGCGACGCTTAGCTCGCTCTTGGAAAAGGTCGTGCAGCATCGGCGCGTCTTGGGTTTTAACGCCGCGCGATTCGAGGTCCTTGCGCGTATTTTCCATCAAGCGGCGGATTTCCATATCCACCAGCGACTGGGGAAGCTCGATCTGAGTGGCGTTAAGCAACGCCTGCATCGCCTGATCCTTGATTCTGGCTTGCGCGCGGGTTTTTACTTCCCCCAGCAGATTGTCCTTGATGTCGCGCTGCAGTTTCTCCAGGTCACCATCTTGCACGCCGAAGTTTTTGGCAAACTCGACGTTGATTTCAGGCAGCTTGGGTTCCGCAACCCGTTTCAGCGTAACCTCGAATGACGCTGTTTTTCCTGCCACTTTCTTACCATGATAATCCTCCGGAAAAGTTAATTCAAATGCTTTGGTTTCGTTCGCGCGCAACCCGGCAATCTGTTTTTCAAAGTCCGGCAGCAAACGTCCTTCCCCCAGCACTAAGGCCAAATCTTTGCCTTGGCCGCCGGCGAATTCCTCGCCGGCTACGGTGCCGTGGAAATCAAGAGTTACCTGGTCGCGCTCCTTGGCATGACGTTCCACGGCTTGATAAGAGGTGCGCTGCTTGCGCATAAGCTCCAGGGTTTTTGCCACCTGTTCTTCTCCTACTTCCACCACTGGCCGACTGATCTTCGTCCCGGAAATGTCGCCGAGTTTCACTTCCGGATATATTTCAAAAGTGGCGGTATATTCGAATTGTTGATTTCCGGCTTGTGGCGGCTTGGCTTCGAATTTGGGATAACCCGCAACTCTTAAGTTTCGCTCGCGCACCGCCTCGCTGAAACTTTTTTGCAAAGCGTCTCCCAGCACTTCCTGACGTACTTGCGCGCCATATTGCTGGGCAATGACCTTGAGCGGCACTTTGCCAGGGCGGAAACCATGCAATTTCATGGTGCGCGTCAGGTGCTTCAATCTGCTTTCCACTTCGCTGTCAATCTTATCCAGCGGCACTGCCACATTGAGGCGCCGCTGTAGCTGGCCTAAATTTTCCATGCTCGCCTGCATTTGATTTCCTTAATTTCCTTATAAGAGCCACTCATTATATATAAGGGGGCCACTGCATCGCATCCCGGCCTCTGGTGCGAAAGGAGGGACTCGAACCCCCAAGCCTTGCGGCGCTGGAACCTAAATCCAGTGCGTCTACCAATTCCGCCACTTTCGCAATCACCATAAGTTTAATATATTAAGTTTTAGACTTCCAGCATTAACTTTAAATATATCGTATAGCTTATTGATAAATATACTATCTATCAGCAATTGTGAACAGCGGGGCAGGCTTCCAGGGCGGGCAAGCCAATGACGCCTGAAGAGTATTGCCGCAACCAGGCGGCGCCAAGCGGATCCAGTTTCTATTACAGCGTTCTCTTCCTGTCGGCAGAAAAACGCCGCGCCCTCACCGGCCTTTTCGCGTTCTTCCGCGAGATAGAGCAAGGCGCCAAAGAATGTTCCGAACCCGCTTTAGCGCAAATCAAACTCAACTGGTGGCGACAAGAACTCGCAGCCGCTTTCAGCGGGCTCGCCCAACATCCGGTCACCCAAGCGCTGCTGCCGATAGCAACCCAGTTTGCCTTGCCACAGGAACTCCTGCTGCAGCTGATTGACGGCGTGGAAAGCGGTTTGCTCAAAAACCGTCACGCCGACTTTCACTCCCTGCAAGATTATTGCTCCCGCACCAGCGGGCTTGCCGAGCAACTCGTTTCCCGCATACTCGGCGTTCACGACCCCAACGCATTAAAACGCGCCCAGGAGCTGGGACTGGCTTTTGGTCTTACCGATGTCATTCTGAATGTGCGGGACGACGCGCGACGTAATCGCATCCTGTTGCCGCAGGACGAACTCGCGCGCTTCGGCGTCGCGGCGGCGGATATTCTCAACTTGCGCGAAACCGAGGGCTTCAAAAAGTTGATCGAAAGTGCTATTGACAAGGCAGAAAATTGCTATAATCGCGCAATTTCTGAATTTCCGGCGGCGGAGCGGAAAGCGCGGCGCGGAAGACTCGCGCTGGCGGCAATCAACCGGGCGCTGCTTCGGGAAATCAGGAAGGACAAGTGCCGTATCTTGCAACGGCGTGTTGATCTGACGCCTATCCGCAAGTTGTGGTTGGCGTGGATGGTTTGGATGGAGGTATAGCCTAGATTGAACAGATTGGTAGGTTTTTCGGCTGATAGCCTTTTAGTGAAGGGGGCGGAAAAATGACCAGCTTGATCATCAGCACGTTAAGCGGGCTTCATCTGATAGGAGATCTTTATCAGTGCGACCCAACCCATCTTTCCGATTCAACCTGGCTGCGAAAACGCTGTACCCAGCTCTGTACGGACGCCGGCCTTACCGTGCTGGGAGACTTCTTCCACCAGTTCGGCGACGACGGTTTCACCGGCACGCTGGTGCTGGCCGAGTCGCACATCGCCATCCATACCTGGCCGGAAACCTCCACCGTGGCACTCGACGTCTTTGTCTGCAACCACAGCCGCGACAACAGCGACAAGGCGCAACAGCTTTTCAACGATGTACTGAAGCTGCTCAAACCCAAGGAAGTCATTCGACAGGCCGTGCAGCGCGGACGGCTATGAGCGAGGACAAGCTGCTCACCGAGTGGCTCAACGCCAACAGCGGCTATTTTTTCCGCGCCGGCGAACGGCTCGAAGAATTCGATACACCCTACCAGCACCTTGAGGTTTACGAGACGCCGGAATTCGGGCGGCTGTTCCGCCTGGACAGCAGTTTCATGACCTCGGAAAAAGAAGAATACTTCTACCACGAAAACATGGTGCATCTCGCGGCCGTCTCTCATCCTGCGCCGCGCAGCGCGCTGGTGATAGGCGGTGGCGACGGCGGCTCTAGCGAGGAACTGCTCAAGCACCCCAGCATTGAAAGCGTCACCCTGGTCGAGCTCGATCAGGCGGTGGTGGACATCGCCAAGAAATACTTCGGCGAAGTGCACAAAAAGGTGTTCGACAATCCCCGTCTCAAGCTCAAGATCGCCGATGGATATGCGTTTATCCGTGAAACCGCCGAGCGTTTTGATCTGATCATTCTGGATTTGCCCGACCCTGTGGGTCCCGCCGCCGAGCTTTACACGGCGGAGTTTTTTAGCTGCTGCCGGCGCGTGCTCAACCCGGGTGGCGCGCTCACGCTGCACATCGGCTCGCCGATATACCGCCCCGACCGAGTTCGCGAGCACGCTAAAAGGCTCGCTGGCACATTCAAGATCGTCCGCCCTTTCCTCGTCTACGTTCCCCTTTATGGTTCGCTTTGGGGCATGGCCTGTGCTTCCGACATTCTCGACCCGCTTGCTTTAAACCCGGCGCAAGTCGAGCGCACGCTCAAGGAGCGTGGCATCGAGAATCTGCGTTACTACAACGGGGACACCCACCACGCGGTATTTGCCCTACCCAATTTCGTGCGTCAGATTTTGAGCTGAGCGCTCTCGTCGCAGCGCCAGATTATCCCGCGGCGGAAATCCGGATGCGAAACCACCAAGCCTGGCGCGATATCGGTTTGGATTACCTACAGGACTTCGGTATCGCGCGGCCAGACCGATCGGGCAGCAACCCTGACGGCACACCTGCGCCACCATCGCACTTGCACGGAGGCAAACAACATGACATGCTCACCGCATCAATAGGCTAACCAGGGAGGCGCTATGTGCAGGACACTCTTTCTTCTTTGCGTGATCGCCGGATTGTTTACCCTATCTCAGCCCGCGTCGGCTCTCAAGTTGCTCACCGAGGAAAACCCGCCGCTCAATTACACCGAGAATCACAAACTCACCGGCATGGCAACCGAGGTCGTCCAGGAAATGAGCCGGCGCGCCAAAGTGCCGGTTGAGTTCGAAGTCATGGTTTGGGCCAAAGCTTACAAGCGGGTTCAAATCGACAAAGAGACTTGCCTCTATTCCACGGCGCGCCTCGAGAACCGCGAGTTGGTGTTCAAATGGGTAGGCCCGATTGCCGTCAACAAATGGGGCTTGTTCGCCAAAAGCGGTTTTTCGCAGCCGATCAAGACGCTTGCCGACATCAGGCCTTATCGCATTGGTGGCGTGACACGTGATGCCAAGACCGAGTATCTGAAGCAAAACGGTATTACCAACATATTCGAAGTGGATGACGACAAGCTGAATCCGCCCAAGCTCACGCTCGACCGCAAAGAGCCGCAACGCATAGACTTGTGGGTCACCAGCATCGCGCGCGCCAAGGAAGTCGCGGCGCAGGCCAAGGCACCGGATGTGAAGCTCGTCTTTGTCGTGCGCAAGGCGGATTCTTACCTCGCATGCAACCCGCGCACGTCTGAAGCGACCCTGAAGGCATTGTCAGCAGCGCTCGATGAGATCAAGAAGGACGGCACTTACAAGAAAATCGTGGACCGCTACGAGAGCAAGTAGCCGGGCTTCTCTCATCCCCCGAGCATCGCCTTTTTGAGCGCCGCGCCGGCCAGCTGTTCGCCGGTGAATACTCAACCCGCAGCCAGGTTTGAGTCTGGCCGAACAGGGGAGCCCACACATAGCCGCGCACCTTGAGTTTCCTGCCGTCATCGTCCAGAACCAGTTTGCACTGGTAGATTTCCCCGTTGTCCGGATTGAGGATGCGGCACGTGTATTTATTTCCCTGTTTTTGCTGGCCCAACAGGATGGTCATGCCGAGCAGCGGCTGGTTTTTATTCGCGCCTTCGCATTTTTCGCATCGTGGATTGGGGTCATCGCCCGGCTGGAAAAATATTTTCTCAAATTTTCCCTCAATCCGGCCTCCGGTTTCGGCTATCCGCAGCAATGCATTGGGCTGTCCGGTACGCTCGTCAACGATTTTCCACACGCCGGCCGGACTCTGGCCGGAGCTTGCCGGTAACCACGCAAGCAGCGCCAAACCGAACGCAGCGCGTGCCATGATAGAAACTCGCGCGCGCGCACGGATCATCTTCACCAGAATCGTCTCCGGCACACCAGAATCTTTCGGCACTCCAACACAATTAGTCGTGTCTGAGCTAACCCGGCTTTTTCGGACACTTTTAAACGTAGACAATACGCTTGGAGGTGTCAAATGGGCAAGGTGGAGAAGGTCAACCCGGAGCGCCGGCGTCAGCGCTATACGCGGGAATTCAAGCTGGAAGCGGTAAGGCTG
>DATDGC010000044.1:0-2515 GCA_036522275.1 Burkholderiales bacterium | reverse complement strand
AACCACCCCCATCCATCCAACCAGCCCTTACGCCGCATCCAAAGCCGCTTTCGACATGCATTTAATGTCCATTCACAAGGTGCTCAAATTTCCGATGAACATCATTCGACCGTCGAATGCTTATTGCCCGGGCCAGCTGGTGCACCGAATCATTCCTAAAGCAGTCGTGTGCGGGCTCACTGGAAGAAAGCTTCCGCTGCATGGCGGCGGCAGGGCGGAGAAATCCTATATTCATGCCCGTGATCTTGGTCGGGCCATCCATCTTGTCTCGGAGAAAGCGCCGTTCGGAACGGTTTACAACGCCGGTCCCAGGGAGCCGACTTCAATTCGCCGTGTGGTTGAATTGACTGCCGAAGCGCTGGGCATTCCTTTTGAAAAGCTGTGCGAAGTGACCGGAGACCGGCTGGGGCAGGATGCGCGCTACTGGCTTGACTCGAGCGCAATCAAGCGGGATGTCGGCTGGGAACCTCAGATAGGCTGGAAAGAAGGACTCGCCGAGATGGTTACCTGGGGCCGCAAATATCTCGACCAACTGCGCGACTGGCCAATGGATTATGTCTTGCGTGCGTGATGCATGAGTGCCTTAGAAAAGAAAATGGCAACAGGTCAGCGCAGCGATTTTGACGTTTCAGTCGCCAGACAGCGCTGCTTGCGCTACCGTCGGCGGATCCTCGAAATATCGCAGCAGGTGACGGCATTGCACGTCGCGCCGGCCTTTTCCTGCCTCGAAATGGTGGACCTTATTTACCACGACCTTATGCGCCGCGGAACCAACGGCAAAAGTCCAGACACTTTTCTCATGTCGAAAGGCCACGGCTGCCTTGCGCAATACGTGATTCTTGAGGATCTGGGCATCCTCACCCGCGCCGACCTCGACCGTTACTGTACCTCAGCTGGTCAACTCGGTGCCCACCCCGATTATGGTGTGCCGGGAATCGAAGCATCCACCGGCTCGTTAGGACATGGCATGGGTATCGCGACCGGGATGGCCTATGCCGATAAGATCCAAGGCAACGATCAGTTTGTCTACGTTGTTCTCTCAGATGGCGAGATGCAGGAAGGTTCAACCTGGGAGGCGATGATGATGGCCGCCAACATGAGCCTCGGGAACCTCCTTGCTTTTCTCGATCTGAACGGCTTCCAGAGCTTGGGACGCACCAGCGAAACCCATCCGCATTTCTATCCGGTGCTCGACAAGGTTCGCGCCTTCGGTTGGGAAGCTGCCGAAGTTAACGGTCACGATGCCACGGCAGTGCTGAAAGCGGTGCGCGCCCGCAAAGGCAAGCAGCCATTCTTCGTAGTTGGCAATACGATCAAAGGCAAGGGCGTGTCGTACATGGAGCATGTTCCAATTTGGCATTACCGGTCCCCCAACAAAGAAGAATATGCGAAAGCGATTGCCGAACTGGCCGAGGTGGTGTCATGAGGAACATGTTTGCCAACACCTTCTTTGAGGCCGGCCAGCGGGATCAGCGTCTGTGCATGGTGGTGGCAGACATCTCGCCAGCTGGTGCCATGGACAAATTCCGTCAGACATTTCCTCAGCGTTTTATCAATACCGGCGTCGCCGAGCAGATCATGATCGGACTATGTTCCGGTATGGCGCTGAGGGGATTGCGCCCGTTTGCTTACACGATTGCCACATTCGCATTATTCAGGCCATTTGAATTTGTACGTGACGACCTTTGCTACCACAACCTGCCGGTGACCATAGTGGGGATTGGCGGAGGGGTTACCTATTCGACCTTGGGCGGCACCCACCACGCCCAGGAGGATGTCGCGATTGCTTCAGCAATCCCTAATATGGCGGTGATTGCCCCCTGCGATCCGGCCGAGACCCGCGAAGCCACGCTTTGGTGTGTCCAACAGGAGCGCGGGCCGGTTTATTTGCGGCTAGGCAAAGCTGGCGAGCCCGATCTTACGAGTAATGCGGTTGATCCATTTGTCTTCGGTAAACTGCGCTACCTCAGACGCGGGAAGGACATCTGCATCCTTTCTTATGGCCCAATTCTCAAACTAGGCGCCGATCTTGCTGCCAAATTCGAAGCCCGCGGCGAAAGCGTCTCCCTCGTGTCCATCCATACTGTCAAACCCCTCGACATCGACGGAGTGCAAGAGGCGCTGTTCAATCACAAACGGGTCATCGTGATTGAGCAGATGGCGCCATATGGCGGACTCGGGGCTCGCGTAAAAGAAATAGCGTTGGATGCAAAGGCCACTTGCAGCATTGACAGTTTTGCTCTGCAAGACGCTTTTATCCATAATTACGGATCGCATGCCGATCTTCTTGCGGCCCACGGTCTCGATCTCAAAACGATTTGCGTAAAACTCGGTATGATCTAACCGAAAAGACACTCCCGGAAAATACGCCGTGACTCCAAGGCGTAATCTTTTCCGTGGCTACTTAGTATCCCAGCTCGCCGTTATCTGAAGAACACTCATGGGTGCGGACCTTTTTTTTACCGCAACAAGCAAGCTTCAAGCGTTAAATGCCGTGGCCGGGCTTATTGTCCTC
>DATDGC010000043.1:0-8450 GCA_036522275.1 Burkholderiales bacterium | reverse complement strand
CACCGGGCAAGCTCGAGAGCTTCACCACGGTCGCCTTGAACTGATCACCATACCTCGCCACTTTGCGAGGACCCGCTCTTGCCATCTGACACCTCCAGGCTCGTTAGCCCAAGGTGTCAACTATTTCGGGGGAACTTTGGCTTCGGCTGCACGCTGCGGGTTAGGTGCGGTTTGCTTGGCAAGTGATATCGACTGATTCAATAAATTCCTTGCCACGTCGGTGACTTCAGATGCAGTCAAGCCTGCCGCACCAACTCCGCGTGCAACCAGATTATCCGCCGCTGCGCCGTGCAGATAGACCGCGAGCAGCATTGCGTCGCCTGTGCTCAAACCTTGCGCGATCAGCGCCGCGATCATTCCCGTCAGCACGTCACCCATGCCTGCGCTGGCCATTCCCGGATTGCCGCTTGAATTGATATACCAGCTTCCATCCGGCAGCGTGCAAATACTGCCCGCGCCTTTCAGCACGACATGGCAACGGAAGCGCCGCGCTATTTCAAGCGCGGCGGCCAGGCGGTCGCGCTGGATTTCTTCGGTGCCGATCTTAAGCAAACGCCCCGCTTCGGCGGGGTGGGGAGTGAGTATGGTCGCTGCGGAGCGTTTCTTCAGCAATTGTTGCAAGCGCGCTTCGGAGCCAATCAGGTTCAGCGCGTCGGCATCCAACACCAGCGGCAATTTTATCTTGAGTGCGGCAGCAAGAAAGTGCTGCGCTTCATTCGATTGCCCCAAGCCCGGTCCAACCGCCAGGCAATCGAGATGATCGAGCTCAAGCAATTTTTCGGGTGTACGCAGCATGAGTTCAGGCTGCATTGGATCAACCAAAGGCGCGTTTTTGGCGAGGAGGGCGACATAAGTCCTGCCGGCGCCCAGCTTCAGCGCCGCGCGGCCCGCGAGTAACGCCGCGCCAACCATGCCAGTTGCACCGCCTAGTATGCCTGCGTTGCCAAACATTCCTTTGTGGCTGCTGGGGAGGCGCGGCTTGAGCTGCGGGCAAGTTGCTTGTGAAAGCAGCCATCCTTTGGGCGGCAGGGAAGCCGCGGCGTCAATATCAAGGCTACGCACGTGAATTTCACCGCAGCAGTTCACGCCATCCGCAGTGAGCAATCCGGGTTTCAGGGCGATGAAGGTTACGGTGTGAGTTGCGCGGACTGCAGCTCCCAGAGTACGACCGGTATCGGCATCAAGCCCGCTCGGTACATCCAGCGCCAGCACCGGAACGCCGAACTGGTTGATGCGCTCGACAAGTTGCGCGTAGCGGCCTTCGAGCCGGCGCTTGAGTCCAATGCCGAACAAACCATCTACTGCTAAGTCCCATTTGCCTGCGGGAATTTTGTTGTGCAAAATGCCGCCGGCCTTTTGCCACAGGCGCAAAGCGTGAGCGGCGTCACGAGGCAATTTCTTTGCATCGCCGGTGAACACGACGTCAACCTTGAACCACCATTGCTTAAGATGACGGGCGAGGACCAGTGCATCACCGCCGTTGTTGCCCGGCCCGGCAAGAACCAGCGCGCTGGTGCCGCCTTCGCCCAGCAACTCGCGCGCGAGTTCGGCGGCGGCGAGGCCTGCCGCCTCCATCAAGCGGTGCGCAGGCAAAAACCTGGCTTCGATTTTCCTGATGTCGCGAGTCAGATAAACCGGCCTGGGTGTGGTCGCATCTTCAATCATGGTGATGATAGTTTAGCTGTAAAGCGGTCGGGTGGTTAGGGTATAATTCATCTTTTAGGAGTCGATCCGCAACTGATGTCCCAACTCCTCAAGCTACGCGGACGCAACGCCCTCTCCGACTTCCGTCTCAACAAACTGCTTTCGGTCTTGAAAACCACCGTACCCTCGATTGCCGGGGTGCATGAGGAATTTTGGCATTTCGCAGCACTGTCGAGAAAATTGACGGACGCGGAGACCACTATCCTGCAGCGGATTTTAACCTATGGCCCGGCAACACGGGCGGACCATATCAGTGGCGAGCTGCTGCTGGTGGTGCCGCGCATCGGCACCGTTTCTCCCTGGTCATCCAAAGCCACCGACATCGCCCGCCATTGCGGGCTGGAAGCCGTCGAGCGTATCGAGCGCGGTGTCGCTTATTATCTGGAAAAGCGCGAACCGTTATCAGCGTACGACAGGCAATTGCTGTTGCCGCTGATTCACGACCGGATGACCGAATCGGTGCTGGAGTCTTTCGACGAAGCAGGCAAACTGTTCCAGCATTTTGCGGCAGCGCCTATGCAGACGGTGGATATACTGGGTGGCGCGACAGCTCTCACCCGCGCCAACCTGGATATGGGTCTTGCGCTTTCCGACGACGAGATTACCTATTTACTGGAAAATTTCAGGCGCGTCGGGCGCAATCCCACCGATGTTGAGCTGATGATGTTCGCGCAGGTGAATTCCGAGCACTGCCGCCACAAGATTTTCAATGCCGATTGGGTGGTAGATGGAGTTAAGCAACTGCTTTCACTCTTTGCCATGATTAAAAATACCCATAAGCAGCACCCGCAAGGAACGCTGGTGGCATACGCAGACAACTCATCGGTGATTGAAGGCGCGCGCATAGAGCGTTTTTGCCCTGCCAACAGCGCGGCCGAATACGGCTATACGGAAAAACAAACGCATATCCTGATGAAAGTGGAAACGCACAACCATCCCACGGCGATTGCACCTTTTCCCGGCGCCGCCACCGGCTCAGGAGGTGAAATCCGCGACGAAGGCGCGACCGGCCGCGGCGCCAAACCCAAGGCTGGATTGGCCGGTTTTTCGGTTTCCAATCTGAATATTCCCGGCTTCAAGCAACCCTGGGAAATTTATCCTGGTGCTGCAGACGGCTGCTACGGCATACCCTCGCGCATCGCTTCCCCCTTGCAGATCATGGTGGAAGGGCCGATAGGCGCGGCCGCATTTAATAATGAATTTGGCCGTCCGAATCTGTGCGGCTATTTTCGCACTTATGAAGAACAGGTAACAGGCGAGATGCGCGGCTACCATAAACCCATCATGATAGCTGGCGGAGTGGGCAATATCAGCAGCGAGCATGTAACAAAAAGCAAAGCGACGAATAAGGTTTTGCTGATTCAATTGGGCGGGCCGGGCATGCTGATCGGGTTAGGTGGCGGCGCGGCTTCCAGCATGGACACAGGCGCCAACATAGAGAGCCTGGATTTCGCTTCGGTGCAGCGGAGCAATGCCGAAATGCAGCGCCGCGCGCAGGAAGTAATAGACCGCTGCTGGGCGTTGGGTGAGAGCAATCCCATTCTTGCGATACATGATGTGGGCGCCGGTGGATTGTCCAACGCGCTGCCTGAACTGGTACACGGCTCAAACTGCGGCGGACGAATCAGGCTGCGCGACATTCCCAATGAAGAGCCCGGCATGTCGCCGTTGCAAGTGTGGTGCAACGAAGCGCAGGAGCGTTATGTGCTGACGATCAGCACGGGGGATTTTGCATTATTCGGGAAAATCTGTGAGCGCGAGCGTTGCCCTTTCGCGGTGATTGGCGAGGCGACCGCCGAGCTGCAATTGCGGGTTGACGACAGCGTGTTCAATAACCGGCCGGTGGATATGGCGTTGGAAGTGTTGCTCGGCAAGCCGCCCAAGATGACTCGCCACGTTTCACGTCTTGCGAGAGCGTTACCATCATTCGCCGTAAACGACATTGATTTACAGGAGGCTGTGTACCGCGTGCTGCGCTTGCCTGCAGTAGCGGACAAAACTTTCCTTGTCAGTATCGGCGATCGCACCGTGGGGGGGTTAAGCGCGCGCGACCAAATGGTTGGTCCCTGGCAAATTCCGGTGGCTGATGCCGCGGTAACCTTGATGGGCTACAAAACAGTGCGTGGTGAAGCCTTTGCCATGGGCGAACGCACGCCTCTGGCTCTGATTGATCCCAAAGCTGCAGCGCGCATGGCGGTAGCGGAGGCGCTCACCAATATCGCAGCAGCGCCGATTGCCAACCTTGGCGATGTAAAGCTTTCCTGCAACTGGATGGCGGCAGCAGGACATCCGGGAGAAGATGCGGCGTTGTTTGACGCGGTGCAGGCCGTGGCGATGGAACTGTGCCCGCAGCTGGGCGTAAGCATTCCGGTGGGCAAGGATTCGCTGTCAATGAAGACGGTCTGGGAAGACAACGGAATAAGGAAAGAGGTTACCGCGCCGCTCTCCTTGATCGTCTCGGCGTTTGCTCCGGTGCCGGATGTGACCAAAACCCTGACGCCGCAATTGCGTACCGATTGCGGCGAAACCGAGCTGATCCTGATTGATCTCGGCAATGGCAAAAACCGGCTCGGTGGTTCAGCACTGGCGCAGGTTTACAAGCAAACCGGGAACAACGCCCCTGACGTAGACGACCCTCTGCGGCTCAAGACTTTTTTCAATGTGGTGCAAAAGCTCAACAGTGAAAACAAACTTCTTGCGTATCACGATCGCTCGGATGGAGGGCTGTTTGTCACGCTTTGCGAAATGGCATTTGCTGGGCATGTAGGCATCACTGTAAATCTCGACGAACTCTGCCACGACCCGCTAAGCAATGATGTGGAAGGGCAGGAACGGCGGCCCGAAACTTTATTTCCGGGCAGATACCGGGAGCGCATTCTCCAGGTGCTGTTCAATGAAGAGTTGGGCGCGGTGCTGCAGGTGCTGGCAGCGGACCGCAACCCGGTAATACGGGCTTTATCGCAAGCAGGCCTTCCCGTGCACCTCCTCGGAGGCTCAAACAAAAGCGATGAGCTGCGCCTGGTGCGCAACGCCAAAGTGATTTTTTCCGAATCACGGGTGAAGCTCCAGCGCGTGTGGTCGGAGACTACTTTTCATATGCAACGGTTGCGCGATAATCCGGAAGCCGCACAACAGGAATACGACCGCATACTGGATGGCGGCAACCCCGGCCTGCATGCGCAACTTACTTTCGATTTAAATCAGGACATCGCTGCGCCTTACATCACTGCCGGCAGACGCCCGCGTATCGCCATCCTGCGCGAGCAAGGGGTGAACGGCCAGGTTGAAATGGCGGCCGCTTTCGACCGCGCCGGGTTTTTGGCGGTGGATGTGCACATGAGCGATATCCTCGCGGGACGCGTCTCGCTAAAGGACTTCAAGGGGTTTGCTGCGTGCGGCGGATTTTCCTATGGCGATGTGCTGGGTGCGGGAGAAGGATGGGCCAAATCAATTTTGTTTAATCCCCGCGCCCGCGACGAGTTCACTGCGTTCTTTCATCGTGCGGATAGTTTTGCTTTGGGAGTATGCAATGGATGCCAGATGATGAGCAACATGCGCGAGCTGATTCCTGGTTCCGAACATTGGCCGCATTTCGTGAGGAACCGCTCCGAGCAGTTTGAAGCGCGCTTGGTGATGGCTCAGGTTGAGAACAACCCATCGCTATTTTTTGCGGGCATGACGGGAAGCCGCATGCCGATCGCGGTGGCTCACGGCGAAGGTTATGCCGAATTTTCAGATGCGGCGCAATTGCAGGTGGCGCAGCCTTTGGTTGCGCTGCGCTTTGTGGACAATCGCGGCAACCCGACGGAAATTTATCCTTGCAATCCCAACGGCTCGCCTTCGGGAATCACCGGACTCACCACTCCTGACGGGCGCTTTACCATCCTCATGCCGCATCCCGAGCGGGTATTTCGCACGGTGCAGAACTCCTGGCATCCGCGCGAATGGGGCGAGGACGCCCCGTGGCTGCGGATGTTCAGGAATGCGCGGAAGTGGGTGGCTAGCTAAGCTTCTTCGCTCTTATTCGATTTTGGCTTTGGCGCGCAGGTCGACCAAATATTTGTCGAACTGTTGCTGCTGATTACGTTGCTGCAGTTTGGGCTTTACCTCTTCAAATGGAGGCACCTTGACCGTGCGCGTATCTTCCAGTTTTATAACATGCCAGCCAAAACGGGTTTCCACCGGGGTTTGGGTGTACTGGCCTTTCTTGAGCTGGACCAGGGCGTCAGCAAACGGCTTGACGTAATTACCAGGCACAGCCCAATCTAGGTCACCGCCCCGGGCTTTGCTGCCGGGATCAATGGATTTATCTGCTGCGAGTTTTTCAAACTTGGCGCCCTTCTTGAGCTGGGCGATGATTTCTTTTGCTCCCGCTTCTTTTTCCACCAGAATATGGCGTGCGTGGTACTCTAGCTTGCCGTCTAATTCCGACTTGATTTTATCGTATTCCGTCTTCAGCACATCATCGCTGATGGGGTGGGTTTTTATATATTCCTGCAAGTATGCCTGCAACAGAAAATTCTGACGTACGAATTCCGCTTGCGTGGTGATGCCCGGGTTTTTATCGAAACCGCTCTTGACCATTTCTTGATACAGTAACTCCCGGGTAATTAAATCTTCACGCAGTTTTTTCCGCAGTTCCTCGTTATCCTGCTCTCCCTGCGCGACGCGCTCCTTTATCAGCAAATCGAGTTGGGATTGCGGTATCGGTTTGCCATTGACTGTGGCGACAACATTCGGGTTCTGGAGGCCAGCTTTCGGCGCTTCCTGGGCATGACTTGCAGAAAAAATCACCAAGCCGAAAGTTGCCGCGAGCAACAGTCTTGAAATTTTAAGGCTCATGTATAAATCCTTTACAGGAGGTTGAGTTACAATTCTTCCGGGGTGTAGGCTTTGATACTGAGTGCGTGAATTTCCTTGTGCATCATCCCGGATAACGCGGCATAGACCATGCGATGGCGCACCATGGTGGATTTTCCGCGAAACTGGCTGGAAACAATGGTCATTTGATAGTGTCCTCCGCTTTTGGCGCCTTCATGCCCCGCATGCTTGCTGCTCTCATCTACGATTTCCAGGTTTTCAGGGGCAAGCGAGGCAAGCTGCCGCCGTATCCTTTCAATGGTGCTCATGCGCCTAAGCGAGCCACAGTATATAGGGAAAATCGGCGAATCACTATGTCGGGAAGACTTTTTTAAAAGGTTTGACGGTGACCCTGCCGTAAACGCCGCCTGTGACATAGGGGTCGGAATCGGCCCAGGCTTGCGCCGCTTCCAGCGAGAGAAATTCTGCGACGATTAGACTGCCGCTGAAACCGGCACTACCGGGGTCAGGGCTGTCAATGGCGGGGAACGGACCGGCGAGGATCAGGCGGCCCTCTTGCTGCAGCTCGGTCAGTCTTGCGAGATGCGCGGGGCGCGTGGCCTGCCTTTTTGGCAGGCTGCCGGGAGCGTCTTCGCCAATGATGGTGTAGTACATTATTCGATTTCCTTGTTTTCGATATATTTGGCGAGCATCAGCCCCTGCAGCAGCACAAATACAAGCATCAATCCAATGCCGCCGAACAGCTTGAAATTCACCCAGTTTTCAGTGGAATAATTGTATGCGACATAAAGATTCGCGCCGCCCATCAGCGCCAGGAAAAACACCCAGCTGAAATTAAGTCTGCGCCAGATCACATCGGGCACGGTGATCTGACTTTGCATCATTGAGCGGATCAGGTTTTTTCCGAAAATGATATCCGCGCAAAACAGCACAGTGCCGAACAGCCAGTACAAAACCGTGGGCTTCCACTTGACGAAGGTTTCGTCGTGCAATAACAGCGTGGCGCCGCCGAATACCACGATAATCGCCAGGCTTGCCCACAGCATCGAATCCACCTTGCCATGTTTTGTCCATACCCACCCGACCTGGCAAAAAGTCGCGGCAATCGCAACCGCAGTGGCGACATAAATCCCCTGGAACTTGAAAGCGACGAAAAACAGAATGACAGGGAACAGGTCGAAAAGAAACTTCATGGGTCACAAAGCAAGCATGGGAAACACGCACAATTATGACGCTTTGACTGCGCCTTGTCTATTTGCGCAGAACTTGAGGAGGACGGCGCACTGTTATCCTGAAGTTTATTTTTTATCGAGCTTTAAAGCCGCTGAATTAATGCAGTAACGCAACCCGGTCGGCTGCGGGCCGTCGGGAAACACATGGCCGAGATGCGAGTCGCAGGCGTTGCACAGCACTTCAGTGCGGCGCATGAAAAGGCCGTTGTCCTTCTCAGTTTTGACGTTTTCGGATTGCAGCGGGCTCCAGAAGCTCGGCCAGCCGGTGCCGGAATCGAACTTGGTGCCGGAGCTGAACAATTCAGCGCCGCAGCACATGCAGTGGTAGATGCCTTTTTCCTTGCAATCCCAATACTTCCCCGTGAAGGCGGGCTCAGTGCCTTTTTTGCGGCATATTTCGAATTGTTCAGGCGTAAGCTGTTGCTTCCATTCCAGCTCTGATTTGACGATTTTGTCCTTCATGAGCTTCTCCTAATTTGGCGCTTTGCGGATTTTGTCGGCTGCGGCTCCTGTTCATTACAACATAACAGACTTGGCGGCCTAATAACAATCGCCGCAGGAATTTTCCAGGATGCGCAGATAGGCCCTTACCCGTGGTTGCGTATATAATGCGAAACTTTATCCTGCTCTCACAGTACGCAAAGATGAACGTGGAACTAGCTGCAGACCGAACCTTGCGCGTGGACGCCGAGG
>DATDGC010000042.1:0-3045 GCA_036522275.1 Burkholderiales bacterium | reverse complement strand
GCGCGACCATCCGTGGGAGTCAGTAGCGGTCGCGGCCGGGGTCGGTTTCCTGCTCGGCATGTTGAGTGGGCGCCGCTGATTGACATGTCCGAGTCCGATTCCGACACGCGCACGGTCGGGCTGCTGAATTCGCTGCGCCGGTTGTTGTCGACACTGATCGAGAGTGTGCAGACGCGTGTCGAGCTCGTGGCGACCGAGCTCGAAGAGCAGAAGCTGCGTACTGCACAGCTCATCATATTGTCCTTCCTGGCGCTGTTCTTTTCAAGCTTGGCCATCATCTTCGGAACCTTGGCCGTAGTGATGGCATTCTGGGATCAGAACCCTGTTGCGGTACTCGGCGGATTCGCCGCGCTGTACCTGACGCTCGCGATAATTCTCGGTCTCGTCTGGCGCGCGCGTGCAAAGGCGCGACCGCGCCTTCTGTCCGCTACGCTGGCGGAACTTGTGCGTGACCGCGAGGAGCTGACTCCGCCATGAATACCAAGCTAGCCACTGTTGTTCGCAAGCGCCAGACATTGGTTTCGCGCGCGGCCGCGCAGCGCGCCGAGCTCGCGGTTTTTGCCGAGCGTTGGCGCGGCCTTCTCAGAGTGGCCGATGTAGCAAATCGCTTGGGGCGGGCGGTGCGCCGGCACCCGGCGATCTCGGCCCTGGCGCTGGCGATGCTGGTGCGGACGCAGCAGCACCGCGTATTGAAGTGGAGCGGGACGCTGCTTACCTTGTGGGAGTTATACCAGGCGTTCCGCGAGCAGTGGCCGCGGCGTGCTGAACCCTAAGCCGGCTTTCATCAGGTGGATAAGCGCATATATCGGCTCGTCGATTGCGATCTGAAAGCAATCCCTGATTTGCTGCTGGTGGGAAGGACTGGCTAACTGAGGATGGTGGGTGATACTGGGATCGAACCAGTGACCCCTGCCGTGTGAAGGCAGTGCTCTACCTCTGAGCTAACCACCCAATTGTGGCAGAGATTTTAGCACGTCACGCTGTTCTCATTCAATTTGCAAAATAGGCCATTCCCTCCATCGTCAAAGCCTAAGGACGAGGCTTCGATGCCTTTAGTGCTGAGCGCGCATCCATTTGCAAGAAGCCTTCGACTCGCTTCCCTCGACTCCGGTCGCTATGCTCTCTACGCTCGGGACGAACGGAAGCGGCAGTTGAAGCATCAGGCTGAACGGTGTACTGCCCCATTTTCTTGGTCGTCCAGGCGCAAATGTCTCCGTTCTCGACAGGGGCTTTGCTGCTTATGCATTGACAGTATCATCCGTGTAGCCTATAAGTAATATGCTTGCCTAGATCCGGGCGTTGGCGCATCTGAACACGGACGACATCCAACGAATCAATGGCTGGCGTTATCACATACCCCACATTTCTCTCTGGAGGTAGCTCATGAATACTCACCTGAATCGGAAGATCTTTATCGTCAGCATTCTTGCGACCGGATGCTTCATCGCAACTTCATTGCTGATGCCGAGCGTCGGAAATGCGGGAGCGGATCCAAAGGTCGCAAAAGCAATGGCCGATTTAAAGGCCAGGACTGCGAAACTAGGAAAGCCCAAGATCCAAGGGATGGAGGCCGTTAGCGGGAAGGATGCCGCTGCCTTGTATTTCGGCAAGACCAAAATTAACAACAATTATGATGTTGTTGACGCTGTCGTGAAAGAATACGGCGGGACCGCCACGCTGTTCGTGAAGACCGGCGACGAATACGTTCGCGTATCCACGAACGTGCCAAAGCCCGATGGCAGCGGACGGGCGACCGGGACCATTCTGGACCCCAAGGGTAAAGCGATCGTGGCTATCAATAATGGCGAGGCCTTTTACGGCGAAGTGACCATTCTGGGCGTGCCTTACATTACGGGTTACGAGCCAATCAAGGACAAGTCGGGGAATGTCTTCGGCATTTATTACGTCGGCTACAAGAAGTAACGCAGCCATCTAGAAAATAGTTTGCACTGACAACTGCCAAGCCTCGCATTGAGGCTTGGCAGTTTCTTTATGTGGCGGCGGCCTCCGCGGTCGGTGTGCGCACTGTTTCGGGCACATGCAGCGGCACTATGCGGATTGCATCTCCGTGCGCGGGATAAATTTTCTTGGCAGGGTGAAGTTCTTCGTTCGCCATGATGGGTTCCTTAAGGTAAATTCAGCGGTGAGAATTCTATGTTGCGATCAAACCGGGGGCGGCCCGGCGGGCTTGCTGAAATCAAAACAATCGGACATGGGATCAGCATCGGCGGTGCGTCGATTCACATCGGGCAATCGGAACGTGGTTTCGCAGAACTTGAGAAGGCTCACATGCGAATGGCGCTGTTTTGAGATATAGCCGCGCTTGGCATAAGGACTGATTACCAGGCAGGGCACCCGCGAACCGTAGCGGAACTGTGTGCCGTCATTCCATTTCTCCACTTCGGGCGGATCAACGTGGTCGAACCAGCCGCCCCAGTCGTCCCAAGTGATGAAGATCGCAGTCTTGGGCCATAGTCCCCCTTTGACAATCGCGTTCACCTGATCCACCGTCCACTGCATGCCGTGGGTGACATTACCCACGAGGGGATTACCCTGGTCTTGCGGATCCGGCGGATGTTCGCTCGCATCATGCGGCGCGTACACCCAGGATACCGCCGGCAGTTTTCCGGCCAGCGCGTCCTGCTTGAACTGCTCGGAATGATATTTGTTGCGGCCCGCCAAGCCATGGATGAAGTCGAACACATAGCCGCCATAATTGCCCCAGGTAAGCTTCGCTTCATCCAGATGCGCTGGCAAGGACGGAATCTTGAACATGGGTTCATTGCTCCCGCGACGATAATGCGGCGGATTGCCGATGATCGGCGAATCGGCGGCGACCAGCATCAGGTGATTGGGCGTAGACGGCCCGGCGACGTCAGTGAAGTAGTTTTCGCACAGCGTGAATTGCCTGGCATAGGCGAAATAGGCAGGGATGTCCTGTTCGACGAACTGTTCGAGGATGACATTAGTGTGGCGCGTGACCCATGCGGTGTGGCGGTGGTCCGGGTCATGATGCGGCGGATTGGGAGAGTGCTGCATCGTCAT
>DATDGC010000041.1:0-33176 GCA_036522275.1 Burkholderiales bacterium | reverse complement strand
GTGCCGACGCGGCATCGTGACGCCCTGCAAAATCAAGGCGCTGTAAAACTCGTGCTCACAGCTCACCCCGACAGCTGTCTGCTGCTTTATCCCTACGCAGCTTGGGAACCCATACGAGCCAAGGTCATGGGTTTCCCGAGCCTGGATCGCCAGGCAAGCGTATGGAAGCGCTTGCTGGTCGGCTTTGCCGAAGAAGTGGAGCCTGATGCGGTGGGACGCGTGCTGATTTCTCCCGAGCTTCGCACATTTGCCGCTCTCGAGAAGCGCGTGATGATGGTCGGCCAAGGCAGCCATTTTGAAATCTGGAACCTGGAAGCCTGGAATAAACAACTGGAGCAAATTACCACGCAAGGCAACAACACGCTGCCCCCGGGCATGGAGAATTTTTCGCTGTGAGTTCGTGAGTGAACTCACAGCACGCAACGGTTCTGTTGAACGAAGCAATCGGGGCGCTCAATGTGCGTCCGGATGGCGTGTATGTGGATTGCACTTTCGGTCGCGGCGGCCACAGTCGCGCAGTGTTGGAAAAGCTTGCGGCCAACGGACGCTTGATTGCGCTGGATAAAGACGTGGCGGCGGTAGCTGCCGGGAGCGCGATTAACGACGCACGTTTCTGCATCGTGCATCGTGCTTTTGGCAGTTTGCGCCAAGTGCTGCATGAATTGGATATGCCCCGAGTGGACGGGGTGTTGCTGGATCTTGGCGTGTCTTCGCCGCAGCTTGAAGACGCGCAGCGCGGCTTCAGTTTCCGTTTAGACGGGCCGCTGGATATGCGCATGGACACAAACCGCGGGGAGACCGCCGCGGAGTGGCTGACGAGCGCTCCGGAAAATGAGATCGGGGAGGTCATAAAAAAATATGGCGAGGAACGGTTTGCTAAACAGATTGCAAGAGAGATTGTTGCGGCTAGAGCGCGGGGACCTGTTAGCACCACACGGCAACTTGCCCAGATCGTGGCGAAAGCCGTTCGCACGCGCGAGCCAAACCAGGATCCGGCGACGCGCACCTTTCAAGCTCTACGGATTTACCTCAATAAGGAGCTTGAGGAATTGTCGCTAGTTTTACCGCAAGTGGTAGAGGCCCTGCGGCCTTTAGGGAGGCTGGTGGTGATCAGCTTTCACTCACTTGAGGACCGCATGGTGAAGCGCTTTATGCGCGAGATGGCTAGGCCGGGTCCTCTGCCGGAAAAACTGCCGGTGCGCGCTGCCGATGTAACGCCACCGAAATTGCGCCCGATCGGCAAGCCGATTAGGCCATGCGAGCAAGAAGTGCGGGCTAATCCGCGTGCGCGCAGCGCGGTGATGCGCGTTGCCGAGCGTACCGAAACGATATGAGGTTGAAGCGCAGCTAAACGGAATCACAACATTTGGGAAGGTTAGCCGTGGCCAGATTGAACATGATTTTGGCTCTCATTTTGATAGGTTGCGCGCTGGGTGTTGTGACCTCACAGCACAAGGCGCGCAAGTTGTTTGTGGAGCTGCAGAAAGAACAGGAGTTGACGACTCAGCTCGACGTGGAATGGGGACAATTGCAGCTCGAGCAGAGCACCTGGGCAACACATGCGCGCATTGAAAAAATCGCCGCAAGGACCTTGCAGATGCGCGTCCCCGATGCAAAACGCATTCAAGTGATCACACCCGAGGCAGCACCAGCGGGGAGTGCACATGAATAGCCTTGCCAATCCGGCCCTGACACTGCGGCTGCCTGCGTGGCGCTCGCGCATGGTATTGCTCGTGGTGATGTTGTGGTTTTGCGGGCTTGCGGGGCGGGCGTTTTACCTGCAGGGAATGCATAACGACTTTTTGCAGCAAAAGGGGGACGCCCGCTATAGCCGTGTAATCGATATCACCGCCCATCGCGGCATGATTACCGATCGTTCGGGCGAGCCACTGGCGATCAGCACGCCGGTGGAATCAGTTTGGGTAAGCCCCGCCGACATCGAGATTACCGCGCAAAAACAAAAACAACTGGCAAATCTCTTGGAAATGGACAATGCAGAAGTCGGCAAGCGTTTGCATGAAAACGGCAGGGAGTTCGTCTATTTGAAACGCCATCTTTCCCCTGAGCTCGCCGCCAAAGTCGTGCAGCTGGGAATTCCCGGAGTGTTTCTGCAGCGCGAGTACCGCCGCTATTACCCGGCCGGCGAGGTCATGGCGCATTTAATGGGATTTACCGACGTTGACGACAACGGCCAGGAAGGACTGGAGCTCGCATATCAGGATTGGCTTAACGGCAGGCCGGGCAGCCGCCGCGTCATCAAGGACCGGCTCGGGCGCATCGTCGAGGACGTGGAGAGCATCAAGGTGCCACAGGAAGGGCGCACGCTCGTACTCAGCATAGACAGCAAGATCCAGTATCTCGCCTACCGCGAACTCAAGCAGGCAGTGGAAGCGCAACGCGCCAAGGCTGGCGGAATCGTGGTGCTGGATGTGAAAAGCGGAGAAGTGCTGGCACTGGCAAGCGTACCTTCGTACAACCCCAACAACCGCACTTTGCTCAATCCGCAACGCACCCGCAACCGGGTCGTCACCGATTTGTTCGAGCCGGGCTCCACGCTCAAGCCGTTTACCATAGCGGCGGCGCTGGAAGCGGGATTGGTTACGCCGGATAGCGTGATTGAAACCGCGCCCGGGCAATTCAACATCGGCAATGCCACCATACATGATGCCCACCACGAAGGGGCTTTGACTGTGGCGCAGGTCATTCAAAAATCCAGCAACGTCGGCGCCGCGAAAATCGCGCTCTCGCTGACTTCGCAATCGCTGTGGAACATTTTCAGCCGTGTTGGCTTCGGCGCAATGCCGCGTTCCGGATTTCCGGGGGAAGTATCGGGAAAACTGCGCTCATACAAAACCTGGCGACCGATAGAGCAGGCCACCATGTCTTACGGGCATGGCATTTCAGTAAGCCTGTTGCAGCTTGCGCGCGCTTATACCGTGTTTGCCACAGAGGGCGAATTGCAGCCCCTGTCCCTGGTAAAGCTGGATGCGCCGGCAAGCGGCAGCCCGGTGATTTCTGCGGCAACCGCGCGCGCCGTGCGCCGCATGCTGGAATTGGCGGTGCAATCCGGCGGCACGGCGCCGCGCGCGCAAGTGCTGGGCTATCGCATCGCCGGCAAAACCGGAACCGCGCACAAACTGGAAGGCGGAAGCTACGCCGGTGATCGCTACGTTTCTTCGTTTGTCGGAATGGCTCCCGCATCAGCTCCGCGCTTGATCGTTGCCGTGATGCTGGATGAGCCCTCCGCCGGACAGTATTACGGCGGCACCGTGGCGGCGCCGGTATTCAGCCAGGTGATGGCGGGAGCGCTGCGCATGCTGGCCGTCTTGCCTGATGCGCCGGGTAATACCGTGTTACCGCCCGCTGACATACCCGAAATCAAGGAGGAAGCGTGAACTCCGGGTTAATGGACGCGAAGGACATGGACTTAAGTGTTTTTAACCGCCTGGGCTTCAAAGTGCAAAGGCTCACCACCGATAGCCGCAGCGTGCAAGCGGGCGATACATTTTTGGCTTATCCAGGCGAAAAACTCGACGGGCGCAAATACATTGCACAGGCGATTGCCGCAGGCGCGACTTCGGTGCTGTGGGAAAGCGAGGGTTTCGCCTGGAATCACAAGTGGCAGGTTGCTAATCTCGGCATTAAAGGATTGCGCGACAAGATTGGCGAACTTGCGAGCCACGTATATGGGCAGCCGTCGCAAAAACTGTGGGTGATCGGTGTCACCGGCACCAACGGCAAGACCTCGTGCAGCCACTGGATAGCGCAATGCCTGACCCGGCTAGGGAAAAAAACCGCAGTGGTGGGGACACTTGGTAACGGTTTTCTCGGCGCGCTGGAGCCTACGCTCAACGCCACGCCGGACGCGGTGTTGCTGCAGGCGCAGATGGCGCACTTCGTGGAACAGGGTGCGCAGTGCGTGGCTATCGAGGTGTCTTCGCACAGCCTGGTCCAGGGGCGGGTCAACGGCGTGGCTTTTGATATCGCGCTGTTCACCAATCTTTCGCGTGACCATCTGGATTATCACGGCGACATGGAGGCTTATGCGGCAGCCAAAGCCAAGCTGTTTCACTGGCCCAGTTTGCAGTACGCCATCATCAATATGGATGACCGTTTCGGCATGGAATTGGCAGCCGGCCTGAAGCAAACACCGGTAACAGTTCTGGGTTACGGGCTGGGCAAAGGCGAAATTTCCGGCCATCGCCTGAATTTGAGCAAGCACGGGCTGAGCCTGGAAATAATTACTTCTTGGGGCACAGCAAAGTTGCAAAGCCGCATGCTCGGCGCTTTCAACGCCAGCAATTTGCTGGGCGTGCTGGCGGCGCTGCTGGCGAGCGAAGTGCCCCTGCAAGATGCTGTGGGGGTGTTACAGGACGTGCAGGCGGTTCCGGGACGGCTGCAAATGTTGAGCGAAAAAGGCAAGCCGATTGTAGTGGTGGATTATGCGCACACACCCGATGCATTAGAAAAAGTTCTGCAGGCGCTGCGCGGAATTTTAAACAGTGGCGGCGAGGCGAGATTGATTTGCGTGTTTGGCTGCGGCGGCGAACGCGACCGCGGTAAACGCGCTCTGATGGGGGCAGTGGCCTCGCGGCTCGCAGACGCGGCGATTGTCACCAATGACAACCCGCGCGGGGAAGCTCCGCGCGGGATCATTGAAGACATCGCACGCGGCATGCAGCCCAATTACCAGGTGGTCGAGGACCGCGCCACGGCGATTTACCAGGCGATACATGAGGCACACCAAGGCGACGTCGTGCTGATTGCCGGCAAGGGACATGAAACGCACCAGGAAATCAACGGGGTGAAATTGCCTTTTAATGATGTTGAGGTGGCGAAAGCCGCGCTGAACCAGAAAGCTTAAGGCGCACCATGCTTGATTTGCAGCAGGCGGCTGCCGCGTTAAATGCAAGTGTGAAAGGGAAGAACGTGAGATTTGCTGGAGTGAGCTCCGATACGCGCACCTTGAAAAGCGGCGAGTTGTTCGTCGCGCTCAAAGGCGAGCGCTACGACGGCCGCGAGTTTTTGGCGCAGGCGCGCGAAAAAGGCGCAGTGGCGGCGCTGGTCGCGGAACCGGATTCAGCAAACGCTGCAGCTGCGCTTGCGGCGCATGGCGGTTTTCCGCTGCTCATCGTAAAAGACACGCGCAAATCGCTGGGCGAACTCGCGGCATATTGGCGCAGCCGTTTCGATATTCCCCTGGTGGCGGTGACCGGCAGCAACGGCAAGACCACAGTGAAGGAAATGCTTGCGGAAATTTTGCGTAAGGTGACGGGAGCGCCGCAGGCGGTGCTGGCGACACGCGGCAACCTCAACAACGATATCGGCGTGCCGCTTACTTTGCTGGAAATGCGCAGCCAACATCGTTTTGCGGTGATTGAAATGGGCATGAACCATCTGCGAGAGATCGCTTATTTAACCAGCCTGACCAAGCCGGATGTGGCGCTGGTGAATAACGTCGCGCCGGCCCATCTCGCGGGCTTAGGTTCGCTGGAACAGGCAGCGCGCGCAAAAGGTGAAATTTTTGAAGGGCTTTCCAAAAACGGAGTGGCGGTGATCAACGCCGACGATGAATACGCGGATTTGTGGCGCGGGCTGTGTGCAGGTAAGCGGGTGCTGGATTTCGGCTTGAACCATCCCGCGGCGGTGAGCGCGCGCTGCGAGCTGCGCGGCAGTGGAGCCGAAATTGCGGTGCAAACCGGGGCGGGTGGAATTCATATCAGCTTGCAGGTCGCCGGACTGCATAACGCGAGGAATGCGCTTGCGGCAGCGACTTGCGCACTGGCGCTGGGTATCGGCCGCGAAGCGATTAGCGCCGGACTTGCCGCATTTACCGGGGTGAGTGGGAGGCTGCAGCGCAAGCCGGGCAAAAACGGCGCGCTATTGATTGATGACACCTACAACGCCAACCCGGAGTCGGTGCGCGCAGCGGTGGAAGTTTTAAGCCGCGAAGCGGGGAAAAAAATTCTGGTGCTGGGTGACATGGGGGAACTCGGTGAGCAAGGTCCCGCGTTGCACATGCAAATCGGCGAGCAGGCAAAAACCGCCGGCGTTGATGTGTTGTACACCCTGGGTAAACACTCGGCCGGTGCGGCACGGCAATTCGGCAAAGGAGCGAGGCATTTTACGCAAATCGAGGAATTACTGGCCGAGGTTGAAAAACTGCTGGCACCGGGCGTCACGGTGCTGGTGAAGGGATCACGCTTCATGCAGATGGAAAGAGTGGCGGTAAGGTTGACCGCCGAATGACGAGCGTATTACGCGGGCTCAATGCCCGGGATTGGGAATAGCCTATGTTGCTTGCATTGACACAATGGCTGGCGCAGGACATCCGCACCTTCAACGTGTTCAATTACATCACGTTGCGCGCAGTGCTGGCGACACTCACTGCGCTGATGATTTCTTTCGTCGTTGGGCCAGCGATGATCAAAAAGCTCACGGCCTACAAAATCGGTCAATCGGTGCGCGATGACGGCCCGCGCTCGCACCTGAGCAAGGTCGGCACACCGACCATGGGCGGCGCATTGATCCTGGTTTCTGTCGCTTTGACCACTTTGCTGTGGGCTGATTTGCGCAACCGCTTTGTGTGGGTGGTGCTGGTGGTCACACTGGGCTTCGGTCTTATCGGCTGGGTGGATGATTATCGAAAAGTCGTGCAGCGCAATCCCAAAGGCTTATCGGCGAGAACCAAATTTTTCTGGCAGTCGGTGATCGGACTTGCCGCAGCGCTGTTTCTTGCGTTCAGCACCACGCTGCCGGCGCAAACCATTTTCATCGTGCCGTTCTTCAAGCATGTGGCTTACCCTCTGGGTACTGCCGGTTTTATCGTCATGACTTATCTGGTCATCGTGGGATCAAGCAATGCGGTGAATCTCACCGACGGCCTGGACGGCCTGGCCATCATGCCCACGGTAATGGTGGGCAGCGCGCTTGGCGTGTTCGCTTATGTTGCCGGGCACGCCATCTTTTCCAAGTATCTCGGGTTTCCTTTCATTCCCGGTGCGGGAGAGTTGACGGTATTTTGCGCAGCGCTGGCAGGCGCGGGCCTGGCTTTCCTGTGGTTCAACGTCTACCCGGCGGAAGTGTTCATGGGCGATGTGGGCGCGCTGGCGCTGGGCGCTGCGCTCGGCGTGGTGGCGGTGATCGTGCGCCAGGAAATTGTGCTGTTCATCATGGGCGGCGTGTTTGTGGTGGAAACGCTTTCGGTGATGCTGCAAGTGGCTTCATTCAAGTTGACCGGGAAACGCATCTTCCGCATGGCGCCGCTGCACCACCACTATGAATTAAAGGGCTGGAAGGAAAATCAGGTGGTGGTGCGGTTCTGGATCATCACCATGATGCTGGTTTTGGTCGGTCTTTCCACGCTGAAACTGCGCTGATTAAAATGAACGTGGAGCTATCAGGCAAAAAGGTTCTGGTGCTGGGATTGGGCGACAGCGGCTTGTCCATGGCGCGCTGGCTTCACCGCAAGGGCGCGCAAGTGCGCGTGGCCGACAGCCGCAAACAGCCGCCGCATGCCGCGCAACTTGCCAAAGAGTTGCCGCAAGTGCCACTGGAGATAGGCCCTTTCCGCGACAGCAGTTTTGGCGGGATAGACATGATTGCTATCAGCCCCGGCGTTGCCCTCCGGGAGTCTCGGGTTTCCGAGGCTCTTAACGCCGGGGTTTTTGTTGCCGGAGATGTGGAGCTTTTTGCGCAGGCTCTCAAATCATTTGCAGAGGCAAAAGTAATCGCCGTCACTGGCTCCAACGGCAAGAGCACGGTGACCAGCATGGCCGGCGCGATGTGCCGTGCTGCCGGCCTCAACACCGTGGTTGCGGGCAACATCGGCCTGCCGGTGCTGGATGCGTTGACGCAAGTGGAAACGCAAATGCGCCAAGGGAAACAAGCGCCCGATGTATTCGTGCTGGAACTGTCCAGCTTTCAATTGGAAACCACCTATAGCCTGGATGCCGGCGCGGCCACGGTATTGAACCTGTGCCAGGACCATCTCGACCGTTACGACGGCATGGCCGAATACGCAGCCGCCAAGGCGCGCATTTTCTCAGGCCACGGCGTGCAGGTGGTGAACCGCGAAGATGATTTCAGCCGGCGCCTTGCCGATCCCGCGCGGACTGTTCTGAGTTTCGGTTTGGGAACACCCGGCAGTAACAGGGAATGGGGCATGGTTGTATCAGGCGGCGAATCATGGCTTGCGCAAGGAGAAATGAAACTAATGCCGCTTAAGGAATTGCCGCTTGCCGGTTTGCACAATGCTGCCAACGCGCTTGCCGCGCTGGCGTTGTGCAAGGCCATCGGCATGGAGTACGCGCCGCTGCTCTCCGCGCTGAAAAAATTTGCAGGGATGCCGCACCGCGTGCAAAAGGTCGCGGAAATTCGCGGTGTGGCGTTTTATGACGATTCCAAGGGCACCAACGTCGCCGCCACCGTCGCCGCACTGACCGGCATGCCGCAAAAAGTGGTGCTGATCGCCGGGGGCGAGGGTAAGGGCCAGGATTTTTTCCCGCTTAAATCCGCGATCGCCGCTCATGCTCGCGCGCTGGTGCTGATCGGCCGTGATGCGGACAACATCGCCAAAGCTGTTGCCGGCTGCGGTGTGCCGCTGTTGCGCGCGGCCACCATGGAAGACGCGGTGATACTGAGTTTCAGCAAGGCGCAGCGCGGCGACGCTGTGCTGCTTTCCCCCGCTTGCGCCAGTTTCGACATGTTCCGCAATTACGAGCATAGGGCCGAGGTATTCGTGCGCGCGGTGCAGGGACTGCAAGCGCAGCCCAAGGTCGGAGCGAATTAAATGGCCTACACATTGCAAAAAAAGCGCGTACCGCTGCCCGAATATGATGAGACGCTCACCTGGATGACGCTGTCGCTGCTCGGTCTGGGGCTGGTGATGGTGTATTCGGCGTCCATTGCGATTGCCGAAGCCGGCAAGTGGCATCAGCCGGCTTATTTTCTGATGCGACACACAGTATTTCTTGGGATCAGCATCGCGCTGGCAGCAATCGCGTTTCAATTGCCGATGCACCTTTGGCAGCGCATTTCGCCTTATTTGTTCCTGCTCGGCGCGGGTTTGTTGGTGATGGTGCTGATACCCGGTGTTGGGCGCGAAATCAACGGCAGCCAGCGCTGGCTGCCGCTGGCCTTGGTAAATCTGCAGCCGTCGGAATTCATGAAACTGTTGGTAGTGATTTACGCCGCCGATTACACGGTGCGCAAGGCCGCTTACATGCATAGCTTCCGCAAGGGGTTCCTGCCCATGTTGCTGGTGATGCTGCTGATCGGAGGCCTGCTGCTGAGAGAGCCGGATTTCGGCGCGTTTGCAGTGATTGCCGCGATCGCCATGGCGATCCTGTTTCTGGGCGGGATGAACTGGAAACTGTTTGCCGGATTGATCGTCATGCTCGTCATCGGTTTTCTGCTGTTGATCTGGACTTCCCCTTACCGCATGCAACGCATCATCGGCTTCATGGATCCATGGGCTGACCCCTTTGGCAAAGGCTATCAGTTAAGCCACGCGCTGATCGCTTTCGGGCGTGGCGAGTGGCTGGGTGTGGGACTCGGCGGCAGCGTCGAAAAACTCTTTTATCTGCCGGAAGCATACACCGATTTTTTGCTCGCGGTGATCGCCGAAGAGCTTGGCTTCGCAGGTGTCGTCGTGGTGATCGCGTTGTTTGCCTGGCTGGTGATGCGGGCGTTTGCCATCGGCCGCCAAGCGGCTTGTCTGGAGCGCTATTTTTCCGCGCTGGTGGCGCATGGCATCGGCGTCTGGCTCGCTGTGCAGGCGATTATCAATATCGGAGTCAACATGGGTGTGCTGCCGACCAAGGGCTTGACCTTGCCGCTGATGAGTTTTGGCGGCAGCGGCATGGTAGCAAACTGCATTGCGATTGCCTTGTTGCTGCGAGTGGATTGGGAAAATCGCCAGCTAATGCGGGGGAAACCCGTATGAGTGGGCAGATTTCGGTGAAGGCTAACGTTCGTGCAACTAACGTTACGCCGAAACCAAAATCAAAGCTAATGCGGGGGAAACCCGTATGAGCGATCAGGTTTCGGTGAAGGCTAACGTTGGTGCAGCCAACGTTATGCAGAAACCAAAACCAAAATTCACGCGGGGGAAACCCGTATAAATGAGCCGAACGATTTTGATTATGGCAGGAGGCACCGGCGGCCATGTATTTCCCGGGCTGGCAGTGGCGGAATATTTCAGGCAGCAGGGATGGCGCGTGGTGTGGCTGGGCACGCACACAGGCATGGAGGCGAAGCTGGTTGCACAACAGGGATATGACATGGCATGGGTAAGCTTCTCGGGAGTGAGAGGAAAAGGCGTGCTGCGTCTTTTGTTGCTGCCGCTGCAGCTTTTGCTGGCGTTCTGGCAGTCTGCCCGCGCGATATTCAGCCACCGCCCGGACGTGGTGCTGGGCATGGGCGGCTACAGCGCTTTTCCAGGCGGCATGATGGCGTCATTGTTAAACAAACCACTGGTGATCCACGAACAGAATTCCATAGCCGGGTTGACCAACAAAGTGCTGGCGAAACTCGCTGACAAAGTGCTGGTGGCTTTCCCCGATGCGTTTGGCGCGGTAAGACCGGCCAAGCAAATCTGCACCGGCAATCCGGTGCGCAGCGACATCGCCGTTGTTGCACCTCCGGAAGCACGCTATGGCAATCGCACAGGAAGTTTGCGCCTGCTGGTGGTAGGGGGAAGCCTGGGAGCGCAGGCACTCAACGCCACAGTGCCGCAGGCACTAGCGCTATTGTCACCAGAAGAACGCCCGCTGGTTACTCACCAGTCGGGTGCGCAACACTTTGCTGCGCTCAAGCAAGGGTATGCACGCGCGGGTGTCGAGGCAAGGATTGAAGCGTTTATCGAAAATATGGCGCAGTGCTATGCGGAATCCGATTTGGTGATCTGCCGCGCCGGCGCGCTCACCATTGCTGAAATTGCGGCTGTGGGAATCGCCAGCATCCTGGTGCCTTATCCGCACGCGGTGGACGATCACCAGACGCACAATGCGCGCTTTTTTGCAGACCGGGGTGCGGCATGGCTGCTGCCGCAAAGCGCATTGAATCCGCGCGCGCTCGCCGATTTGTTGCGGGAACTTACCCGAGGGAAATTGCTGCAAATGGCGCTGCGCGCCCGTGAGCTTGGCAAACCGGATGCAACGCAATTGGTGGCGCAACACTGCATGGAGTTGGCGCATGCGGCATAAGGTCAAACACGTGCATTTCGTCGGCAGAGGCGGGGCTGCCATGAGCAGGGAGCAGGGGCCCGCCGCCGTTGGGGTGACGGGATGCGACCGACCGCGAGTGGCACCGGCCGCCGACAGCGTGATGTTAATTGATCGGGACCCTCCGCAATGAGGCACAAGGTGAAGCATGTGCATTTCGTCGGCATCGGCGGCTCCGGCATGAGCGGCATCGCTGAAGTATTGCTCAACCTGGGTTTCCAGGTGAGTGGCTCGGATCTCGTTGAAAATGCCGCAACCCAGCGCCTGAAAAAACTGGGTGCAAAAGTCTACCAGGGACATGCTGATGTACATGTCGAACGCGCCGACGCGGTGGTGGTTTCAACTGCGGTCAATGAGGAAAATCCCGAGGTCAAGGCGGCGCGCGCGCGCAACATCCCGCTAGTGCCGCGCGCCATGATGCTGGCGGAACTGCTGCGCCTGCGTCGCGGCATCGCGGTCGCCGGAACGCATGGCAAGACCACCACCACCAGCCTAGTCGCCAGCGTTCTGGCAGAAGCAGGAATGGATCCGACTTTCGTCATTGGCGGAAGACTCAATAGCGCCGGCTCGCATGCCAAGCTGGGCAGCGGCGAGTTCATCGTGGTCGAGGCCGACGAGTCGGACGCCTCGTTTCTTTATTTGCAGCCGGTGCTGGCGGTGGTTACCAATATAGATGCCGACCACATGGACACCTATGGCCACGATTTCGCGAAACTCAAACAGGCGTTCGTGGATTTCATCCAGCATCTGCCGTTCTATGGCACCGCGGTGTTGTGCATAGACGATGCCAGAGTGCGCGACATCATCCCGGCAATCACCAAACCCATCACTACTTATGGCCTATGCGAGGCGGCGCAGGTGCGCGCGGTGGATGTCACGCATCGCGACGGGAAAATGCAGTTCCGCGTAGAGCGCCCGGGCGACGGCAAGGACATGTCAATCACCTTGAATATGCCGGGCGTACACAACGTGCAGAACGCGCTCGCCGCGATGACGGTTGGGATGGAACTGGGTGTCGCGGATTCCGCCATCGTCAAAGCTCTCGCCGAATTCAAGGGCGTGGGACGGCGCTTCCAGCGTTACGGTGAAATCCGGATCGAACGCGGCGGCAGCTTCACGCTGCTGGACGATTACGGTCATCACCCGGCGGAAATTGCGGCAACGCTGGCCGCGGTACGCGGCGCTTTTCCAGCCAGGCGCGTAGTGCTGGCGTTTCAGCCGCACCGTTACAGCCGTACCCGCGACCTGTTCGAGGATTTTGTGAAGGTGCTGTCGACGGTGGAGGTGCTCCTGCTTTGTGAGGTGTATCCCGCAGGAGAAGCAGCGATTGCAGCGGCAGATGGCAGGGCTTTGGAGCGCGCGATACGGGCGCACGGCAAAGTGGAGCCGGTATTTGTGGAGGTAGTGACCGAACTTCCGCGGGTAATACGCAAAACTGCACGGACAGGGGATGTGGTGGTGACTATGGGAGCGGGCTCGATCGGCGGTGTGCCCGCAATGCTCATGCGAAGCGCTGCATAAAAACGGGATGCGAACCAGAACCGAATTTTATGAACATGATTGAGCAAAACGATTTAAGCGGTTTGCGCGGGATACTGCGGCTCAACGAGCCGATGGCAGAACACGTGAGTTGGCGCACCGGAGGCATGGCCAAGCGTGCCTATATACCCACTGATCTCGCCGATCTGGCCGTGTTTTTGAAGACCTGCAGCGGGGAGGAAGCGATTCATATGGTTGGGCTTGGCAGCAATCTTCTGGTGCGTGACGGCGGCGTGCGCGGCACGGTGATTCTGCTGCACGGGGCGTTGCAACAATTGCGCTTGGAGCCTAGAGCACAGGGGCATGGAATGATTTACGCCGAGGCAGGAGTGGCCAGCCCCAAGGTGGCACGCTTCACCGCGGTGCAGGGTTTTCAAGGCGCCGAATTTCTCGCGGGAATTCCCGGCACGGTGGGCGGCGCGCTAGCGATGAACGCCGGCTGTTATGGCAGCGAAATCTGGGAAATCGTGGTCCAGGTGCTGAGCATCAGCCGCGACGGGACGCTCAATCTGCGCCGTCCCGCGGATTACGCCATCGGTTACCGCTCGGTAGTGCTGCGCTCGAAAGCCGAGGAATGGTTTGCCGCCGTCTGGCTGAAACTGCCGCGAGGAAACAGCATTGCTGCGCAGGAAAAAGTCAGGGATCTGCTCAAGCGCCGCATCATGAGCCAGCCGCTGAATGAGCCGAATGCCGGATCGGTGTTCCGCAATCCGCCGGGCGTGTTTGCCGCGCAGTTGATTGAGCAATGCGGACTGAAAGGCATGCGCATCGGCGGCGCCATGGTGTCAACCAAGCACGCCAATTTCATTGTCAACACCGGTGCTGCCACGGCTGCGGATATCGAGGCGCTGATTGAAAAAGTGCGGCTTATGGTGCGGCAGGAATGCAGCATTGATTTGGAAACTGAAGTGCGAATTATTGGTGAAGCGTGAGGAGTAAGGAGTGAAGAGTGAGGCATTTGGCAAAGTCGCGGTGCTGATGGGTGGGCAAAGCCGGACGAGGACTGCCGCGCGAACTCGGACTCCGCATAGCGGTGGAGCGGGAAGCGCGGCCAAGCGCCCGACTGCTGGACTGGCGGGTTCATACAAAACGTTCGGAGGGCGCCGCAGCAGATGCACAACATGAGTAATTTTGGAAAAGTCGCGGTGCTGATGGGTGGCTCCTCGGCTGAAAGGGAGATTTCGCTTAAAAGCGGGCGGGCGGTACTCGCTGCGCTCAAACGCCGCGGCGTGGACGCGCACGCTTTCGATCCGAGCGAGCGGCCATTGGAGTGTCTGCGAAGTGAGGGTTTTGACCGCGCTTTCATCGCGCTACATGGCCGCTTGGGCGAAGACGGCACGGTGCAGGGGGCGCTGCAAATGATGGGTATTGCCTATACCGGCAGCGGAGTAATGGCGAGCGCGCTGGTGATGGATAAATGGCGCACCAAACTGGTCTGGCGCGCGGTAGGGGTTAGAACCCCGCGCTGCGAATTGCTGAATGCGGAAAGCGATTTTAAAGCGGTAGCGCAAAAACTCGGACTGCCGTTGATGGTGAAACCGTCATGCGAGGGCTCAAGCATCGGCATGAGCAAAGTGCTGAAGGCGGAGAGATTGCGCGCGGCCTACCGCCTCGCCGCCAAGTATGACAACGTGGTGCTCGCCGAGCAATTCATCAAAGGAATGGAGTTGACCGCCTCGATTCTCGACGGCCAAGCGCTGCCGCTGATACGCGTGGAAACGCCACGCGCTTTTTACGATTACCGGGCGAAATACCTTGCCATCAGCACGCGCTATATCTGCCCATGCGGACTCAGCGCAGAGCAGGAAAAAAAAATTCAAGAGAAAGCGCTGCAAGCATTCCGCATATTGGGTTGCAGCGGCTGGGGAAGGGTGGATCTGATGCTAAACAAGCAGCGAGTGCCTTATTTTATTGAGGTCAACACCGTGCCGGGCATGACCGATCACAGCCTGGTGCCGATGGCGGCGTGCGCCGCCGGCTTGAGCTTCGAAGATCTGGTGATGCGGATTTTGGAGTCGGCGCATGTGGGATAAACCTTATTTGATGCTGTGGCTCGCCAATCTGCTTTATGTGATTGCCGCGCTTCTTGCACTTTACGCGGCGCTTAATGCGGCGATCCGCCTGCCGTGGTTTGAGCTGCGCGAAGTGGTGGTGAACGGAGAGCTTGAGCATGCGACACGGGGGCAATTACAGCAGGTGGTACGGCAACTCAAGGGAAATTTTTTCACACTGGACTTGAACCAGGCGCGCAGCGGCTTCGAGAAACTGCCGTGGGTAAGAAGCGTGAGTTTGCGCCGCCAGTGGCCGGACCGTTTGGAAGTGGTATTGGAAGAGCAGGTGGTGCTCGCGCGCTGGGAGAGCGGTGGACTGGTCAATACTCACGGCGAGGTTTTTCCGGGCGAGACGGACCGGAGTTTGCCGCTTTTTTCCGGCCCTGCCGGGGGCGCACCGGAAATCGCCAGGCAATACCTGGTGTTCAGCCGCGAACTCGCACCAATCAACCTGAAGCCTTTGCAGGTGCAAATGTCACAACGCCGCGCCTGGCAGGTGTGGCTGGACAACGGCTTGTTGCTGGTCCTCGGTAGAGAGCATAGCGAAGCGCGGCTTAAGAAATTCGTCGCCGCTTACAACAACACCATAGATCGGCTGCTATGGCAGCCGGCTTACGCTGATTTGCGTTATGACAACGGATTCGCGCTGCGCGTGCCTGAAGCGGTAAGACAGCAGAGCGAGCCCGCCAAGCGCGAAAAACACAAGCCAGCCTGAGAGGATTTACAGAAGATGGTAATGAGCCGGGGAAAGGAAAACAAGGATCTGATCGTGAGTCTTGACATCGGGACCTCGAAAATCGCTGCGATTGTCGCCGAAATCCGGCCCGAGGGTGGGCTGGAGATCATCGGCATGGGCAGTGCGCCTTCGCGCGGCCTGAAGAAAGGCGTGGTGGTAAACATCGAGTCCACGGTGAACGCCATTCAGCGTGCTCTGGAAGAAGCAGAGTTGATGGCCGATTGCAAGATCCGTGAGGTATATACCGGCATCGCCGGCAGCCACATCAAGAGCTTCAATTCCCACGGCATGGTGGGCATCAAGGACAAGGAAGTTACGCAGATGGATGTGGAGCGCGTGGTGGAAACCGCCAAGGCAGTGAATATCCCCACCGACCAGCAGATTCTGCACATCCTCAACCAGGAATTCATCATTGACGGCCAGGAAGACGTGCGCGAGCCACTGGGCATGAGCGGAGTGCGCCTGGAAGTGAAGGTGCACATCGTGACCGGCGCGGTTTCCGCCGCGCAGAACATCATGAAGTGCGTGCGGCGCTGCGGACTTTCAGTGCGCGATTTGATTTTGCAGCCGCTCGCCTCAGCCACAGCGGCGCTGTCGGAAGATGAAAAAGATCTGGGCGTATGCCTGGCGGATATCGGTGGCGGCACGGCGGATATCGCGGTGTTCACTCATGGCGCGATCCGCCATACCGCGGTGATCCCGATCGCAGGCGATCAAATCACCAACGATATCGCGATGGCGTTGAGGACGCCGACCAAGGATGCCGAGGACATCAAGCGCCGCTTCGGTTGCGCGCTGCGGCAGCTCGCTGATCCTCACGAGATGGTGGAAGTCCCCGGAGTGGGTGACCGCGGCCCGCGTCAATTATCGCGGCAGACACTCGCAGAAGTCATCGAGCCGCGCGTCGAGGAACTTTATTCACTGGTGCAGGCGGAGTTGCGCAGAAGCGGCTTCGAGGAATTGCTGTCATCCGGCATCGTGATTACCGGCGGCAGCAGCGCCATGCAGGGCATGGTTGAGCTGGGCGAGGAAGTATTCCACATGCCGGTGCGGCTCGGCATGCCGCACTACCTGGGCGGCCTTGCCGAAGTGGTGCGCCACCCGCGCTTTTCCACCGGGGTGGGCTTGCTGCTCATCGGCATGCAGCAGCGCCAGCGGCAGGAGCTGGTCAAGCTGCAGAGCGGTTCTTTGCGCCAGGTCTTCGAGCGCATGAGGAATTGGTTCCAAGGGAATTTCTGATAATGAAATTCAAGAAAAGAACAGTAGCGAAACAACAGAGATTATCGGCAACTGAGGGCACTTTTTCTGTAATTGAAATCACTGGCATAAAGGAGACACACATGTTTGAAATCGTGGATACACAAGGGCAGGAAGCGGTAATCAAGGTGATAGGGGTCGGCGGCTGCGGCGGCAACGCCGTTGATCATATGATCAACCAGGGAGTGAAAGGCGTGGAATTTATCTGTGCCAATACCGATGTGCAGGCGTTGAAGCGCAACCAAGCGAAAATACAGCTGCAGATGGGCGCCTCCGTCACCAAGGGACTCGGCGCGGGAGCCAATCCCGACATCGGGCGCGAAGCGGCGCTGGAAGACCGCGCGCGCATCGCGGAGCTGATAGAAGGCACCGATATGCTGTTCTTAACTGCGGGCATGGGCGGAGGCACCGGCACCGGGGCCGCGCCGGTGGTGGCGGAAATCGCCAAGGAGCTGGGCATCCTCACCGTGGCGGTAGTGACCAAGCCGTTTGCTTTTGAAGGCAAGCGCATGCGCATCGCGCAGCAGGGTATTGAAGCACTGTCGCAGTATGTAGATTCGCTGATCGTGATTCCCAACGACAAGCTGATGCAAGTGCTGGGCAACAAGGTCACGCTGGATGCCGCGTTCCAGGCCGCCAACGATGTGCTGCATGGCGCGGTGGCCGGCATTGCCGAAATCATCAGCTGCCCGGGCATGATTAACGTGGACTTTGCCGATGTGAGGACGGTGATGGCGGAAATGGGCATGGCGATGATGGGTTCAGCCAGGGCTTCGGGAGCAGACCGCGCCGAACTTGCCGCAGAACAGGCGATTGCCTGCCCGCTGCTCGAAGACATCAACATTTCCGACGCGCGCGGCGTGCTGGTCAACATCTCCGCTAGCAAGACGAGCTTTGAGCTGCAGGAAATGTATGATGTGATGGACACCATCAAGGCTTTTGCGGCGGAGAGCGCCACTGTGATTGTTGGCGCGGTTTACGACGATGATCTGCAGGACGATATTCGGGTCACGATTGTCGCCACAGGTCTTAATTCACCGGTCAACCGCAAGCAGGAGAAGCCGTTAAGCGTGGTGAAAACCGGTACCGACGCGGCGGAATTCGTGAATTATGCCGAGCTGGAAACACCGGCGGTGGTGAGAAGGCGCAACCGCGATGCCACCATCGAGGCGATGCGCCAGTCAGGCGTGGAGATGCTCGACATCCCGGCATTTTTGCGCAAACAGGCGGATTAGCGCGAAAAACAGCAAGAAACTCTGGCTGGCGGGGTTGGCATATCACTGCGTATCGTGATAACATTGCCATTTCCGCTGTTAGATTAACGGCTTATTTCGAAAGCGTTCTTGACAAATGATAAAGCAGCGCACGCTTAAAAACATCATACGTGCAACCGGTGTTGGTTTGCACACCGGAGAAAAAGTCTATTTGACCCTGCGTCCCGCTGCGCCCAATACCGGCATCGTGTTTCGCCGCATTGATCTTTCGCAGCCGATGGAAATCAAGGCCGACCCGCATCAAGTGGGGGATACGCACCTGTCTTCGTGCCTGGAAAAAAGCGGTGTCAAGGTGTACACGGTGGAACACTTGATGTCGGCTTTTGCCGGATTGGGGATTGATAACGCTTATGTGGACCTCTCCGCTCCGGAAGTGCCGATCATGGATGGCAGCGCCGGGCCATTCGTGTTCCTGCTGAAGTCGGCGGGAATCGAAGAGCAGAATGTACCCAAAAAATTCATCCGCATTAAAAAAACCGTGGAAGTGGTGGACGGTGATAAATGGGTGCGCTTTGAGCCATATAACGGCTTCCGTGTCAATTTCAGCATAGATTTCGACCACCCGCTTTTTGAAGGCTCAAACCAGTCAGTCACGGTGGATTTCGCAACCACCTCCTATATAAAAGAAATCAGCCGCGCCCGCACATTCGGGTTTATGCAGGAAGTGGAAACCCTGCGCTCGATGGGACTCGCTTTGGGCGGCAGCCTGGATAACGCCATCGTCATGGACGAGTTCCGGGTGCTCAACAGCGACGGCTTGCGCTATGAAAACGAATTCGTCAAGCACAAAGTGCTGGATGCCATCGGCGATCTGTACCTGCTGGGGCATCCACTGATTGGCTCTTTCAGCGGCCACAAGTCCGGGCATACCCAGAACAATGCCTTATTGCACCGCCTGCTCGCAGATTCCCAGGCCTGGGAATATGTGAGTTTCGAGCGCAGCGAGGAAGCCCCGGCGTTTCTCAGGCTGCAAGCGCAGCTCGCCTGATTTTCCAGCAACGGCTTTACTCAATCCGTCTGTACTGACGTTTAACGGTTGCCGCTTGCTGATACTCAGATTCTTTGCGTTTGTGACTTTGATCACAATCGGGCTTTCCTTGGCGATAGGGCTATTCACTAAAAACCGCCGTTACCTATATTTTGCCTAGCAGTTATTCAAGTTTTTCGCCGTTTTCGCAGTGGTTGTTATGGGGTTGTTTGTGCTCGAGAAACTGATCCTCGTGCTTTGAGGCCCGCGCCAGCAAACCTTCCAGCGCGGTGCGCAGCGGTGACGCGGGGAGTCTCGCCGCAAGCTCCTGCAGATGGACCGCGGCTTTGCCGCTTAGCCTGGTTTTCTTATGCGGCGCTGCCGGGCGGGGCGGGGGTTGCACTTCCACGCGAATTGCAGTAACCTCATATCCCCGCTTCTGAAATTTAACTAATAAGCTTGGCGTAAGCTGCTTCAATTTCGCGGCCACGGCTCCATTGTCCGCAAACAACAGCAGCGAACTGCGCGTAAACTGGCCTACCCTGCCGGATTGCGCCAGTGGCTTCGGCGCAATCTCGGTAAATACATGCTGCATTTCGATCAGACGCAGCGCCTGCTTCACGAGTGATTGCACGGCAGGTGTGGCATCGAAATAGAAGCCGATTTTACGCGCGGGCATGGCGGGCAAGCTCAATGGGGGGAGACGAATAAGTGAACATTATTCTGGTTTCCGGCAACTTAGGGAAGTCCAAAACGCAGACCCTGAGCCAAGCGCAGATCGTATCGATCGCGATTCTGCTGCTGGTGGGGGTACTGGCGTTCGCCGTGATTTTGCATTACCTGACATTGCGCCACGCCGCGGAAATCAAGAGCCCCTACCTGAAGTCGCTGCTGCTTTCCATGCAGGAGCAGGAAAACCGCAAGCAGCAAGCTTATTTACGTGAAAATCTGAACGCCATGGCGGTCAAGCTGGGTCAGGTGCAAGCGCAGTTACTGCGCCTCGACGCTTTAGGCGACCGCCTGACCAAGCAGGCCGGTTTTAAACCCCAGGAATTCATGTTTGATCAACCTCCCGCACGCGGTGGCCCGTTGTCCGGCATGCCGCAACGCGATCTTTCGCTCGCAGAATTCAGCGAACAGATGGAACAGTTGACCAAGGGCCTTAATGACCGCACCGATCAGCTGGCGATTCTCGAATCGGCCCTCATGCAAGACCGCTTGAAAAAGAAACTGGTGCCGTCGGTATCGCCAGTTAACACAGGCTGGTTTTCTTCCAATTTCGGTTGGCGCATTGACCCGTTTACCGGACAGAATGCCTTCCATGAAGGCGTGGATTTCATGTCGGAATCGGGAAGCCCAGTGGTAACCGCAGCAGGCGGAGTGGTGGTCTACTCGGACAATCACCCCGAGTATGGTAGTACAATTGAGGTTGACCATGGCAATGGTTTGCTCACGCGCTATGCCCATTTATCCAAGCGCCTGGTCAAGGTTGGCGATGTGGTTCTGCGGGGGGGCAAAATTGGCGAGGTGGGAAACACCGGCCGCTCCACCGGCCCACATCTGCATTTTGAAGTGCGCTACAAGGGGGCTCCGCAAAATCCGGTGCGGTTTCTGCCAAAGTCCGGCTAAACTCTGGTTTATTGCGCAGCATAAGGGGTGAGGGGCGAGGCAAAACTCCTCGCCCCTTGCGTTTTAGGAACCTCTGATTAAGTCCCACGCGGTTGCGACGGCCTCGGCTTCGTAGTGCGCCCCGGACTCGGTCTCGCGCAGCGTGGTGCGGGTAGGGGCGCTGAAGGCTGCGTTCGATAACATGGAGCGGAGCTTGTGCGGCTGCTCCCGCAAGCGGGCCTTGGGCTAACGGGTCGCAGCCGCGCTACGACCTTCGTCGCGCGCCTTGCATCCTTCCGCATTTTGCCAGCAACGCAATCCGCGGAGGACTTAATCAGAGGTTCCTTTAATGTCGAATAATTACAAATTTCATGCTATCCGGCCTGCTTAAAAAAATATTCGGCAGCCGCAACGAGCGGCTGCTCAAGCAATATAGCCACACGGTGCGCGCCATCAACGCGCTGGAAGCAGAAATTGAAAAGCTGTCAGACCACGAGCTGCGCGCCAAAACTGACGAGTTCCGCAGCCGCGTTCAGCAGCGTCTTGAGCAAATCCCGGACAATACTGATGGTGACGCCGGGCAGACGCAGGTACTTGAGGGCGAGCGCGACCGCGCGCGGAAAACAATTCTTGACGAACTGCTGCCCGAGACGTTTGCAGTGGTGCGTGAAGCCAGCAAGCGCACGCTCGCCATGCGGCATTTTGATATGCAGTTGATCGGCGGCATGGTGCTGCACCACGGAAAAATTGCGGAAATGCGCACCGGCGAGGGCAAGACCCTGGCAGCCACTCTGCCAGCCTATCTCAATGCGCTCACCGGTCGTGGCGTGCATGTGGTGACCGTCAACGATTACCTGGCGCAGCGCGATGCCGACTGGATGGGCAAAATATATAGCTTCCTGGGCTTAAGCGTCGGTGCGAATCTGTCGCAAATGCCGCATGACGCCAAGCAGCGCGCCTATGCCGCGGACATCACTTACGGCACCAACAACGAATTCGGCTTCGATTACCTGCGCGACAACATGGTGTATCAGCCTTCGGAGCGCGTGCAGCGCGGCTTGCATTTCGGCATCGTGGACGAAGTGGACTCGATCCTGATTGACGAAGCACGCACTCCGCTCATCATTTCCGGCCAGGCGGATGACACCACCGATCTCTATTACCGCATAAACGACCTGGTGCCAAAACTTGACCGGCAACGGCAGGAAGACGGCCCGGGCGATTACAGCGTGGATGAAAAAACCAACCAGGTATTGCTCACCGAATCCGGGCACGAAAGTGCTGAAGAGTTGCTGGGCCACGCCGGATTGCTGCCGCCGGGCGGCAGCCTCTACGATGCCGCGCATATCAACCTGGTGCACCATTTGTATGCGGCGCTCAAAGCTCACGCCCTGTTTCACAAGGACCAGCACTATGTGGTGCAGGACGGGGAAGTGGTGATCGTGGATGAATTCACCGGGCGGCTGATGGCAGGACGGCGCTGGTCGGACGGCCTGCACCAGGCTGTGGAAGCCAAGGAAGGGGTGAAAATCCAGCGCGAAAACCAGACACTTGCTTCTATCACTTTCCAGAATTATTTCCGCATGTACCAGAAGCTCGCCGGCATGACCGGTACCGCCGACACCGAGGCTTATGAATTCCAGCAAATCTACGGACTGGAAACCGTAGTGATTCCTACGCACATGCTGATGATCCGCGAGGACCGCCAGGATCAGGTGTACCGTACCGCCAAGGAAAAATACCGCGCGGTGATCAATGATATTCAGGATTGTTATGCACACAGCCAGCCGGTGCTGGTCGGCACTACTTCGATTGAAAACTCCGAATTGTTGTCCGGGCTGCTGACCAAGGAAAAACTGCCGCACCAGGTGTTGAACGCCAAACAACATGCGCGCGAAGCAGAAATCGTGGTGCAGGCAGGGCAGCCGAAAGCCATCACCATCGCTACCAACATGGCGGGACGCGGCACAGACATCGTGCTGGGCGGCAATCCCGAGCCGGAAGTTAATCGCTTGCGCAATGACGAAAATCTGGACGCTGTGGTAAAAAATACGCACGTCACGCAGCTCCGCGAACAATGGCAGAAGCTGCATGAGCAGGTGGTGGCCGCAGGGGGCTTGCACATCATTGGCACCGAGCGCCATGAATCGCGGCGCGTGGACAATCAGTTGCGCGGACGCTCCGGCCGCCAGGGTGATCCGGGTTCCAGCCGTTTTTACCTCTCGCTGGAAGACCCGCTGCTGCGAATTTTCGCTTCCGACCGCGTGGCTGCCATCATGCAGCGGCTCAACATGCCGGAAGGCGAAGCGATCGAACATCCGTGGGTGACGCGCGCTATCGAGAACGCGCAGCGCAAGGTGGAAGCGCGCAACTTCGACATTCGCAAGCAGTTGCTGGAATACGACGATGTCGCCAATGACCAGCGTCGGGTGATTTACCAGCAGCGCAACGAGCTGCTCGAGACCCACGATATTTCGGACACTATCCGCGCCATGCGCGAGGGTGTGGTGAACGGATTAATCAGCCAGCATATCGTGCCGGAAAGCATGGAAGAGCAGTGGGATGTGGCGGGACTGGAAAAAACGCTTGCCTCCGAACTGCAGTTGCAGCTTCCTTTGCAGCAATGGCTGGAGCAGGAGCCCGAGTTGCACGAGGAGACTTTACGCAGCCGCATCATTGAAGCGGCGCATGCGCAGTACCAGGGCAAGCTCGAGCTGGTCGGCACCGATGTAATGCACCAATATGAGAGCGCGGTGATGCTGCAAAGCCTGGACACGCACTGGCGCGAGCATCTGGCGGCGCTCGATCATCTGCGCCAGGGCATACATTTGCGTGGTTACGCCGCGAAAAATCCCAAGCAGGAATACAAGCGCGAGGCATTCGAGCTGTTCGCCGACATGCTCGAACTCATCAAGGCCGAAGTAAGCAAAATCGTGATGACGGTACAGATTAAAAGCCAGCAGGATGTGGAAGCAGTGGAACCGCCGCCAACCCCAGAAAACGTGCAATACCATCATGCCGATTATGACGAAGCGCTGGCGCAGACGGACAACGAAACCAAGACCAGGCCTTTCGTGCGCGGCGCACAGAAAATCGGACGCAACGACCCCTGCCCATGCGGCTCGGGCAAGAAGTACAAGCATTGTCATGGCAAGCTGGCCTGAGAGGTTTGTAAAATCTGAAACGAGAAGTACTGGCGAGGAGATGTGAAATGTTTTTGCAAAATTTACGCCTGTATCGATTCATGAACAACTTGGGCGTTTTCCGCCGCAGCTACCTGCTCAAATTCATGCTGGTGGTGTTTCTCGGTGCCTATTTGCCGCTTATCGCACTGGTGCTGTACATAACCTTGTCCCAGTCCTACAGCCTGCTGGGGGCGCTACCCGTCGTCATCATCGCATTCCTGGTAATCCTCATCGGGACCGTCATCACGCTGTTGTTTCTGGAAGGCTTGCTTACGCCGGTGCGCCAGACTTCGGACAGCCTCAAAAAATACCTCGCCGAGCGCAGCCTGCCGAGTCTACCCACCGTTTACGGGGATGAGGCGGGACAGCTTATGGCCGATGCCCAATACGTCATTACGCGGCTCGACAATTCGCTGCGCGAGCTGGAAAACATTTCACTTACCGACCATTTGACCGGCATGTACAACCGGCGCGCCGGGGAACGCCGTTTGGAAGAAGAAATCGCGCGGGCGGAACGGGAAAACAAGAATTTCCTGCTGGCGTTCATCGACATCAATATGCTGAAGCAGGTCAACGACCAGTACGGCCACGATGCGGGGGATGCTTGCCTCATCCATTTTGCATCGCTGCTGACGGAATGCGTGCGCAGGGGTGACTGGTGCGCGCGCTGGGGCGGTGATGAATTCGTTCTGGCGGTGTACCAGCCGGATGTGGAAACCGATCTGGTGTTTAACCGCGTACTGACCGAGCTCGAAGCCAAACCCTGCCTAGTGCGGCATAACGTGACGCTCCATATCAGCGTGAGCGTCGGAGTGGCTGTGTACCAGCGCGGCATGGCTGTTGAAACGCTGGTGCAGCAGGCCGACGAGGCCATGTACCAGGCAAAATTACAGGGAAGCGGGAAAACCAAGGTGGTGTTTTATGGCAATTAAGGAATCCAACGCCGGTGGCAGACCGGCGGCTGGTTTCTTTCTTTTGCTTGCTCAAAAGAAAGAAACCAAAGAAAAGGCGCCCCGGACTCGGACTCGCGTTAGCGTGGAGCGGGAAGGGGCGCAAGCTGCCGCAAGAAACATTGTGAAACGAGGCGCTCATGCTGCCGCTCCCGCACCCCAAGCTTCGCTGACCGTGTCGCGGCAGCACCCTGCCTCGCCGCCCCTTCGGGGTTCCTCTCCGTTCCTCGCCAAGCCGGGCGGCTATGCAACTCGCACTACGCGCTCAAACAGTGCTCGCCGACTTCTCCCGGCTTGTCTGCGGTACTCGGCGGCTCAGAAGGGGTTAAACCGAAATGCAGAATCACTATGTTGGAGACTTTGGAAAATACGGTTTATTGCGTGGTATTTTCCAAAAATCCTCTGCGTGTAAGCTGGGAATTATTTGGTATATAGTGAGCGACAATCGTCATAAAGATATAAAAAATAGAATTGAAGCTTTTATGAAAACTTCTTGGGAAAAACACTTTGAGTGCTATTGGGAGTTTGGTATTTGAGTTAGTCAGAAACTATGCCCGTTAATCTAATACCACCCAATCCAGAACAATTACTGCCGGTCAAAGGCGTTGCATTGGGCATTGCCGAAGCCGGGATAAAAAAACCGGGCTGCAAAGACCTGCTGGTAGTGGTGCTTGCGCAGGGCTCGAAAGTGGCTGGGGTATTTACCCAGAACCGCTTTTGCGCCGCGCCAGTGCTGGTCGCCCGCGAACACCTGCATGCGAAACCCGCGGTGCGCGCACTGCTCGTCAATACCGGCAACGCCAATGCCGGCACCGGTGAAGAAGGCATACAGCATGCCCGTCAAACCTGTGCGGCGCTGGCAACACTGCTGGGCTGTGAGGCGGAGACCATCCTGCCGTTTTCCACCGGGGTGATCATGGAACCCTTGCCGGTAGAGCGCATCGCCGCCGGCTTGCCGCAATGCGTTGCCGACTTGCGTGAAAATAACTGGCTCAACGCGGCGCAGGCCATCATGACCACCGATACCGTTCCCAAAGCGCTGTCTAAGCAGGTGACAATAAATGGGGTAACGGCGACCATCACCGGGATCGCCAAGGGCGCAGGCATGATCCACCCCCACATGGCGACCATGCTGGGCTTCATCGCGAGCGACGCGCGCATCAGCCAGTCCGTGCTGCAAAGCGTGGTGAGCCACGCGACTGGGCATTCGTTCAACCGCATTACGGTGGACGGCGATACCTCGACCAACGACGCTTTTATGCTGATTGCAAGCGGCCAGGCGCAAATGCCGGAAATTGCACATGCTGAAAGTCGTGAATTCATCACCTTTCGCAACGCCGTCACCGAGATAGCGCAGTGGCTGGCGCAGGCCATCGTGCGCGATGGCGAAGGCGCGACCAAGTTCATTACCATCAGCGTCGAAGGTGGTAAGCACGACGAAGAATGCGCCAAAGTGGCTTATGCCATCGCGCATTCACCTTTGGTAAAGACCGCTTTTTATGCTTCCGATCCCAATCTCGGGAGGATTCTTGCCGCGATCGGCTATGCCGGAATTGATGATCTTGATGTGAGCAGAATCTGCCTGTATCTGGACCAGGTTCTAGTGGCTGAAAACGGCTGCCGGGCGATGCGTTATAATGAAGCGGACGGGCAGAGAGTGATGCGCAATCAGGAAATCAGCATACGCGTGCTGCTCGGACGCGGGTCAGCGACCAGCATGGTGTGGACTTGCGATCTGTCGCACGAATACGTAACGATCAACGCAGAGTATCGTACCTAAGCAACCGCCCGACGATGGCTTCAGCCCGATGCCGGCAGCAAATATGAAAGAATTGCGCGAAGTCTTGGAGCGCTTAAGTGCGTTCCTTGACAAGCTTGAGCGCTGGCTTCCCCTACCGCCCAGGGAGACGGATTGGAACTCCTCCATCGCCTTCCGCTGGCGCAAGCGCAACGGCAGCGGGTATATCCAGCCGGTTTCCCATCCCCACCGCATCCGTCTCAAGGATTTGCTGGGCATCGAGCAGCAAAAACAACTGATCGACCAAAACACCCGGCAATTTGTGCAAGGCTATCCGGCCAACAACGTGTTGCTGACGGGCGCGCGCGGCACCGGAAAATCATCGCTGGTGAAAGCCGTGCTCAACAAATACGCGGCAAAAGGGCTGCGCCTCATCGAAGTGGACAAACATGATCTTATTGATATGCCGGACATCGTCGAGCAGGTTTACCGGCGACCCGAGCGCTTCCTGCTGTTTTGCGACGATCTTTCATTTGAAGCGGATGAGCCCGGCTATAAGGCGCTCAAAGCGGTAATGGACGGCTCAATCACCACGGCTTCGGAAAACGTGTTGATTTACGCTACTTCCAACCGGCGTCACCTGATGCCGGAATATATGCAGGATAATCTGGCGACCCGCCACCTCGGGGAAGAAGTGCACCCGGCGGAAGCAGTGGAGGAAAAAATCTCTTTTTCCGAACGCTTCGGTCTGTGGCTTTCGTTCTATCCTTTCAACCAGGACGATTATTTGCGGATTGTCGCGCATTGGCTGGACCACCTGGAAGTGCGCAACCCGGATTCTGCCGAAATACGGGAGAGCGCCTTGCAATGGGCCATGCTGCGGGGCTCGCGCTCAGGCCGTGTGGCCTGGCAGTTTGCCTGCGACTGGGTGGGGAGGCACGGGATAAAGCCGGGATGAAGGACGCATTCGCTGAGCACAATCAGCCGCCTTTAACCGAAGAGGATTTACGCAGCGTCAATCCGCTCAAGGTTGCCGCTGCGGTAATCCTCAAACCCGACGGGCGGTTTCTGCTTGCGCAAAGACCAGTGGGCAAGCCCTACGCCGGGTATTGGGAATTTCCCGGCGGCAAGGTGAAAGCGCATGAAACCAGCGAACAAGCGCTGCGCCGCGAACTGCAGGAAGAACTGGGCATCCGCGCCGAACAAATCCACCCTTGGCTCACGCAAGTCTACCGTTATCCGCACGCTACGGTCAGGCTGTGCTTTCATCGCGTAGTACGCTGGAGCGGCACGCCGCATGGCAGGGAAAATCAGCAGTTAGCCTGGCAAAGCGCGGAGCGTGTTGAAGTTACTCCCCTGTTGCCTGCAAACGGCCCTATCCTGCGCGCGCTCAGCCTGCCCCCGGTGTATGCCATCAGCAATGTTGCGGAACAGGGCAGGGAAAATTTCATGCAGCGCCTGGAACAGGCGTTGCAAAACGGTTTGCGTTTGATCCAGGTCAGGGAAAAACACATGCCGTGCACCAAGCTTGAGGATTTTGCCGCCGCGGTAATTACCGCGGCGCGCCGTTATCGGGCAAAAGTGCTGGTGAACGGCGATATCCGGCTTGCGCAAGAGCTGGGCGCGGATGGGGTGCATTTAACGTCACAGCAGCTTATGGCGCTTGAGCGACGCCCGCAAATAGAATGGTGCGGCGCATCCTGTCATGACCGCGAGCAGTTGCAACGCGCCGCAACTCTGGGTGTGGATTTCGCAGTACTCGCTCCGGTATTACCGACTTTAAGCCACCCCGGCGCTCCCGGCATGGGTTGGGGGGCGTTTGCCCACCTGGTCGAAGGATACAGTCTTCCGGTGTATGCGCTGGGCGGGATGCGCGAACAGCATTTAAGCACAGCCTGGACGCATGGTGCGCACGGCATAGCGATGATGCGCGGCGCGTGGCAGGTAGGGAACCTCTGATTAAGTCCCACGCGGTTGCGACGGTCATGCAATCCAGATGCAGGGCGAGGCGTGAGGAGCGCCGTTTGGTGGAGGCCAAACCAGCGACGAACAACAAAGCCATGCGACCGGATTGCCCCGTCCCTTCGGGTTGCGGCAAAATGCGGCGTCTGCTTCGTTGCGCTCCTTGGCTTCGTAGTCCTGGCTACGACCTTCGTCGTGCGCCTCGCATCCATCCGCATTTTGCCAGCAACGCAACTCGCGGAGGACTTAATCAGAGGTTCCTTAAGACTCCTTGTTATTTTTCTGCTGTTCAGGAATGCGATAGCTTTCTGCGGCCCATTGTCCCAGATCAATCAGCTTGCAGCGTTCCGAGCAAAACGGACGGTAGCGGTTAGCCTCATCCCACAGGACGCTTTTCCCGCACTGCGGGCAGTTGACAACGAGCTTTTGCGATCGTCTCATTACAGGTTGCAGAAAGTCAGTTCAAACTCGACATCCGATTCGCTGGCACGCGGCCGCTGCATTCCCTCTTGTGTGGTGAAGCGGATGTTCAGCGCGTAACGGTTGGCGCTGATTTCGGGATTGCAAGGCAAGTCCTCGCGCAGACTTATTCTGAGCATTTGTGCGGGCTTGCCGGTAAGGATTTGCTGGAACATGCCCTGGTAAGCGATATGCGTGCTGGATTTGCCGTTCTCGCGTAAAAGCTTCAACAAAATCGTCACGCCATCGCGGATTGGCAAAAATGGCGCGAGCCATTGCGCAAGATGCTGCCCGCGGCTGGTTGCATCCTGGTGCAGCCAGTAATGGTAGGAAGGCAAATCGAATTCACAGGCGCCGCCGGGGATAATGGTGCGCTGCTTGATGCTCATCAACCATTCGTTGTCGCGTAAGTCTTGGCCGATTTTGCCGGGCATCTCGCGCAACTGCCTTGTGACCTTGTCGATATCCCGCAAAATTTCATCCAGCGCGTTCTCGGAAATCGCCGGATTGCCATGCAATGCCTCGAGATTTTGCCTTTGTCTTTCCAGTTCCTGCAGCAGATCCGATTTCAAGTCGGCGCGGCTTGCCACTTCGAACATTTCAAACAGAAACAACAGTGCCGTGTGGTTTTCTATCGCCTCGGATTTGCCCGAGAAATACTCGACTTTACGATAAAGATCCTCCAGCCGCAGCAGGGTCCGAATACGCTCGTTAAGTGGATATTCGTAGCTAATCACTGTGCGCCATGGAGCAGGGAAAACTTAATTCTCACTCATTAACCTGGATTTGACAAACCACCCGTCATGAACCCAAGGCCGGGTCGTGCTGCGCTAGCTTGAGGTATTTGCGGTGCAAGGCTTCGACCTGTTGTTGCAGATGCTCCAAGCTCGAGTCGTTCGACAAAACATCGTCGGCGAGCTTGAGCCGCGTCGCGCGGCTTGATTGTGCTGCCATGATGGCGCGCACCTCAGCTTCACTCAAGCGGCTGCGCGACATGGCGCGGGCGATTTGCTGCGGTTCATCGCAGTCCACCACCAGCACCTGCTGCACCCTATCGTGCAATTCACCCGTTTCAAGGAGCATCGGCACCACTAGAACCGCATAAGGGCCGCCACAGCGGGCAAGTTGCTGTAGTGCTTCTGCGCGGATCAGCGGATGCAATAGTGCTTCCAGGTTTTTTTTTGCCAGGGTATCGGAAAAAACCCGCTTGCGCAGTTGCGCGCGGTCCAGCGAGCCGTCGCTGGCGAAAATTTCCGAGCCGAACTGCCGACGAATTGCCGCAAGAGCAGGCCCCCCAGGTGCAGTGAGTTGATGCGCTATGGCGTCGGTGTCCACAACCTGAACGCCGCGTTCTGCAAACATCCGCGCCGCGCTGCTCTTGCCACAGCCGATGCCACCGGTCAAGCCTACCGTAAAGGGCATAACAGCGTGCTGAAGTAGTCGGCCTCGCAGAACTGATTCCCCCAGATCAGCGCAATCAGTCCGGCTACTGCTAGATAAGGGCCAAATGGAATCGGGACATTACGGCTGCGGCCTTTGGTGAGAATGAGCGTGATGCCGACTGCCGCGCCGACAAAGGATGAAAGCAGAATCACCGGCAGCAGCATTTTGTAGCCGAGCCAGGCGCCGATGGCGGCGAGCAGTTTAAAGTCTCCGTAGCCCATGCCTTCTTTGCCGGTCGCCCATTTGAATATCCAGTAAACGGTCCATAACGCAAGATAGCCAGCGGTGGCTCCGATGACCGCTGATTTCACGTCGCTGAACAGCGTCCCCAGATTAAACAGCAAGCCGCACCACAACAGAGGCAAGGTAATGCCGTCCGGCAGTAACTGGGTATCAAGATCGATAAAGGTAAGCGCGATCATGCACCAGGCGAAAAGCATGGCCGCAAGCGCGGTCATGCCAAAACCGAAGCGCCAAGCGATGATAGCGCTCAACACGCCGCATAAAGCCTCTACCAGCGGATAGCGTTTGGATATCGGAGCGCCGCAGCCTGAGCATTTGCCGTGTAACACCAGGTAGCTTAAAAGAGGTATGTTTTCCAGTATCGCGATAGGCTTGCCGCACTGTGGACAGGCCGATCGCGGAATGACTAGGTTAAAGCGCGGGGCTGCGGCTAGCCGCTCGCCCTTAAATTCCGCGCACTGCTCAAACCATTCACGCTCCAGCATTTTTGGCAGGCGGTGGATGACCACGTTTAAAAAACTGCCCACCATCAAGCCCACAACCAGACACAGCGTGATAAATAGGTAAGGTGAAGATTGTAATATTTGAGGTAATGCCATGACCTTGAGATCTAGAAAAAAAGCATGAGCAGTAACAGGAACCTGCTGCGAACGCCGTGGTATCGGGTGCAGGCAGCCAGGAGGCTTTAGTTTCTTCGAAGCTGTTTTATACTGCCTGGCCCATCTTGAAGATCGGCAGGTACATGGAGATCACCAGGCCGCCAATCAGCGTGCCGAGGACCACCATGATCACCGGCTCCATCAGGCTGCTCAGCGCATCCACCGCGTCATCCACTTCTCCCTCGAAATAATCCGCTACCTTGCTAAGCATGTTGTCCAATGCACCGGATTCTTCGCCGATCGCCACCATTTGCAGCACCATGTTGGGGAAAACTCTGCTATTTTGCATCGCCACGGTAAGACTGGTGCCGGTGGTGATCTCGCTCTGGATTTGCTTGGTCGCCTCATAATAGACGAAATTCCCTGCGGCTCCGGCCACCGAATCCAGTGCTTCCACCAATGGCACGCCAGCGGCAAACATGGTGGACAGCGTACGGGCCCAGCGCGCAATAGTGGCTTTCTCGATGACCGGCCCCAGCACAGGCAGTTTCAGTATCAGCCGGTCCATGAAGGCCTGCATTTTCCGGGAGCGCTTCCAGGTATAGAAGAAAAACCATAATACGAAACCAATAATGCCGAAAATCGCATACCAGTATTTCACGAAATAATCCGAAATTGCCATCACGACAAGTGTGGGCGTAGGAAGATCTGCGCCGAAACTGGAAAATAGTTCCTTAAATGCCGGGATGACAAAAATCATGATCACCGTAGTGATGATAAAAGCCACGACGATAATCGACAGCGGATAAAACATGGCGGATTTGATTTTGCTTTTTATGGCAAGGATTTTTTCCTTGTAATTGGCGAGGCGGTCCAGCAGGGTGTCGAGAATACCGGCCGCTTCGCCTGCGCCCACCAGGTTGCAGAATAGGTCATCAAAGTAGAGCGGGTATTTTCTAAAAGCCTGGTTCAGGCTACTGCCGGTTTCAACATCGGTCTTGATGTCGAGCAGCAGTTTAGCCACAGCGGGGTTGCTGTGCCCCTTGCCGACGATATCGAAAGCTTGCAGCAGCGGCACGCCGGATTTCATCATGGTGGCAAGCAGACGGGTGAACAGGGTGATGTCTTTTTCAGAGACACTTCCACCAAGGCGGCGTTGCTTCTTGACTTTGAGTACCTGGATGCCCTGGCGGCGCAACTGAGCCCTGACTACGGCTGGCCCACCGGCTTTCATCTGGCCGGAGACCGCCTTGCCAGACTTGTCTTTGCCTTCCCAAGAGAACAATAGCTCTTTAACTTTGATATCTTTTTTTGCGGCCACTGCAATTGCCATGTGTCTCTCCTTAATCCCTGCTTATTTAGATTACAACCGTCTTCAGATAGCGGGTTTTTCCTATTTAATGCAGACAGCACGTACCTGGTGCATGTCGGTGAGTCCCAGTAATACTTTTTCTATACCGTCCTGCCTCAAGGTGCGCATGCCGTCTTCCAAGGCTGTGGCAAACATTGCGGCAACATGCGCATGATCCTGGATATTCTTTTTCAAAGCGTCGGTACCGACCAGGAGTTCATGCAGGCCAACACGTCCGCGGTAACCCGTGTTGTTGCAATTGTCGCAACCCGCCGGTTCATAAAGGGTGAACTGTCCCTTGGGGTCGGCAAACAGCTTGACCCAGTCTTGGTGAACTTGCTTAATCGCCGCGTTGGGGTCTTTTTGCCACGATTTGGTGTTTTTCAATTCCTCGCAATACTCCATGAGCAAGAGCTTCAATTCATCTTGGGTAGCGACATGCGGTTTTTTGCATTTAGAACACAGGCGCTTGGCCAGGCGTTGCGCCAGCACCCCCAGCAGCGCATCCGAGAAATTGAACGGGTCCATGCCCATGTCCAGCAGACGGATGATGGACTCAGGCGCGCTGTTGGTGTGCAAAGTGGCAAAC
>DATDGC010000040.1:0-2771 GCA_036522275.1 Burkholderiales bacterium | reverse complement strand
GGAGTTGGAATGTGCCTGCGCGAAGTGTTTTGGCGCTGGATGGCGATGGATCGGGCGTAGGTGGCTGCCATTGCGTGCGGACTTTGCGGCAGCTTGGCACAGCGCCGCGCCGCCGCTGCGTCTGATGGGGGCTTATGCCGGCATCAGACGCCACGTGCAGACCATGTTCAGACCGCCTGATCTCATAGATTTTTCGATGACACCAAATCGTAGATTAAGCGCAGTTCGGTGCCAGGAAACAGAGTTTCGGTGGTGTTGAGCTCAGCGCAAAGGTGTCTGACGGCAAGGTCTGAAGATGTGTTGGCGAGTGGGTGTAGACGGATGGTGAGAGTGTTAGCCTGCGGATCCGGCACGATATCAACTTCGGTGCTGTAGATGGCACGTAGCAGACTGCGGGCATCGTCGTGACGGGTCATGTTCTGGCGCAATATCTGCGCCATGGCTGTTTCAGCCCGATAGGCGATCATTTTTATGATGTCGATAAAGTGCTTGCTTTGAGTGCTTAAGCGATCGAACCGTGCCTCCGGTGGCAACTCTTTATACGGAATATGTCGTTTGGTGGCTTTTCGCAGAGCCTTGAGCTCGTCGATTTCTTTTTGAAGCGACGCGATGCTTTCTTGCAGATCGGATTTGCGCTGCGTGAAGGCCTCGACCTCGCAAGGTTCAATCTCGCCTTCCAGGTTCACGGCACCGAACTCGGCGATTTTACGATTGAGCACACCAATCTTTTTGCGCGCCTGCCCATCCAGGGTCCGGTAGGCGGGGTTCACCACCATGGTGGCGTCAGGAACAATGTCGGTACCATAGTCAACAAGGCCATCCAGATTATAGCTTTGGCGCATATATCGGAAGAAGTTTTCCTGCGACCATCGCGCAAACATGGCCGGGCCCAACCGCGCCGCCGAGGATTTGTAATCAGTGGAAAGCACTGCGGTTTGATGACCACTCTCGGTGAGCTTGCGGACTTCGCGCACCCACAGCCGGTCGCCGAGCCAGGTCCCCCGCTCGGCAAGGCGTATCGTGGTCAATTGTCCCGACGACAAGCGTACGTCGGTGGGGAAAAACTCTTGGTGCGGCCAATCCTCGCCGGGATATTTGCGATAGGTCAGGCATGCAATGCGTCGGTCTTTCATCTTGACGAAAAAATTGGGGCTGTAACCTTCGCGATCAAACACCACGGTAAAACGATGAAGCAGCGGATCAGCCTCAAGCTGGTCAGAGCTTGGTTGGTTCGGCACATCATTTTCAAGGCGCGGGACGATGTCGCATTCCAGCACCTGCAGCAGGCCTGGATCGACGGCCTGGCTCACCACAAAAAATGGCTTGCCGTCCATGGCGTTGACCCAATAATCAGCCGTCGCACTCAGACACAGGCGCTCGCGCGCGATGTAGTGCTTGGGTAATTGCTTGGTGTTGCCGTAGTAAACGCGAACATGGCCATCAACATAGAGAACAGCTGCCTCTTGCGGGGCCTCCGCCATCCACTCTTTGCAAAGCTCAGAACTCCATGAAAAGGCCTGGTTCTGGTCAGCCAGAGTTTTGACTTTTACCCGCAAGGTCCGAACTTCCGGAGCGCGGTCGAGGCCCAGTAATTTTCCCCATTCCCCTGGCGCGTAATAGCGCAGCGCTTCAATCGATTTGAGCCGGGCAAGCGCCATGAAGGCCAGAAGCAGAAAGATCGTCTTGAGACCATAAAAGCCCGCGGGCAGTCGAAAGTATTTGCCGGAATGACGCAACAGTCCGCACGCCAAAAGCGCCGGCAGGGCCAGCAAGACACCGCCTTTGGAAACATCAAGAGCAGGGTCAAAACGAGGCGCAGCCTCATCAAGCCCGCCGAGGCTCGCCGCTAGCCGTTCGATCGTCGCGGTCGCACCTCGCCCCATCGGGGCCGCACAATCCGCTTCAGCGCGCTCGCTTTTGGTGCTCGCGACTAAAGGCGATCCAGCGGGCTGTTTTTTTTAGCGGGCATGCGTATCCGCCCCGCCCGGATGGCTTTTTGCAGAGTATTGAGCTTCAACCCAAGCTTCTTGGCAACCTCCGCTTCACTGGCACCTGCCGCGAGAAGCTCCTCAATCTGCGCCACCACGCTGTCAACCAGCACCGCCGCACCGCGTGTCACGCGCGGTGCATAAAATCCCTTCGTTCCCTTCTCCCGATACAGCTTCACCGATCGCTTCACGCTGATGGATGTCACGCCAAAAGCCCGGATGATATCGCTTTGCTTGGCATAACCGCTTGCGCAGAACTGACTGGTGATCATCCGAAAGGTTGCGACATCTTTCTCACCATGGGTAAACACCGGCATGTGCCCGTTGAAATACGTTATGCAGCCATCCTTTTTCTCAAACGCCAATTCGCTGGTGATGTGGGTCACGCCGGTCGGAAACATCGGCAGATGAAGCTGGGGCATGGAACGGTCTCTCCCGATGAGGGGAAGAAAAAGACCGCCCCCCCCTCACCCAGCCATCATCCCAGAATCCTCTCGATTCGGCCTCTTAGCGCTCGCCGCCACCCTGCTTTTCTTGTGGGCCGCATTGACTTAGCAAACAATTTTGCGATTACCACCACTCCAATTACACCCGTCTGAGATCAGGAGGTCTGATGTCCCCTTCGGCGAAGTGGTGCTCCGCGCAAATTACCATTGGCGTGGCCATATTGCAGTGCGATAACGCGGTGTGCAACCTGTTTCGGATTGCCGCCGGCCGCTGTAGAGGGTGCCGACCGATTAGCGGATCGGGCCGGTCAATGGGCGTCCCAGTTGAGCGACCGTG
>DATDGC010000039.1:0-8918 GCA_036522275.1 Burkholderiales bacterium | reverse complement strand
GCTTAAAGTCATTCTCGCCTCTTACTTCGAAGGATTGCGGAGAAACACCGAACTTGCCGTCAATTTGCCTGTTCATGCGCTGCATCTTGATTTGGTGCGGGCGCCCAATCAATTGGACAGTGTGTTGGCCGATGCCCCGGAGAGCCTGGTGCTGTCCCTTGGGTTAGTGGACGGGCGCAATATATGGAAGAACGATTTTGAAAATTCTTTGGCGTTTATCAGCAAGACCATCGAGAAGATAGGCAACGAGCGGATAATGATCGCGCCGTCCTGCTCGCTTATGCACATTCCCTGTGATCTTGAGTACGAGACAAACGAGGCGTCTCTTCCTGCGGAGTCGAAGCGCTGGATGGCATTCGCCAGGCAAAAGCTGGATGAAACGGTCATATTAGCTGCGCTTTCCAAGGCTGAAACACACCAGCAATATGCTAAAAGATTAATGGAAAATATCACGGATATTGAAAACCGCAAGCAGTCGCGGCTGATTCACAAGCCTCATGTCAAGGATCGCGTCGCCGCCTTGCGCGAGTCGGATATCCGCCGGCACAATCCGTTTGCCGTGCGTCAGAAAAAGCAGCACGCCGCATTGAAGCTCCCGCTGTTTCCTACCACTACCATCGGCTCATTCCCGCAAACCAATGAGGTGCGGAAGCTAAGGGCAAAATTCAGAAAAGCAGAGCTGAGCCAGGCGCAGTATGAAACGCAGATCAAGTCGGAAATCGAAAAGGCCATACGCTGGCAGGAGAGTATCGGCGTTGACGTGCTTGTCCATGGTGAGTTCGAACGCAATGACATGGTCGAATACTTCGGCGAGTTGCTGGAAGGTTTTGCGTTCACTCAAAACGGCTGGGTACAAAGCTATGGGTCTCGATGCGTGAAACCCCCCATCATCTTCGGAGACGTGGGGCGCAAAGAACCCATGACGATGAAATGGACCCGGTACGCCCAATCCTTGACCGACAAGATCGTCAAAGGAATGCTGACGGGGCCGGTCACCATCTTGCAGTGGTCATTTGTGAGGAACGACCAGCCACGCGAGACCACTGCCATGCAGATCGCTCTGGCGATACGAGACGAAGTGAGCGATCTCGAAAATGCCGGTATTCGGATCATTCAGATTGACGAACCGGCTATCAGGGAGGGATTGCCTCTGCGCCAAGCCGACAGGGAAGACTATCTCAGATGGGCTGTTAAGGCGTTCAGAGTGGCCTCATCCTCTGTCTCCGATGAAACGCAGATTCATACGCATATGTGTTATTCGGAGTTCAACGATATTATCAAGAGTATTGCCGACATGGACGCCGATGTCATCACGATTGAAACATCGCGATCGCAAATGGAGCTTTTGGATGCATTTGTGGACTTCAAATATCCCAACGAGATCGGACCGGGTGTCTATGACATTCATTCGCCCAGGGTGCCCACGGAAGATGAAATGACAACTTTGCTGAACAAGGCCCTTACCGTGGTGCCTGCCAGAAATTTATGGGTTAATCCGGATTGTGGATTGAAAACACGTCAATGGCCGGAAACACGGGTTGCGCTCCAAAATATGGTATCTGTCGCCAGGCATTTGCGTAAACAAGTTCACGAACACTAGGCATCAGAACAAATTATTTTTGAAGCGATTAAAATTTTACTCCCGACATTTAGCATTCCGCAGAAAAATCCGACCCCCAACCCTTTAAGAAGTCGCTTTGAAAAAACGCATCAGAATAGTAGACTAGTATCCTAAGCAACCAAGGTGTCAATCTGCGCTCGAGAAGCCCTCGGTAGGCGCGAATGCTGAATAAACAACATCCTGTTCGAAAGACCGCCATCATTGTCATCAGTCTGCTGGCGGCGATCACCGTCTTGCCTTGGGCAATAGGCATGGACCGTGAGCAGACGCCAGCATTCGGCCAAGCCGAAAGCTTAGATGCGTGGCAAAAAATTTCCACGGTCCTTCAGCACCCCCGTTGCATCAACTGCCATCAAGCAAATGTTCCTTTGCAGGGCGATATGCAGAGAATTCATGTGCCGCTTGTGGTTCGCGGGCCGGACAACCGTGGCGTGAGTGCCATGCGTTGCGCCAATTGTCATAATGCTATCGGCAACAATCCAACGTCAGGAACGCCCGGTGCGCCGCACTGGCAACTCGCACCAATCTCGATGCTTTGGCAGGAATTGTCTACCGGTCAACTGTGCCGGATGCTCAAAAACCCGCAGCTTAATGGCAATCGGACTCCTCAGGCACTCATTTCTCATATGGACAAAGACCTGCTCGTGCTTTGGGGTTGGAATCCGGGCAAAGGCCGCGAGCCCGTTCCGGTGCCTCACAAGGAGTTTGTGGATCAAATGAAGGTTTGGGTCGCGGGCGGCACGGCGTGTCCTGAGTGATGCGCGGCATCGCTGGCATGATTTTAATTAGCATAATTTGAACGAAAGAGTCCTCACATGATAACTCTGAATGTAAACGGCAAATCTCACCAGCTTGACGTCAGCCCTCAGATGCCCCTGCTTTGGGCGCTGCGCGACAAGCTGAATTTAACGGGCACCAAATTCGGCTGCGGGCGAGCCTTGTGCGGCGCGTGCACAGTGCACATTGACGGCCAGGCCGCACGCTCGTGCTCGATCATGGTCGGTCAGGCGGCGGGAAAAAAGATCACCACGATCGAAGGGGTCTCAGGCAGGGTGGCGGACGCGGTGACGAAAGCCTGGCAACGGCTCGATGTCGTGCAGTGCGGCTACTGCCAGTCGGGGCAGATCATGTCGGCGATCACTATCCTTTCCGAAAACAAGAAGCCGACCGACGCCGACATTGACCTTGGCATGGAAGGCAATATCTGCCGCTGTGCAACTTATGTGCGCATTCGCGCCGCCATCCATGAAGCGGCGAAGACGCTGACCTGAGGACAGACGCCATGAACGAGACAATAATCTTCAACGAAAGCCGCCGAGCCTTCCTCAAAGCCGGCGCAGGGCTAACTCTGGCTTTTTACCTGCCGGGCGCGATCGCCCAAGCCGGCCCAGGCAAAGCCGGCAACAAGATATTGTGGGAATCAGGCTTCGAGCCCAATGCCTTCGTTCGCATCGGCAATGACGATACGGTCACCGTGATCGCCAAACACCTGGAGATGGGGCAGGGCACCTATACGGGGCTCGCGACCCTTGTGGCTGAGGAACTGGACGCCGCTTGGTCCCAGATTCGTGTCGAGGGCGCACCGGCGGACGCCAAGCGTTATAACAATTTATTCTGGGGTCCGATGCAGGGAACCGGCGGGAGCAGTGCCATCGCTAATTCCTTCGAACAGTTGCGGCGTGCCGGCGGGACGGCGCGCGCGATGCTGGTGGCGGCTGCAGCCCAACGCTGGAAGGTAGCGCCCGAATCCATCACAGTGCGCGAAGGCAAAGTCATGCATCAGCCCTCTGGACGCATAGCAACCTTTGGCCAGCTTGCTGAAAAGGCGGCAGCGTTGCCGGTGCCGACGGAGGTCACACTCAAAGATGCGAAAGATTTTACCTTGATCGGCAAGCGCGTTCCGCGCAAGGATTCGCGCGACAAGACCACCGGACGCGCTATTTTTACCCAAGACGTGCGGCTGCCCGGTCTGCTGACAGCCGTAGTGGCTCATGCGCCGCGCTTCGGCGGTAAGGTCAGATCCTTTGACGCTTCCAAGGCCAAGGCAGTCAAGGAAGTTGTGACGGTGGTGGAAATTCCGAGCGGGGTAGCCGTACTCGCAACAGATTTTTGGTCGGCCATGCGAGGCCGCGACGCTCTCGTGGTGGAATGGGACGAATCCGATGCTTTCAAGCTCGGCTCGTCGGATATCCTCTCCCAGTACGAGGAACTCGCAAAACAGCCGGGGCTGGTGGCGCGTAAAGACGGCGATCCCGATACCGCGCTCGCCGGGGCCGCGAAAAAACTCGAAGCCGCATTCGAATTTCCGTATCTTGCGCACGCCGCCATGGAACCCATGAACTGCGTCGTGCGGCTATCCAAGAACGGCTGCGAAATATGGAATGGCGAGCAATTCCAGACTGTCGACCAGATGTCCGTAGCCAACGTGTTGGGGTTGAAGCCCGAGCAGGTGCAATTGCATATGCTCTACGCGGGCGGCAGTTTTGGGCGGCGCGCAAATCCTCACTCGGACTACCTCGTGGAAGCCGCAAACATTGTCAAAGCAATCAAAGGCCGTGCTCCAGTGAAACTGGTATGGACTCGAGAAGACGATACTCAAGCCGGTTACTACCGGCCCATGTACTACCACGAGATTAAAGCGGGCCTCGACGCGAACGGCAACCTTGTGGCCTGGGGACATCGCATCGTAGGCCAGTCAATCCTCACCGGTACGCCTATGGAAGCCATGTTGGTAAAGAATGGCATTGACGCCACCTCGGTAGAAGGAGCGGCGAGTCTGCCTTACGACATCCCTAATCTGATGGTAGATCTGCACTCGCCCCAAGTAGGCGTGCCGGTGCAGTGGTGGCGCTCCGTGGGCTCCACTCACACTGCTTTCTCCACCGAAACTTTCATTGACGATATGGCACACTTGGCGGGTGCGGACCCCGTGGCGTTTCGCATGGCGCTCCTGACAAAGCATCCGCGACATGCCGGAGTTCTTCAGCTCGCGACGGAGAAAGCAGAGTGGAGTTCTCCGCTTGCACCAGGCCGGGACGGAGAGAAGCGCGGGCGCGGAGTGGCGGTGCATGAGTCTTTTAATTCCTTCGTTGCGCAGGTTGCGGAAGTGACAGTGAAGCCCAACGGTGGTTTTCGTGTCGATCGAGTAGTCTGCGCGGTGGATTGCGGTATTGCCATCAACCCTGACGTCATCCGTGCCCAGATGGAAGGCGGCATTGGCTACGGCCTGGCAGCCGCGTTGCACGGAGCGATTACCTTGACTGATGGAAAAGTCGATCAGTCCAATTTTCACGACTATCCAGTACTGCGCATGAGGGAGATGCCACGCGTTGAGGTGCATATCGTGCCTTCGAATGAGAAGCCGACAGGGGTGGGCGAACCCGGAGTGCCTCCCATAGCCCCAGCGGTGGTTAACGCGCTCTATATGGCCACTGGCAAGCGCATCCGCCAGTTGCCTATCGGCAACCAACTCGAAAAAGCCTGAATATTTTATGGACAGCGTAGATTTGGAAGTACTTAAGAGCGCGATTGCATGGGGTGATGCCGGCCATCGGATCATGCTGGCCACAGTTGTTCGCACATGGGGTTCCGCACCGCGCGCGCCAGGGGCCTGGCTGGTAATCCGGGATGACGGCCAGGTTGTAGGCTCGGTTTCGGGCGGTTGCATTGAGGATGATCTGATATCACGAGTGCGGGAAAGGCGCATTAACAGCGAGCGGCCCGAGATCGTGACTTATGGCGTGACTAAGGAAGAAGCGACCCGCTTCGGATTGCCGTGCGGCGGCACGCTGCAGTTGGTGCTGGAGCCGGCACCGGAGATCGCGCTTTTGCGTGAACTGCAGGAGCGAGTTAAACGCCGCGAGATTGTTGCACGCAATATGGAGCTTGATAGCGGCCGAGCCACTCTTGCACCGGCGAAACGCGGTGACGCAATGCAATTTGACGGCGTATGGCTGAAAACAATATATGGACCGCGCTGGCGCTTGCTCATCATCGGTGCGGGCCAGCTTGCCCAGTACCTTGCGCGGATGGCGCTAGCGCTTGATTACCATGTGATCGTATGTGACCCGCGGGAAGAATATTTCAAGAACTGGCAGGTGTCCGGCACTGAATTTTCCACTGCGATGCCAGACGACATAGTGCTGGCTTTGGAGCCGGATGGGCACACTGCAATCGTTGCCGTCACCCATGACCCGAAGCTGGATGATATGGCACTCCTGGAAGCACTTAAATCCCCGGCCTTCTATGTGGGCGCGCTGGGTTCCAAGGCGAATACCGCAAAACGCAAAGAAAGGCTCAAGCAACATTTTGATCTGAGTGATGCGGAAATCGCCCGGCTCAAAGGACCGGTTGGTTTGCACATCGGCAGCCGCACGCCGCCGGAGATCGCGGTAGCCATTCTTGCTGAACTCACTGCGTTGCGTAATGGCGTCGAACTCGTTCCTTTGAAAGAGCGAGCGACAAGCGCCGTGCCGCACACTGTATTGACCGAGCCGTGATTTGCGGAATCTTGCTTGCTGCAGGCAAAGCCCGCCGCTTTGGCGGTGGGAAATTGCTTGCACATCTCCCTAATGGAATACCCGTTATTGCTGCAGCGGCGCGTAACCTCATGGGCGGGTTGGATCACGCGGTGGCGGTGGTGCGCCCCGGCGAAGCGGCGCTAAGTCGTCTGCTGGTCCGGGAACGACTCGAGGTTGTGGTATGCACCAATGCGCGGCGCGGCATGGGAACGAGTTTGGCTTTCGGCATCAATCATGCACGAGAAGCCGATGGTTGGATTGTGGCACTCGCGGACATGCCGCATATCCAGCCCCAGACCATCATTGCGCTTGCGCGGAGTATAGCAGCGGGAGCATCGCTTGCAGCGCCTTACTTTGAGGGACAGCGCGGACACCCCGTGGCGTTCGGCAAAAAATACCTTGATGATCTGCTTCAGCTGGACGGTGATCAAGGCGCACGGAAACTGCTCATGCGTGATTCCCACGAACTTGTACGCGTTGATACGCATGATCCCGGTATTCTCTTCGACATAGATACTCCGGAACAGTTGGCGCGGCTCTGATATATTTTTTGAGTTCCGGCATGGCTGATGAACGCCAGGTCAGAGACAAATTATTTTTGAAGAGGTAAAAATTTCACTCTCGGCATTCAGCGTTCCGCAGAAAAATGCGACTCTAACCCTTCAGTATTTTTTTACAGCAAACCGTACTTCGTTGGGTTATCGTCTTTATTTGTGAACACCCCACAGTTTCTGGAGCTGGGTCAGACTTCCATTGAACCGGTCACGATCACACTGCCCAATCCCGGCGACGCGACGCGGTTCAGGTCCATGCACGCCATCGGTATATTGCCAAAAGGTCCATGTACTAAACGTTGATGGGATATTGAGCGGCTTCGGCCCGTTGTATTGGGCGATCCAGAGAAAGCAATTCGACAAAATGGGATCCGGTGTAGTTACGCTGCCCAGTTGTTCTTTGATGAGATGGCCCGAATAAAGGCCGGGATAACGCCGGGTAACTTCGTTGACGTGATCGACAAACTTGCGGGCTTGGTTTAGCGTCATAGTCGCACCAGTGCGATTTGACTCATAGTCGAGTACGAGCAGCGTTTGCGCGTCTGGCTGAACTGTATTCAAGAAGAAATCGGCTTGGTCGGATCCATTTCCACCGACTCCAAAATGATAGGCGCCCCACAATAAACCAAACTTCAATGCTTGTTCTTTTCGAGAGGCGTACTTCTCGTCAACAAAGTTAAAGCCCTCAGTTGCTTTGTGGATTACACTGACAATGCCATCTTTCTTGACCTTATCAAAGTCAACCATCTCCTGATGTTGTGAAATGTCGATGACGACATTGATCGGCTTGACCGCAGCCTTACTCCTTTTCATCGCGTTTCTATTTTATGGGAGTAGACCCCGACAACGATAATCTGGCAAGGAGGATTCACGTTAAGGACATTCAACTTAGACCACTTTGCGTCGTTCTGGTGTGCAATTTGCCACGATACCAGCTAAATCAATTCAGTGGATGCGTAATGACGAACCGGGTTTTTTTGTACCAAGTTGACTAACACGACAGGCCAACCCCTAAATGCACGCGTTAGCTTTGTTCGACCACTCCAGCTGAACGGTGTACTGGCCGATCTTCTTCGTTGTCCAGGCGCAGATGTCGCCGATCTCGCCGTTCGAATCGTCGTACCATCCCCGCCCCGGAATCGGATCCGTAATGGCCTCGCACAGTTCATGGGAACTGGTGGAGGTCAGTGCATCGAAGACTGAAAGCCCTCCTGTGCATCCGTTGCAGCCTGGGTACGGCATGACCGCGTAGAAGATTTGTCCCGAAATGTCGTTGTGATAGCCGCAGAACGCTTGGCAGGACGCGCTGCCGCCTTGCACGACCTTGACGCCCGGCGGAAGGTAGATAAAGTATAGTGTATTGGGGGTCGGATGCGGAACGGCAGGATTGCTTGAAATTTCCTGCTGCAGCATATGCTGGATGGCTGTATCCGACACCGAATTCTTGAGTTTTGGCGCGGTAATGGTAATCGTCCCGCTGCGCTTGCCGTGGACGATCTGGTAAGCCGCAACATTGTACTCCGCCAGCTGGTCGATGAGCGGGCTCGCGAGAATGAAATCAAAAAATTGGTTGAGCTGGGCGACTAGAGGGTTTTGTGCCGCCTGTTGCCACGCTGGTCCCCAGAAAATCGTGAATACCTCGCACGAGGCAATGAGCTGGCTACCCCGGTACGTGAGCTGCGGAGGCAGCGCTGCTATAGCAGCGGCCTCCGCAGTCGGTGTGCGCACGGTGTCGGGCACATGCAGCGGCACGATGCGGATCGCATCGCCGTGCGCGGGATAAATTTTCTTTGCGGGATGAAGTTTTTCCTTCGCCATCATGGGCTCCTTAGGGTGAATTCAGCGGTGAGACTTTGTAGTTGCCGTCAAAACCGGAGGCGGCGCAGCGGGCTTGGTGAAATCGAAGCAGTCGGCCATGCCATTGGACCCGCTGTCTCGCGCGTTTAGATGGGGCAGGCCGAATACTCCCTGGCAGAACTTCACAAGGCTCACGTGCGAGTTTAGTTCCTTGGAAATATGCCCGGCCTTGGCGTAGGGACTGACCACCAGGCAAGGGACCCGCGAGCCATAACGGAACGGCTGTCCGTCGAACTCAGGATGGGCATCGAGCGCACGTTGTGATTTGGTGTGACTCCAAGTCTCCACGACGCTCGGATTAACATGATCATACCAACCGCCCCAGTCGTCCCAAGTGATGAAGATCGCCGTCTTGGGCCAGAGTCC
>DATDGC010000038.1:0-8480 GCA_036522275.1 Burkholderiales bacterium | reverse complement strand
CCACAAAGGACAGCTCAAGCGTGGTTTCTGCACGGCGGGAACAAACGAATCCCGTCCTAAGCTACGCCGACGGCGCCTTCTTTGATCAGATTTTCAATTTCGTTTGCCGTGTAATCGTACTCTGCGAGCACTTCCCGTGTGTGCTCGCCCAGCACCGGCGCGCTGCGAGTGACTTCAGCCTTCGTTTGCGAGAACCGGAGCGGAAACCCGAGTGCGGGCACCTTGCCGATGCGCCGATGATGGGTTTCAACGACCATGTCGCGCGCGAGGGTCTGGGGATGGGCGAGCATTTCCGGTACGCTCAGGACCGGTCCGACCGGCAGGCCCGCCTCTTCAAGCTTTTCGCACCACTGTGCGGTGGTGGCCCGGCGAAAGATCGGGCTGAGTGCTCTCACCAGTTCCATGCGGTGCTTCATTCGGCTGGCGTTGCTGGCGAAACGCGGATCGTCGCCAAGTTCCGGTGCATTCAGCACCGCAACTAATCGCTCCCAATTGGCCTGGTTCGCTGCGCCGACGTTGACCCATCCGTCGCTTGTCTGAAAGGCCTGATACGGGGCGCTGGTGAGATTGGCCGAGCCCATGGCGGGGGCGGCCTCTCCCGTGGCGAAGAAGTAGGCCGCGTGCCAGTAGGTCTGAATGATTCCCGCCTCGAAAAGAGAGGTGTCCACTCGCTGGCCCTGACCCGTTTTCAGACGATGGATATAGGCAGAGGCGATTCCCATAGCCGCGAGCACGCCGGCACACACGTCCGTCACCGGCCCGCCGCACTTGGTGGGCGTCTGGCCAGGCTCCCCAGTGATGCTCATAAGCCCCGACATCCCTTGCGCGATCAGATCGAAGCCTGGTTTGTCGGAGTAGGGTCCGGTGTGCCCGTAACCGGAAATCTCGCAGTAGATCAGCCCCGGGTTTACTTTCACGAGCTCATCGTAGCCGAGGCCCAGTTTTTCCGTCGTCCCCTTGCGGTAGTTCTCGGTGACCACGTCTGCCGTGGCCAACAAGCGGCGCAACACATCCTGACCAGCAGATAGCTTGAGGTTGACCGCTATGCCCCGCTTGTTTCGGTTCATGACGATGAACGCGGAGGATTCGCCGCGGATGTCAGGAATTCCGAAGCGGCGCGTATCGTCGCCGCCGGGAAACTTCTCGACCTTGATGACATCCGCACCCATGTCGGCGAGCAGCATGCCGCAGGTGGGGCCGGCCATGATGTGCGCAAGTTCGATGACCTTGAGGCCGGCCAGCGGTCCCATGTTCATTTCCCCTTGAACTCGGGTTTTTTCTTCGCGAGGAACGCGCGATAACCGATGCGGAAGTCCTCGGTGTCGAAACAGGCGTCACTCTCGTCACGCTCCGCTTCGGTGAGAGGCCGCGGGTCGTTGAGACGATTGATGAAGCGCTTGTGCCAGCGTGCAGCCAACGGCGCGCCGTCGGCGATGCGGCGCGCGGTGGCATAAGCCTCCTCGATGACTTTGTCGTCCGGCACCACGCGGTTGACGAGGCCTTTTTCACGCGCCTCCTCGGCGCCGAACACGCGGCCTTCCAACACGATTTCCAGCGCCGTCGCCCGCCCCACCAGCATCATGAGTCCCTGCATCTCGCCGTAAGCCATGACCAGTCCAAGCCGGTTCACCGGCACGCCGAAACGACTGCTGGCACCGCAGATGCGCAGGTCGCACATGGACGCAATCTCCAGTCCACCGCCCACACACACGCCCTGGATCAGCGCTAGCGTCGGGTGCCGGCAATCGGCAATTGCCCGCATGGTAACGTGAATGGCCTCGCCATAAGCGTTTGCCTGCGACGAACTGGCGCGTACCGTGGCAAATTCCGAGATGTCAGCGCCGGACGCAAAAGCCTTGTCACCCGTGCCGCGCAGCACGATGCAGCGCAAGCTTTCCTCGGCGCCGAGCTCGCTCATGACCTTGCCGAGGCGCCGCCACATCGCCTGGTTGAGCGCGTTGAGTTTGTCGGGGTTATTCAGCGTGACGGTCGCGATGTCACCGTCCCGGTTGGCCAGAATCAAATCGTTCATTTATAGTCCCCAGTCAGCGATAGAACAACTGGACTAATCCGAGACCGGTCACGGGAACGTAGGTGACCAGCATCAGCACCGCGAACAGCACGCCAATGAACCAGATGTTCACTCGGGTCACTTCCCACACGGTTGCTTTGGCGATGGAGCAGGCCACCATCAGCACCGAGGCCACCGGCGGCGTTTGCTGGCCGATGCCCAGGTTCACGGTGACGATGAGGCCGAAATGCACCGGATCGATGCCCACCGATTTCACCAGCGGCATCACTACCGGCACCACCAGGATAATTGCGGCGGCCGAGTGCAGGAACATGCCGAGGAGAAGGAAGAGCACGTTTAGCAACGCGAGCACGAGCCACTTGTTGGTAGTAAGGTCCGCGACCACCTTGGCCAGCTTCTGGGGCGCCTGGATCTCGGTGAGGTAAGTACCCAACAAGGCGGAGCTTGCCACCAGCAGCATGACAACCGCCGTCTGCACGCTGCCTTCGATCATGGCGCTCTTCAGGTGCTTCAAGTCGAGCTCGCGGTACACCACGAGCCCGATGAAAAGCGCTGCCACCACCGCCAGCGCCGCGCCTTCGGTCGCTGTCACCACGCCCCCGAAAATGGCACCGAGGATGATCATGGGCAGCGTGAAAGCCCAGGAGGCCTCGCGGAACGTGCTGCGCACGCGCGACCACTGGAACTTCTCCTCGATCGGCAAATTGTAGCGGCGCGCGAACCAATAGGCCATGCCCATGAGGCCGAAGCCACCGAGGATGCCGGGCACTATGCCTGCAACGAACAATTTCACGACGGAGGTTTCGGCCATGACCGCATAGAGGATCATGGGAATCGAGGGCGGGATGATCACGGCGAGGGTGGCCGCCGACGACATGATGGCCGCGGCGAGGGGCGCCGGGTAGCCCTTGGATTTCATCGCGGGAATCAGAATCGATCCCAGCGCCGAGACGTCCGCAACCGCGGAGCCGGAAATCTCGGCGAAGAACATCGAGGCTCCGATCGAGACCATAGCGAGCCCGCCGCGGATGAAGCCCAGGATGGCGGAGGCGAAGGCGATGAGCCGCCGCGAGATGCCTGAGGCGTTCATGATTGCGCCCGCGAGGATGAAGAGCGGGATCGCGATGAGCGGAAAGTTGGTGGCGCCGTTGTAGAGCACGATCGGGAGGTTGGGAAGCGATCCGGAGCCGTGGGTGTACACCATGGCAGCGACCGCGACGATGCCGAGCGACACGGCGATCGGAACGTCGATCACCACGAGCGCCAGGACGCAGACAAATAGCAACATCATCTGCATCAGTGCGAACCCCCCCCGGTGACCGCAGGCGCGGCGAACGCGTTGGCGAGTACCTTCGGAAGCGTGATGAGTTCGGCAGCGATGATGAGCACCGCGCTCACAGGCACCACCGACTGCACCCAGCTCACCGGAATCGACGGCAGGCTCACCAGGTGATCGGTGTCGAGGACGCCCAGTACCTGGTATCCCACCCAGCCCATCAGGAGGAAGAACCCGATGGTAAGGACTTCAGCGATCACCCGGAAAATGAACTTGGACTTGCGGGGCAGAAATGCCATCACTTCCGGACAGCCGATGTGCGCGCGCTTCACCGAGGCGAGCGCCGAGCCGTAGAAGGTGAGCCAAGCGAGGAAGATCGAGGCCACCTCGTCGTACCACACGAGAGAGAATCCAAGGGTCCGGTAGACCACGCCCAAGGTGACCTCTGCGGCGAGCAGGGTCATGAGAGCCACGATCAGCCACTCGAGAGCTTGCTCGTAGCCCCCGCGGATCGTATCAAGATTCATGCCGCCGCCACCGAGAGATTCGGGCTCATGTGGCTACTTCCCGAGCGCGATGGCGCGGTCGATGATTTCCTTCGAGCCCGGAACTTCCTTGGAGTATTCCTCGTAGATGCCCTTGCTGGCGGCGATGAAAGCATCCTTGTCGGCAGTGTTCACCTGCATGCCCGCCGCTTTCAACTTGCCCAGCAATTCGTTGTCGTCTTTCTCGGCGGTGGCGTACACGAAGGCCTGCGTTTCGCGCGCAGTGTCTTCCAGGATCTTGCGCACATCAGGCGGCAGCGTCTCCCATTTCTTAGTGCCGACGGTCAAGTAGGCCGGCGTGTAAACGTGCCCGGTGAGGGACAGGTACTTCTGCACTTCCTGGAACTTCTGGCTGTAAATCTGGGTGAAGGGGTTTTCCTGGCCGTCCATCACGCCGGTCTGCAGCGCCGTGAAGACTTCGGAGAGCTTCATCGGGCTCGGGTTCGCCCCGTAGGCCTGGAACATTATTACGCGCCACTTGCCCTCGGGAACGCGCAGCTTAATGCCTTGCAGGTCAGCAGGCTTGTTGATCGGGCGCTTGGAATTGGTGATGTGCCGGTAACCGTTTTCCCACACCGCGAGCACCTTGAGGCCCTTCTTTTCCACTTCGGGCTCGAACTTCGACCAAAAGAGCTCCTTCTCGATTCGCGCCATGTGGGCGCGGTCCTTCACCAGGTAAGGCATCTCGAAGACCCCGAATAGATCCGCCTCCGAGGACATCACGGTAGAAGGCACCGCCATGTCCACCGTGCCGAGCTTCACCTTCTGAAGCAGCTCCTTGTCGCCGCCCAGCTGGCTCGAACCGAACACCACAACCTTGGCCTTATCACCCAGCTTGGCGTTGGCGCGGCGGGCAAACTCATCCGATGACTGGGTGAACAGTGAGCCTGTTTCGCCCACGTGGCCCAATTTGATTTCGATCGGCTCGGCCATCGCCGCGCCGGCGCAGATACTCGCGAAAAGTAGAAAGGTCAGCGACTTTGATGGCTTCATGGCTTGTGATCTCCTCTAGGATTTTTTGTATAAAAAGCGCCAGCGGGGCGGAAAGAGTGATAAATACTAGCAAATTTTGCTAAGACTGCGTCAGAGTTGCGATAACTGGATGTGCGAGCAGGCAATCAATATCATGCCAGGGCCATGTCGAGCACCTTGGCGATATGCAAGGACTGGCGGCCAAGGCCGCCGTGTATTTGATGGCGGCAACTGATACCGTCTGCGATCAACAGCGTGTTATCGTCGCTGTTGCGGATGCGTGGGAAGAGTGACAGCTCGGCCATTTGCAATGAGGCATCAACGTGTTCTGCTTCATAACCGAAGCTGCCGGCCATGCCGCAGCAACTCGACTCGATCAGTTCCGTATTCAATTCCGGAATCCAATTCAGAACCTGCAGTATCGGCGTTACCGCGTCGAATGCCTTTTGGTGGCAGTGGCCGTGCAATAGCGCGCGTTTGTAGGGCAAGGGCTTGAAGGCAGGAGCGATTCCTCCCGCTACATTTTCACGTACCAAGAATTCTTCGAGAAGATAAGCGCTCTCCGAAAGCCGAGTGGCTGCCTTCCCGTAGCCATAGTGAAGAAACTCATCACGCATAGTCAGCAGGCACGAAGGCTCCAAGCCAACGACGGCCATCCCACGCTCGACATAGGCTAACAGTGCATCGAGCGAACGCTTGGCCTCGGCCTTGGCTTCATCGACCAAGCCGGCGGCAAGAAAGGTGCGCCCGCAGCATAAAGGCCGAACGCCTTCCCCTTGGGCGCAGGACAAGTGTACTGTATAGCCGAGCGCTTCCAGCACGTGCTGCGCCGCGTGAGCATTGTCGGGCTCCATGTAATTGTTGAAGGTATCGATGAAAAGCATTACTTCCTTGCCGTCACCACGGGGCATGGCCGACTTCTGCGCCACGGTGGCACTGAACGGGAGCCTCCAGGAAGGCAAAGCACGTCGCGCGGATAAGCCGCACAGCTTCTCTCCCAGCATAGCCAGCACAGGCACGCGATTGCGCATATTCAACAGCCAGCGCAGACGGGCAGCAGTCGGCGCATAACGCGGCAAATAGGCCATCAGCTTGTCGCGCAGCGCGATGCCGTGCTCTTGCGCATAAGCCGCGCGGAACTCAATTTTCATCTTTGCCATATCGATCCCGGTCGGGCAATCGCGCTTGCATCCTTTGCACGACACGCAAAGATCGAGGGATTCCTTGACAGCCTCGCTGGTGAGCCCGGCTTCGCCCAACTGCCCGGACAGGGCAAGGCGCAGCGTGTTGGCGCGGCCGCGGGTCAGATGCTGCTCATCTTTGGTGATCCGGTAACTCGGACACATGGTGCCGGCATCAAATTTGCGGCAATGCCCATTGCTGTTGCATAACTCTATGGCTTTGGCGAATCCTCCGGCCGGGTCTTCGCCGCTTCCCGGCGCGGTCTCGTTTTCAGTTAGAGGATCGAGCTGCACGTTCCACGCCGACCAGTCGAGCTTGGGCAGCATCGGTTGCACTCGATAATCCGGCGCGAAACGCATCAGCGAGGGATCATCCATTCGCGGCGTGCGCACGATCTTGCCGGGATTGAACAAATTGTTCGGGTCGAACAGGCGCTTGATCTCTTCGAATGCTCGGTTGAGACGCGGCCCGAACTGCCAAGAGACCCATTCGCCGCGACACAGGCCGTCGCCGTGCTCGCCCGAGTAAGCGCCTTTGTACTCGCGTACCAGGGCTGACGCCTCCTCGGCGATGGCGCGCATCTTCTGCGCGCCGTCGCGCCGCATGTCGAGTATCGGCCGCACATGCAGAGTGCCGACGCTGGCATGGGCATACCACGTGCCTTTTGTTCCGTGCTTATGGAATATTTGCGTCAACCGGTCGGTGTATTCGGCCAGATGCTCGAGCGGTACTGCGCAATCTTCTATAAAGGATACCGCTTTGCCGTCCCCTTTCATGCTCATCATGATGTTGAGCCCAGCCTTGCGCACTTCCCAGAGGTCTTTCTGCGGGCCGGGGTCGCTCATTTCGACCACGCTTCCGGGCAGTCCAAGATCATCCATCAGCGCGATCAGTTCCCTGAGTTTCCGCAGCAAAGGTTCTTTTTCGTGGCCGACGAACTCGACCAACAGGACCGCTTCCGGTTCACCGATCAGCGCATGTTCGATTACCGGGCGGAATGCGGGATTGCGCCGCGACAGGTCGATCATGGTGCGGTCGACCAGTTCCACTGCGCATGGGCCTAGCTTGACGATATCCTGCGTGAGCGCCATTGCCTGGTCGAAGGTTGAGAAATTAACCACACCCAATGTCTTGTAGCGCGGGATCGCTGTGAGTTTGAGCTTGATCCGTCTGGAGTAGGCAAGCGTTCCCTCCGAACCGACCAGCAGGTGAGCCAGGTTCACCGAGTGATCCGGCGTATAAGGCCGCTCGCTTTGCGGATGAAAGATGTCGATGTTATAGCCGCCGACTCGGCGCAGAACTTTCGGAACCATGCGCTCGATTTCGCTTCGTTCGCGGGCGGCGATAGCGGTCAGGGCATCGGCCAGTTTGCGCACACGTCCTGATCCCGCGAGCGCGGTCAATGGGCCAAAATGCGCTTCCGTGCCATCGGCGAGAATTGCGTCAATGCCGAGGACGTTATGCACCATGTTGCCGTATTTGATCGAACGCGAGCCGCAGGAATTGTTGCCGGCCATGCCGCCGATGGTCGCTTGGGCTGAGGTCGATACATCCACCGGAAACCACAGACCGTGCGGCTTGAGCCAGGCATTCAGGTGGTCCAGCACGATGCCAGGTTCTACTGTGACGGTGCCCGCTTCCTTGTCGAATTCGACGATACCACTCAACCATTTGCTGTGGTCGATCACAAGCGCTTCGCCGACCGTCTGGCCGCACTGGCTGCTGCCGGCACCGCGGGGCAATACCGGCACTTTGAACTCGCGCGCGATCTCAAGCGCGAGGCGCACATCGGATTCATCGCGCGGCACCACTACGCCGATGGGCATGATCTGGTAGATCGAGGCGTCGGTGGAATAACGGCCGCGTGAAGCCGCATCGAACCAGACATCGCCGCGAATTTCCTTGCCTAATCGGGCGGCGAGTCCGGAAGTCGCGATGGATTTGCGCGTGGCATGTGAGAAATAGACGGGATGGAGAATCGGCGAACTCATCTTGTCCCTTAATGCATCGTGTCCATCAGCAAGAACGGTTCCGGACGTCATGCTTTGGCCTTCTTGATCGTTTTGTGGCTAAGCTGCTCCTGGAACTCGCGGTTACCAGATAAGACGGTATAGGTGATGTCATCCGAAGTTGCATTTGGTCCAGTAGTAGGCGCTCGTCTAGCCGCAAAAGTTAACAAAACAGCGCCCCAAAAGACTCCCATTGGAAGCGATGTTCTTCAGGATGCCAACCTGCGCCAGACACTCGCCAGCCAGGGCTGCTGTTCGCGCGGCAGGCCGGCAGGGCGGTAATAGTGAGTAAGCTCAACGAACCCGGTGGCTGACATATAGCGGCGCCAAGTTTCAAGATTATGATACGCGCCGTAGCGTCCGCGGTTCCAGCCTTCCTGGTTATGGCCGTGCGGGTTCGAAGCGAACACCACACCGCGCGGTTTCAGGGTTGCGTGCAATTCCAGCAACACGCGCGGCAACTC
>DATDGC010000037.1:0-4676 GCA_036522275.1 Burkholderiales bacterium | reverse complement strand
GCTTTGCGCAATGAGATGGCCGAGCGCCTCCGCGCCGAAGAGGCGTTGCTGCAAGTTCAGAAGTTGGAGGCAATAGGACAGTTAACCGGCGGCGTGGCTCACGATTTCAACAATCTGCTCACGGTGATCAGCGGCAACCTGCAGATGCTTCAGGAACGTGTCGCTCATGTCCCCTTGTTGCTCAAGCTTGCCGGCGACGCGGCGAAAGCTGCGGCGCGCGGCGCGGAACTGACCCGGAACCTGCTCGCATTTTCCCGCAGGCAACCGTTGCAGCCTCGGGAGATAGATATCGGCGAACTGGTTCACAACATGACCGACATGATGCGAAGGACTTTGGGGGAATCCATCCACATCGAAACAGCAATTCAAGCTGGTTTGGCTAAAGTTGCAGCCGACCCGGGCCAGCTGGAAAACGCCCTCCTCAATCTCGCACTCAACGCACGCGATGCCATGCCTCGAGGGGGGGAACTTACCATCAAAGCAGCTACTACGACAGCAGATGTTATACCCGGCGAGGATAAGAGCGACATGGCGCCAGGAGAATATGTGATGCTTGCAGTGTCGGACAACGGCAACGGTATGCCTCCGGATGTGTTGAAGCGTGTGTTCGAGCCATTTTTCACCACCAAAACCACTGGAAAAGGCAGCGGCCTCGGCTTGGCGACAGTGTACGGCTTTGTCAAACAATCGGGGGGGCACGTCAGGATCTACAGCGAAATTTCGCGCGGAACCACGGTACAACTTTACCTGCCACAGGCAAAAAGCAACAACGAAGCGCTCATGAAAGAATACGCGTCCACCCACGCGCCACGAGCTGAAGGCGAAACCGTGCTGCTGGTCGAGGATAATGAAGGTGTGCGAGAACTGGCCGCTGCGTTTCTGCAAGATCTGGGTTACGCAGTATTCGAAGCGGCAGACGCGCAACAGGCTCTTGCTATATTGGAAGAAGGACGACCAATCGATCTATTGTTTACCGATCTTGTCATGCCGGGCGGAATGAACGGATTGGAGCTTTCGCGTGAAGCCTTGCGCCGCCGCCCCGCTATGAAGGTCTTGCATACATCCGGCTACATGGAAAATGCCTTAGCCCATGACGGACAGTTTGATGTCGGTATTCAACTCATCACCAAACCCTACACCAAGGAAGCCCTGGCCCAACGAATCCGCCTCGTGCTGGACCAATAATAACATCGGAATGGGACTAAGGAACCTCTGATTAAGTCCTTCGTGAGCCGCGTTGCTGGCAAAACGCGGATGGATGTAAGGCGCGCGACGAAGGTCGTAGCCATGAATACGAAGCCGAGGAGCGCAACGACGCAGACGCCGCATTTTGCCGCAACCCGGAGGGACGGGGCTTTCCGGGCGGTGTGCTTTGTCCCTCGGCTTGCCAAGGGGAATAACCCTTGGCTGCGCCTCGCTTCGCGCATCCCATCTCGGAAAGCCGCCGTCGCGGACACGCGGGACTTAATCAGAGGTTCCCTGAGCCTATGCCATGGCGTGACGGATACAATCAATCAATATCTGATTATCAAAAGGCTTGCTTAAATAACCCAGCGCATTGATGCCTTTAGCCCGGCTCGAGGTCAGCAAATCCCCCCTGCCGCTCACAAGAATAATCGGCAGCCGAACTCGCCGTGCCAGAAGCATTTCCGCAAGTTCCAGGCCGTCCATCCCGGGGAGATCAAGGTCCAGCACCAGACAACCGGATTGGGGTAACTCATAATCGGCAAGAAATGCTTCAGCCGTGCGCCAAGTCCGCACTTTGAAGCCGTCCGCCTCGATCAGCGTTCTCAGCATGTCACGCACTGCCTCGTCATCATCCACCACGAAAACCGTGCCGAAGCGAGTGCCCTGACCCCTGCCCATTTGGAACCTCAGAGGATCAAGCAACTGCATGCAGCGCTCCCGGGCGCGCTGCAAAATCGCGCTTGCTCACGTCGTTTTTGCCGATCAATTTCCTCAGGCCTGGTACGTTCTTGAGGCAGATGTCCCGTTTTTGCACTCCGACATAACCTTCTTCCTGGAGCCTTGAAAAAACGCGGCTTACGGTTTCGATCGTGAGGCCAAGATAGCTGCCGATTTCTCCCCGGCTCATGCGCAGAGAGAAACTTCTGGCTGAATAACCCCGCGTCAGATAGCGTTTTGAAAGCTGCAGCAGGAACGTTGCTATGCGCTCTTCCGCGCTCATCGCGCCGAGCAGGAGCATCACTCCATGATCGCGCACGATCTCACGGCTCATGATTCTGTGGAAATGGTGCTGCAGAGAAGGAATGTCGCGCACCAGCCGTTCCAATTCGTAAAACGGCAGCTCGCAAAGCTCGCTGTCTTCCAGCGCTACTGCATTCACGGTGTGGATATCAGAGCTTATTCCATCCAGACCCATGATCTCTCCGGCCATATAAAAACCTGTGACCTGTTCCCGCCCATCATCATGCAGGACAGAAGTCTTGAACGAACCTGCTCGAATGGTGAAGAGCGCGCGCAAGGGCGCTCCAGCCCGGAAGACATAACCGCCGCGTTTGATGGGCCGCCTATGCTGAATCAGTCCGTCAAATCGCTCGAACTCGTTTTCCTCCACGTGGGACAGAAGGCATAAGTCATTCAGGCTGCAAACATCGCAACCCGCCTGAGCGTCACAGGGGACAGATGTAACGCTGTGCAGCGTGATCGGCGTAGCCATGAAATCCTCCAATTCAAAACAAAGCCGTTTTTCTATATCGTTCAATAAACTCAGCCATTTGCCCGGCGGGTTTCCTTGCTCGTAACATCTGGGCTATGATTGTTCTTACGAGAATTTTCACCGGATGTCACACGGCCAGATTAAGGCGACTTTGTAAACCGGAGATAACAAAAATCACCTATTTTGTAACAGTCTGTAACAGCGCTCCAGCTCAGCTCAAACCATGCACGGCCGCTCAAATCCAGCCATGACGACAGAAAAACACATCTTGGTGGTGGACGACGAACCGGCGATCTGCGAACTGGTGCAAAACTACCTTTCGGTGGAAGGTTTCCGGGTCAGCACTGCGGAAGATGGCGAGGCGATGCGCCGGGTCATGGCATCGGCGCCAGTGGATCTGGTCATTCTCGATCTCATGCTTCCCGGACAGGACGGATTTTCGCTGACCCGCTATCTGCGGGAGCACTCCGATGTTGGGATCATTATATTGACCGGCAAAGGGGAAACCGTTGACCGGGTGGTGGGCCTGGAAATGGGGGCCGATGATTACCTCGCCAAACCGTTCGACCTGCGCGAACTCCTGGCAAGGGTGCGCAGCGTTCTGCGACGCGCCGGTGCAAGCCACAAACACGCCAACGCGGACACCATCGTGCGCTTCGCGGGATGGCAGCTGGATTTTTCAACCCGCCGACTGCTTTCTCCCGATAATGTCGATACCCCTCTTACCAAGGGGGAGTTCGATTTGCTGGCGGTCTTTGTGACTCAACCGAATCGGGTATTAAGCCGGGATGAACTGCTCGATCTCACACGCGGCCGCTCGGCCGGGCCGTTTGATCGCACCATCGATGTACAGGTCGGGCGCCTGCGGCAAAAAATCGAGCCCGATCCGCAACACCCTGTTCTAATCAAGACAGTACGCGCCGCGGGCTATCTGTTCACGCCCTCGGTAGAGCGCCTTTAATTGCCTGCCATCGAATTCTCAACAGATCGCGCCAGCCGCGTATGTGACACAAGTTGCGCGCTGCAGGACGTGCTGAGGTAAAAGGACTCACGGCTGATCAAAAAACCGGTAGCCATTGCCGCCGGCCTTTTTGGCCTTGTACATCGCACGGTCCGCCAGAGTGAGCAGCAGTTCAGGGTCGTTTCCATGTTGTGGAAATAAAGCGATCCCCACGCTGGTCTTGATATTCACTTTCACTCCGTAAAAATTATAGGGCTGGCGGATGCGGGCCACCAGCTTCCGGGCCAGAGCTCGCACTGCACCCGGATTCTCCACGTCGCTCTGAACAATGACAAACTCGTCTCCGCCGACGCGCGCCACTACATCCGTCTTGCGCACCGCAGAATTAAGCCGTTCCGCCACCGTTCTCAGCAACAGGTCGCCGACGCGATGACCCCGCCTGTCGTTGACGCCCTTGAATCGGTCCAGGTCGAGAAACAGCACCCCTACCATGTGCCCTCGGCGCTTCGCCTTGGCGAATGCCTCCTCGAGAAACTTGAGCAGCAACGCACGATTGGCAAGACCGGTCAAGCTGTCGTGGTAGGCGAGAAAACGCGTCCGCTTGCCTTCTCTTTCATGCAATGTCAAGTCGTGCTGAATCGCAATGAAGTGAGTGATGTTACCCAATGAATCCATCAGTGGCGTGATGGTTTCTTCTACGACGAAAAGCGTGCCATCCTTTCCGCGCTCGACCAGTTTGCCACGCCAAACCCTACGCGAGCGAATGGTATTCCACATTTCACTGTAAAAGCGGGCGCCCTGCCGCCCTGACTTCAGAAAGCTTGGTGTGCGGCCTAGGATCTCCTGTTCGGAATAACCGCTCAATTGCCAGAACGCGTTGTTCGACCAGATGATGCGTCCTTGGGGATCTGTGATGAAAATCGCGTTGGCTATTTTGGCAAGCGCCTCGGCCAGCAGGCCCTGTTTCCCGCCGCCCACGCCAACTTTCCGAGCACGTTTCGCATCAGTCATGAAAATAGATTAACGAGCCGTCAT
>DATDGC010000036.1:0-39775 GCA_036522275.1 Burkholderiales bacterium | reverse complement strand
TTGGGCCAGAAAACCGGCTCCGAGGCCGCCGCCGCCACCAGCACTCCGAACATCGTGCCGGGAGACAACTTTGTGTTCAGTTCCTCTTTTACCACTCTGGACTGGACTGGAGAAACGACACGCCGGCAAATAGACACCGCTACCGGTGCGATCCTTGGCATAGACTGGACAGCTTCAGCGCAGCTCGATGCCCAGACGGGAGCGAGCACCGACACGCGCACCATTTACACCTTCAGCAGCATCGCCGGCAACAAGCTGAAAAGTTTTCTCTGGGCCAACCTGACCGTTGCCGAACAGGCTTTTTTCAACGGCACCTCGGGCGGACGCCAACTGCTCACGCAATGGAACTTTTTAACTCCCTCGCAGCAGAACTCATGCGACAACCCGGGCGGCGCAGACTGCGGCAACAAACTGGTGAATTTCCTGCGCGGCCAGCGCGGCTACGAAACCATCATCAACTCCTTGAGCCCGCCGGACTCTGGCAATACCTCGCTGTTCCGCCTGCGCGTGCATGTGCTGGGCGATATCGTATCCGCCGAGGCAGCGTATGTGCGGGCGCCGGTTTTCGGCTACGGCGATCCAGGCTACGCTACTTTCAAGACCAATAACGCTGCGCGCCAGGCGGCGCTTTATCTGGGGGCCAACGACGGCATGCTGCACGCATTGAACGCCACCACCGGCTCCGAAATGTGGGCCTACATCCCCAGCATGGTCATGCCCAACATGTGGAAGCTCGCCAACTTTGATTACTCCACCAATCACCTCTTCTTTGTGGACGGCACACCCGAGATCGGCGACATCTGCACCAGCAACTGCACCCTAGCCAGCGCCACCTGGGCCACCATCCTGGTGGGTGGGCTGAACGCAGGCGGACGGGGTTATTACGCACTCGATATCACCAATCCGGCCAGCCCCAAGGCGCTGTGGGAGCTCACGTCCAGCGCCTGCACTATTCCTTCCCTAAACAGTGTGCCGCAAGATCCGGTGGCGGCTAATACCTTCAGCGATTGCGATGTCGGATTAAGCTTCGGCAACCCGATCATCACCAAGCGCGCCGACGGCAAATGGGTGGTGCTGGTTACCTCCGGCTACAACAATATCGGTCCGGGGTCAGGGGGCGGCTACCTTTATGTGATTGATGCCGTGACCGGCGCGATATTGAATAAAATCGCGACGCTGATACCCAATCCGCCCAGCTTTGGCCCGCCGACGATTAACGCAGGTGGCCCCTTATGGCCGAGCGGCTTTACGAAGATCAATGCCTTTGCCGCAGCGACCAGCACCGACAATACCACGCTGCGGGTTTATGGCGGCGATCTCAATGGCAACCTGTGGAGAATAGACAGTGCCGGCACCCCGAACACGCTTGCCACTTCCGGCAACAATGCCACGCTGCTGGGGATGCTGAGTCCCGGCAACGGCCCACCAGTCACCCAAGGCAACCGCACCAATTCCATCACCACCAAGCCGGAATTGGGCGAAGTCGTGGTGATGGGCGTGGGAACCCTTGAAATGGTGTACGTGGGCACCGGCCGCTACCTCGGGGTGACCGACCTTACCACCACCGTCCAGGATTCGTTCTACGGCATCAGGGATCCACTGGGTGTGTTCGCGGGCTATGGCGTGGTTCACGGCAACGCCAACTTCGTCCAGCAAACGCTCACCGAGGCAGTGAACCCCGTGACTTTGGCAACCGAGCGCTTTACCACGTCGAATGCAGTGGACTTCACCAGCAAAAAAGGGTGGTTCATCGATTTCAATCCGGGCAATGTTTCGCCGGGTGAGCGCAGCAACACCGACCCCTCACTGGCCTTGGGAATACTGAGCTTCACCACCAACGCACCCGATACCAACGCGTGCAACGTCGGCGGCAAGAGCTACCGCTACTTCCTCGACTTTACGACGGGCGGCCCGCTGTCCACTTCAGTCGGCGGCGTATCGGGCGCCTTGGTTGCGTTCGCACCGTCCACGCGTCCAATCGTGGTGAACGTGAACGGCAAGCTCGAACAAATCATTAACGTGATGGGCACTCCGCAAGTGTTCGCACTGCCGCCCGTTCCATCGCAAGGCGGCGGCAAGCGCATCTTCTGGCGTGAGCTGTTCAACTAGTTAATTGAGGCGTAAAAAAACAACAGGGGCGCAATTGCGCCCCTGTTTGTTTTGCAGGTCTCTTACTTGGCCGCAGGCCTGTTAAAGCTATCCCAAATCAGTAATGCCGCGCCGCAGGTAATCGCCGAATCGGCGACATTGAACGCCGGCCAATGATAGGCCTGGATGTAAAAATCCAGGAAATCCACCACGTGGCCGAGCACGATGCGGTCCCACAAATTCCCCACAGCACCGCCCAGGATCAGGCTCAATCCGAAACTGAAGCGCTTCTCCCGGTGGTAGCGCCTGATGAAATAAATGATAAGCAATGAGGCCAGCGCGGCAATCAGGATAAAAAACCCGCGCTGCCAGCCCGAAGCCTGGCTCAGGAAACTGAACGCGGCGCCGGTGTTGTAAGTCAGCACTAGGTTGAAAAAAGGCGTGACCGGCACGCCAGCGCCGGGCGCAAGCGACTGGCTGACCCAGTATTTGGTGACCTGATCGAGCACGATCACCAGCGCGCTGATGACAAACCAGCGCTGCCAATTAGGCGAAAGCACGCGGCTCTCCGCTGCCATAAAGATTGCTCACGCAACGCCCGCAAATCTCCGGATGTTTTGCATCCGCCCCCACGTCGGCGCGGTAATGCCAGCAGCGAGCGCATTTGCGGTGCGGGCTGGGAATGGCCCTGATTTTCAATCCTTCAAATTTCATATTTTCTGCTTCAGCATGAGTCCCGTGAAATGACTTGGCCTGCGAAGTGATAAAAATAAGTCTCAGATCGTCCCCAAAATACGACAACTGTTGATGGACCCTTTCATCCTCCGCATAAAGCTCCACTTCCGCAGCCAGTGAAGAGCCGATTTTCCCGGCTACGCGGAGTTCTTCAAGCTTCTTCTGGACATTACGCCGCACTTTTCTAATATGCTGCCAACGGGTCAGCAATTCCTCGACCCCGTCAATCCGGGGCAGTTCGTACCACTGTTCCAGGAAAATGCTGCTGTCAGTACTGCGCTTCAAGTAACTCCAAACCTCTTCTGAAGTAAAGCTCAGAACGGGAGCAAACAGCCTGACCAGACAGTGGGCGATATGGAAAAGAGCGTTCTGCGCCGAACGGCGGGCATGAGAATTCTGGCCCGCTGTGTAAAGCCGGTCCTTGAGAATATCCAAGTAAAATGCGCCGAGATGCTCTGAGCAAAACTGATGAAGACTTTGCGCGGCGAAGTGGAATTTATATTCTTCGTATTCACCGGTGACGTCCTTGATATCAACAAGGTCATACAGAACAGATTCGTGAAGATTTTTCTCAACTTCTGGAGTTAACCCTTCTTGTAACACATGACATAGCGCCAGCATGTAGCGATCGATCTCCAGCCACTGCTCCACCGGCAATGCATGTTTCGCCGGGTCAAAGTCGGCAATGTTGGCGAGCAGAAAGCGCAACGTGTTGCGGATGCGGCGGTAGCTTTCTCCCACCCGCTTCAAAATCTCGTCTGAAATTGAAAGCTCGCCTGAGTAATCGGTGGCGGCCACCCATAATCTCAATATATCCGCCCCCAATGTGTCCGCCACTTTTTGCGGAGCAATGATATTGCCCTTGGACTTGCTCATCTTGTGGCCCTGGCCATCCACCACAAAACCGTGGGTGAGCAGCCCCGCATAGGGCGCGCGGCCGTCAATGGTACAACCGGTAAGCAAAGAAGACTGGAACCAGCCGCGGTGCTGGTCGGAACCTTCGAGATAAAGGTCGGCGGGATAGCGTTGATCATTGCGCTGGCGCAAAATCGTGACATGCGTGGTGCCCGAGTCGAACCAGACATCAAGCGTATCGGTCATCTTGCTATAATCTTTCGCCTCGTCTCCAAGCAATTCTTTCTCCCCGAGCTTGAACCAGGCTTCGATTCCCTGCTGCTCTACTCTTTTGGCGACTTGCTCCAGGAGCTCGAGCGTGCGCGGATGCAGCTCGCCGCTTACCCGGTGCAGGAAAAAAGGGATCGGCACGCCCCAGTTGCGCTGGCGCGAGACACACCAGTCCGGACGGTTGGCGACCATGCCTTCCAGTCTGGCGCGGCCCCATGCCGGGAAGAATTGCGTTGCCTCAACCGCTGCGATGGCGGTCTGACGTAATGTCTTGCCTTGTCTTTCCGGCCCATCCATGCCGATGAACCACTGATAAGTGGCGCGGTAAATAATCGGCGTCTTGTGGCGCCAGCAATGCGGGTAACTGTGTTGCAGTTGTTCCGATTTCAGCAGGAGATATTTTTTTTGCAATTCGGCGATTATCACCTTGTTGGCGTTCCAGACCGAAAGCCCGCCGACCAGCGGAATGTTCCAATAAAACCGACCGTCACTATCCACCGGATTATCCAGCGGCAGCTGATATTTCTGACCGATGACATAATCGTCCAGCCCATGCGCCGGTGCGGTGTGCACCAAGCCGGTACCGGCATCCAGCTTCACATGCTCGCCGCAAATCACCGGCACCACGCGCGCGTAGAACGGGTGTAGCAATTCCAACCGTTCCAGCGCCGAGCCTTTGCAATTTGCCAGCGTTTGCGCCTCAGCGAAACCATAGCGCGCCAGATTATACTGCGCCAATTCCCGCGCCAGAATCAGCAATCCGCGCGGTGTCTTCACCAGGCTGTAATCGTAGGCAGGATGCACGCTCACGCCCTGGTTTGCCGGCAGCGTCCACGGCGTGGTGGTCCAGATCACGGCATGCGCCGGTTGATCGATTTTGGCCAAACCAAAGGCGCGGGCAAGTTTTTCCTGCGCTATCACCGGAAACGCCACATCAATCGCGGCAGAGGTACGGTCTTCATATTCGACTTCCGCTTCCGCCAAGGCGGAAACGCAATCTATGCACCAGTTGACCGGCTTCTGACCTCGATAGAGATAGCCGTTGTGCAGGATTTTTCCGAGCGCGCGAATAATATCGGCCTCGGTGTTGAAATTCATGGTGAGATAAGGATTATCCCAATCGCCCAGAACGCCGAGCCTGATGAAATCCGCTTTCTGCCGCACGATTTGTGACTGCGCGTACTCGCGGCACAGCTGGCGGAATACGTCAGCCGGGATGCGCTTGCCGTGCTGTTTTTCCACCTGATGCTCGATCGGCAAGCCGTGGCAGTCCCATCCCGGCACGTAGGGCGCGTCATGCCCCGCCAGGGTTTTGCTTTTGACGATGATGTCTTTAAGAATCTTGTTTACCGCGTGCCCGATGTGAATATCGCCGTTGGCGTACGGCGGCCCGTCATGCAGAATGAACATGGGGCGGCCTTTGGCGGCCTCGCGGATATTCTGGTAAAGCTTTTTCCTCTGCCATTCTTCGACCATCGCCGGCTCGCGCTTGGCAAGATCGCCGCGCATCGGGAAAGGCGTGTCAGGGAGATTTAACGTTTTCTTATAATCAGCCATAAAATCTTTTACCGCGGAGGACGCCGAGGACGCAAAGGAAAATCTTCTTTGTTGTCACTAGCCAGAGCCGGATAAGTTTGGTCTGGATTTTCATGAGAACTTTCTTGATTTCCTCCGCGTCCTCCGCGGTTAAAAAAGGATTTTGCATTTTCCACGTCGCGACCGATTTGCGTCTTCAGAGTCTCGACGTCGGGATATTTTTCCTCGTTGCGCAACTTGTGCAGGAAATCCACCCGCACATGCTGTCCATAAACCTCACGGTCAAAGTCAAGCACATAAACTTCGAGCAAGGGCGCGCCGTTTTCCTTGATTGTCGGCCGTACTCCCAGACTCGCCACCCCTTTCAGCGGGCGCTCGGCGATTCCCGCAATCTCCACCGCGAAAATTCCGCCAAGCGGCGGACGCGGATGCTTGATCCTGATATTTGCGGTAGGAAACCCGATTTTGCGGCCGGTCTTGTCGCCATGCGCCACCCTGCCGCTGATGCTGTAGGGTCGCCCCAATAACACCGCCGCCTGCTGTAAATCGCCCAGCGCCAACGCGTTGCGTACCCGCGTACTCGACACTCTTTTCTCACTCACTGTTACGCTGGGCATGACCGCAACTTCAAAGCCGAATTTTTCTCCGGCCGACTGCAACAGCGCCAAATCGCCCTCACGGCCCCTGCCGAAGCGGAAATCGTCTCCCACCAGCAACCATTTCGCATCGAGTCCGCGGCAAACCACGCGCTCGATAAAATTCTGCGCGCTCAGCTCGGCAAAATTACGGTCAAAGCGACAGATATGCGTGCGTTCCACACCCAGCGACGCAAACCATTCCAGTTTTTCACGCAGGTTGGTAAGCCGCACCGGCGCCGATTCCGGCGTGAAGAATTCGCGCGGATGCGGCTCGAAAGTCAGCACGCAGGAAACCAAACCTCCGGAGCTCGCGCTTTCGGTAAGGCGAGTGAGCATCGCGCGATGTCCAAGATGACCACCGTCGAAATTGCCGATGGTCAACGCCACCGGCGCTGAAGCCTTGTCAGGAGTTCCCCGGGAAATCAGCATAGAGGATCGCCAAAAGCTTGAAGTTTACAGTGCCTTCAAGCTTGCGGCTACTTCGCAAGCTGCAGGAAACAACTACGATCTAACGCAGTGAATTAAACAAGAGAGGGAAATCAGTTCGCGGAAACCACTTTAAGCGAGCGCAGCAGCTCTTCGATTGCTGTATCCGCGACTGCCGATTCGCGGAACACTTCGCCGAGGAAAATCAGCGCCGGACCTTGAAGATTCCATTGTCCGGCATCACGCACACCGGAAAGCGTGGTGCGGATTTGACGCGATTCGGGAAGCGTGGCTTTGTCCACCACGACTGCCGGAGTTGCCGCAGGCAGCCCCTGGGCAAGAAGAATCTCGGAAATTTCTCCGGCCTGGCCGGCGGCCATGTACAGCACCGCGGTGTCGGCGGCGAGCACGCTTTTGGCCCAATCCGCCGCTTCCTCTCCTTCACCGACTCGCGGCGTGACAAACACCACGCTGCGGCTCAATCCCCTGCGGGTGAGTGATACGCCGACTTCGGCGCTGGCTCCCAGAGCGGCGGTTACGCCCGGCACGATTTCGTATTCAATCCCGGCTTTTTTGAGCGCGGCGATTTCTTCCTGCGCGCGCCCAAACAGCATGGGATCGCCGCCCTTGAGCCGTGCCACGGTTTGATATTTATGCGCCGCCTCCACCAGATTGCGGTTGATGAAACGCTGGTCGGTGGAAACACGCGAGCAGCGTTTGCCTACCGCCACTTTTATGGCACGAGGCGCAAATGCCAAAGTATCCGGATGCACCAGGGCATCGTAATACACGATATCGGCGCGCTTCAAAATTTCCGCGCCGCGCACCGTAATCAAATCCGGCGCGCCGGGCCCGGCGCCAATCAAATACACTTTCCCGCTCATTGGCCTGCCTCGATTATCATTCCCGCGGCAACGGTGTTATGCGTGGCTTCATCAATCATGATGAAGTTGCCGGTAGCACGGTTGTTGTCATAAGCATCGCACATCAAGGGTTGCTGTGTTTTCAGCCTGGCGCGCCCGATCTCATTCATTTTGAGTTGCGACACGCTGTCCTGCTGCAGCGTGTTCACATCCACGCGGTAGTCAAGCTGCGAAACCAAACTCATCACCGTCTTGGTGGCGTGCTTGACATAATACTTGCGGCGCAATTCCAGCGGCTGTTCGGAGAGCCAGCACAGCATGGCGTCGAATTCCCTGGCGACGCGCGGCTGGTTGTCGCTTTTCACTATCATGTCGCCGCGCGAAATATCGATATGGTCTTCGATCCGGAGAGCGACGGATTGCGGCGCAAACGCCAGCTCGTGCCTGGCATTGTAGCTGGCAATCTCTTTTACTTTCGAAGTCAGACCGGAAGGCAGCACCGTGACGCTGTCGCCGACCCGAATCTCACCCGACTCAATGCGCCCCATGTAGCCGCGGAAATCCTGGTATGCCGGGTCCGCCGGACGGCACACCCACTGCACCGGGAAGCGGAAATCGCGAGAATTGATGTCGCTTGCAATCTCGATGGTTTCCAGCCATTCAAGCATCGGTGTGCCGTCGTACCATGGCAGGTTATCGCCACGCTCCACCACCATATCGCCATGGAGTGCGCAAATCGGGATGTAATGAACATCGTGCAGGTTGAGGCGGCTCGCAAAAGCGGAAAACTCCTTCTGGATGGAGTTAAATACGTCCTGCGAATAATCCACCAGGTCCATTTTATTCACCGCCACCACCAGGTGCGGAATCCCGACGAGCGACGCGATGTAAGCATGCCGACGCGATTGCGTGAGCACGCCTTTGCGCGCGTCAATCAAAATCACCGCCAGATTGGCGGTGCTGGCGCCGGTCACCATGTTGCGGGTGTACTGCTCGTGGCCGGGCGTGTCGGCGATAATGAACTTGCGCCTGGGCGTGGCGAAATAGCGGTAGGCTACGTCTATGGTGATGCCCTGCTCGCGCTCGGCCTGCAGGCCGTCGGTAAGCAACGACAAATCCACTCCGTCCAGCCCCCTGCGCCGGGTGGTTTTTTCAATCGCCGAGAGCTGGTCTTCAAAAATCGATTTGGAATCGTAAAGCAGCCGGCCGATGAGCGTGCTTTTGCCGTCATCCACGCTGCCTGCGGTGATGAAGCGCAACAGTTCCATGTTCCGGAGCGCGATTTTTTCGATGGCGGACATCAGAAATAACCCTCTTTCTTTCTAAGCTCCATCGAAGCTTCAGAAGTCTGGTCATCCATGCGCGTCGCGCCGCGCTCGGTGATGCGGGTTGCGGCGGTCTCGGCGATGATTTGTTCCAGCGTCACCGCATCGGACTCCACCGGGCAGGTGCAGGTCATGTCGCCCACGGTGCGGAAGCGCACCATGATGTTTTCCGCTTTCTCCCCCGGCTGCGGCCGCACCAGATGCGTAACCGGCAGCAGACCGCTGCCGCGGCGAATCACCTCTCGCCGGTGGGCGCGGTAGATCACCGGGATTTCCAGTTGCTCTTGCGCGATGTATTGCCATACGTCGAGCTCAGTCCAGTTGCTGATGGGAAACACGCGCATGTGTTCGCCGGGATGCACTTTAGTGTTGTACAAGTCCCACAGTTCGGGGCGCTGGTTTTTCGGATCCCATTGCCCGAACTCGTCGCGGAATGAGAAAATTCGCTCTTTCGCCCGCGCTTTTTCCTCGTCGCGCCGCGCACCGCCAATGCAGGCGTCAAAACCATATTCGGCGATGGTGTCGAGCAACGTCACTGACTGATGTACATTGCGGCTTTCGGTTTCACTTTTCAGCACTACGCGCCCGGCCCTGATGGAATCCTCGACCGAGCCCACGATAAGGCGCTCGCCGAGCTGCTCGATGCGATGGTCGCGGAAGGCAATCACTTCAGGGAAATTGTGGCCGGTGTCAATGTGCAGCAGCGGAAATGGAAAGCGCGCCGGCCGAAACGCTTTCTCCGCCAAACGCAGCAGCACAATCGAATCCTTGCCGCCGGAAAACAGCAGCGCCGGGTTTTTGCACTCCGCAGCCACTTCGCGCAGGATGTGAATGGATTCACTCTCCAGCACTTCAAGATGGCTCAGATGGTGCAAGCGCTCCTCCTCAAAGGGGAGTTTCTGCTTGCGTAATGCCGACGGTTCGCTCATGCCGCCTCGCTTTTGCGGTGCAGACCGCATTCCTTGTTCTGCTCATCTTCCCACCACCAGCGCCCTGCGCGAAGGTCCTCGCCCGGCGTAATGGCGCGGGTGCAGGGTGCGCAGCCGATGCTGGCGTAACCCTTGTCATGCAGTGCGTTGTAAGGGACGTTGTTGGCATGAACGTAGGCCCACACTTCCTTTTCAGTCCAGTCGTAAAGAGGATTGAACTTGTGTAAACCATGGTCTTGGTCGAATTCCGATTCGCGAATATCACTGCGCGTCGCCAATTGTTCACGGCGCATGCCGGTGACCCAAGCTTTTTTATCCTTGAGCGCGCGCTTGAGCGGCTCCACCTTGCGCATAAAACAGCACCGCTTCCGCAACTCCACGCTTTCATAAAACGCGTTGGGCCCGTGCTGCCGCACGTATTCTTCGACCGCCCGGGCTTCAGGGACATACGCGCGCACTTTGACGCCGTAATGTTCCGAAACTCTTTTCATGAGCGCGTAGGTTTCCTCAGGCAAACGGCCGGTATCCAAGGTGAAGATTTCGATTCCGGGAGCGAAACGCACGATGAGATCAAGCAGCACCATGTCCTCGGCGCCAAAGCTGCTGGCGAAAACGGCCGGCGCAAAGTCTTTCTCGATTTTCAAGAGCAGAGCCTTTACGCTTTCAGCTTTGCGCTCCGGAACCGCTCTTGCTTCAACAGAGAGCTGCGGATTGTTGCGGGTAATCATTGTCATGCCGCGGCTGCGTGCGCCGCTATGGGAATTGCTTTCTGCGCGGCAATCGGGGCCGGCAGCGCGCCTGAAAGATCGAGCTGGCGGTCGCGACTGACACACAATTCGGCGACCTCCATGGTCCAGCTGTCCAGCTTGGCGAACAGCGGGTTCAACTCTTTTTCTGTCCACTCCTCGGAATCGCGTGCGAATGCAGCACCAAACTCCGTAAGTTGCTCGCCCAGTTCGGGCTGGTCAGACAACAGGCCGACGAGTTCGGTGCCGAGGTCGGAGAGGTTCTCCTGCTTGCTGTTGCCGCCCAGCAAATGCACCACGCCCTGCCCGATCAAGCGGGCAATCGCTTCGGCGCATTTCACCGCCTCGCCGTACTTGCGCTGGAACACCAGGGCGTTGCGGTAGCCGCGCTCGTGCGCCGCCTCGAAGAAGTTCGAGCCGACCAGCATCTGCGTAGCGCCGGCGCATTCCCCGCCGCCGAGTTGCAGCACCTTGAAGTCCTGATTATCACCGTGGTCGCGCAGCACCGAGCCGACTTCCGTTTCCGGCACCTGCACCAAATCGGCAAGCAGCTCATTGAAATACCCGATGCCGCGGCGTCGCGTCCAAAAGAAAAAGCTTTCATCCGGAAGATGATCCTTGTCAAAAGCCGCGCGCACTCGCTGCACCGCACTTTCGATGCGCGCCGCGGGCACTGAAGGTCCTTTAATCGCGAGCCCTCCACCAGCGAGACCATTACCGCCAAAATAGGTCTGGTAATGCGGAATTAATTTCCCATGCATGCGCTTGCCTTCGCCGTAAATGCCAATGTCCCCCATCTCGGGCTGGGCGCAGCCGTTGTGGCAGCCTGAGACACGGATGCGCAAATCGCCGCCGACGGCGTTCCTGAGCCTGGGTCCAAGCAGCGTGGACGAAGTGATGCCGAGGCGGCAAGTGGAAGTACCGGGGCAGGCCACCACGTTGTCGCCGGCTTCCGGCTCGCGCAGTCCCAGCGCTGCAATCACCCTGCGCAGCAAATCGAGTTTCGCTTGCGGCACATTCACCACCATCAGGTTCTGATCCTGAGTAGTGCGGATTTCATCCAAACCATGTTCTTGCAGCGCTTTGGCCAGCCCTCGCAACTGCGTCACGTTCAGGTTCCCAATCGGCGCGCTGATTGGCAGCACGAAGAGCCCGGGTTGCTTTTGCGGCACCACATGGCGCGGCGCGCCCTGTCCGCAGATTTCTCCCTCGCCGCCGGTTTTCCATTCGCCCTTGGGATAAGGCTGGTCGGCCAGTGCTTCCTTGATGCGCGCCAGCTCCTCGCGGTATTTCTCGCGGAAGCCGTCCGCGCCGAAACGGTCCACCAGAAACTTGATGCGCGATTTGGCGCGCTTAACGCGGTCGGAGTATTTGTTGTGCAACGTCACTATGGCTTCCATCGTGTGCAGCAGGTCTTTTTCCTCAATGAATTCTTCCACCACGATGGCCTCGTGCGGCTTGTGCCCGAGTCCGCCTCCCGCCAGCACCTTGAAACCGAAGTGGTCGCCTTTTTTCACCGCGACGATGCCCATGCAATGCAGCATGCCTTGCGCGCAGTCGGCCTCGCAGCCGGAGAAGCTGATTTTGAATTTGCGCGGCAACTGCTGGTTGAGCGGATTGCGCAGGAAGTGCTGGACGGCGCCGTCCAGATGTTTGGTCACATCGGTATGCTCGCGCGGGCAGATTCCGGCCATCGGGCAGGCGGTAACATTGCGTATGGTGTTGCCGCAAGCTTCGCGCGTGGTGAGCCCCGCACCGGCCAAATGACGCAGTACCGCGGGCGTGTGCTGCAGTGGCACGTAGTGCATCTGGATGTCCTGGCGCGTGGTGATGTGCACCACGTCGTGCTCGGAATATTTTTCCAGCATGTCGGCGATGGCGGTCAACTGAGAGGAAAGCAGGCGGCCGCCGGGAATCTTGATGCGCACCATGTTGACGCCTTCCTGGCGCTGGCCGTATACGCCCATTTGCAGGCGTGTCGCGGTGAAACGGTCGGCATCGGTTTGCAGCCCCAGAAAACTCTCGACTGCGCGCTCGTAGCTTTCAATTTCCTCAAGATTTGCCAGATTATTGAATTGGCTCATCGTCGTGACTCCTTGATAATCTTCACCACACCAGTTTGCCGCCGATCAGCACCAGCATGCTGGCGAGAATCTGCCGCAACACTCGTTCCGGGATTTTCACGCTCAAGTGACTCCCGAGATAAATCCCCGGCAGTGAACCCAGGATGAGGCTCGCGAGCAGCGTCAAATCAACAGTGCCCAATGCCATATGCCCGAGCCCCGCCACCGCTGTGAGTGGAACCGCGTGAGCGATGTCGGTGCCGACGATTTTTACCGCGGAAAGCCGCGGGTAAAGGAAAGTAAGCGCGGCCACTCCCAGTGCACCCGCGCCAACGGAAGAAATTGTCACCAGCACTCCAAGCAACAAACCGGTGGCAACGGTGGCCGCAACCGGATGGCGCTCATGCCAGAGCTCTCCGGCATGGTGCTTCACGAATTTCTGCAGCTGCTCGCGGAAAATCAGCACCAGCGCAGTCAGTATCAATGCGAAACCCAGCGTGGTGGTAATCAGCGAATTAAAGCTCGCTGTCTCTACCGCATATTTTTTTAACGCCCAGACCGTGACGAGTGAAGCGGGGAGACTGCCCGAAGCGAGCAAGCCGACGATTTTCCAGTCCACATTGCTGCGCCGGCCATGCACCCACACACCGCCCATCTTGGTGATTGCGGCATAAAGCAAATCCGTGCCGACAGCAGTCGCCGGCACGATGCCGAAAACCAGTACCAAGAGAGGCGTCATCAGTGAACCGCCGCCCACACCGGTGAGGCCGACGATAAAACCGACTGTAAATCCTGATATCGTATACAAAAAGTCCATTTTTGCGTGCTCAACCTTTGTCAGCGCAACACCGTTGCGTCGCGAGATTTCTCGCGGGAGCAACATGGTAGCAACCTCCATATATATTGCAAAATAACATTATGTTAGGATGTTATAACTAATCGTTATTTGCGGGAGTGGTCATGAAGTTGCAGCAATTGCGCTATCTGTGCGAAGTGGTGCGCCAAAACTTAAATGTTTCCGAGGCGGCGGAAAAGCTGCACACTTCGCAGCCGGGCATCAGCAAGCAAATTCGGCTCTTGGAAGAGGAGCTCGGAGTGCAGATTTTCGTGCGCAACGGCAAACGGGTGGTGGAGATGACCCAACCCGGCAAAGTCATTCACTCCATTGCGCAACGGATATTGCAGGAATCCGATAATCTGAAACGGGCGGGCGAGGAATTCACCAACGAAGCGACCGGCAGCCTGACGATTGCCACCACTCACACCCAGGCGCGCTATGCCCTGCCGCCGACAATAAGCAAATTCACCGCAATGTACCCCAAAGTGAAACTCAGCCTGCACCAGGGCAGTCCCACGCAGATCGCCGAACAGGTGGTTTCCGGCGAGGCGGACATCGCGATTGCCACCGAGGCCATCGAACTCTTCAAGGACCTGGTGATGCTCCCCTGCTATCAATGGAACCGCTGCGTGATTACACCGCCCAAGCATCCGCTCCTGAATGAACGCCTGCTCACACTGGAGAACCTGGCGAAATATCCAATCATTACCTACGACTTCGCCTTCACCGGCCGCTCCAAAATCAACCGCGCTTTCGCCGCAAGAGGACTCACGCCGAACGTGGTACTGACGGCGATTGACTCGGATGTCATCAAAACTTACGTGGAACTGGGATTGGGGGTGGGGATCCTGGCGAAAATGGCGTATGACGCCGAACGCGACAACAACCTGCGCGCGATTGACGCGAGCCATTTGTTTGAATCAAGCACCACCCGCATCGGCATCCGCCGCGGTGTCTATCTGCGCGGCTACGTTTACGACTTCATCGAGTTGTTCGCGCCGCATCTCAAGCGCAAGATGGTGGAAGCGGCGATGAGCGAAACCAAAGGCTCCGATTATCAGTTGTAACGCATCACGCCGCGCGCTTGGCAAAATCTTTCAATCTGAAACCCATCAGCCACAGCACCGCGAAATAGCATAGCGCACCGAGGATAACGACCCACATGAGCTTCGCCACCCGGCTCAGGGACGAAGCCAAAAGCCAGGCTTGGTCGCCGCCCGAGGTCAGCCACAACACCACCGCCATTAAATAAATCGCAACTCCGACCTTGAAGGCGAATACCCCCCAGCCCGGCTGCGGCTGGTAGATGCCGTGCTTGCGCAAATAAGTGTAAAGCAGCCAGGAATTAAGACATGCGCCCAGCGCAATCGCCAGCGCCAGGCCTGCATGTTTCAAATGCCAGATGAAAATCAGGTTCATAATTTGCGTGGTGATGAGCGTCACGATGGCGATTTTCACCGGTGTCTTGATATTTTGTCTGGCATAAAAACCCGGCGCCAGCACTTTTACAAATATCATTCCGAGCAGCCCGACGCTGTAGGCGACGAGCGCCTGCCGCGTCATCCATACGTCGTTCGCGGTAAACGCGCCGTAATAAAACAAGGTGGCAATGAGCGGCACGGCAAGCAACGCCAGCGCCACCGCAGCAGGTAGCGCCAGCAGCAAGGTCAACCGCAAGCCCCAGTCAAGCAGCTTCGCGTACTCTTCTCCCGATTGATTCACATAATGCTTGGAAAGGCTGGGCAGCAATATCGTCCCCAGCGCTACCCCCAGCATGCCGGCGGGAAACTCCATCAGCCGGTCGGCGTAATAAAGCCAAGACACGCTGCCGGTTACCAGAAACGAAGCGAAAATGGTGTTGATCAAGAGGCTCAACTGACTGATCGAGACGCCGAACACCGCGGGGCCCATGAGTTTAAGGACGTGCCACACGCCTTCGTCGCCCAGATTCAGCCGAAAGCGCGGCAGCATGCCGATGCGCGAAAGGTGCGGCGCCTGGAACGCAAGCTGCAGCACGCCGCCGATGAACACCGCCCACGCCAGGGCTTTCACCGGCGGATTGACATAGGGAGCAAGCCACAGCGCGCACGCGATGAACGACAGATTGAGCAGCACCGGAGTAAATGCCGGCACTGAAAACTTGCTCCAGGTGTTGAGTATGCCGCCAGCCAGCGACACCAGTGAGATGAACAGGATATAGGGAAAAGTAATGCGTAAAAGCGCTACGGTGATATCGAACTTCGCGGGCGTTGCGGCAAATCCCGGAGCGCTGATGTAAACAATCAGGGGCGCGATAATCACGCCGAGCAAGGTTACCGCGAACAGGCTCAGCGCCAGCAGGCTTGTCACGTGATCAACTAATAATTTAGTGGCTTCGCTTCCGCGCTGGTTTTTGTATTCGGCAAGAATCGGCACGAAAGCCTGGGAAAATGCGCCTTCGGCGAACAGGCGGCGCAGCAGGTTGGGAATGCGGAAGGCGACGAAGAATGCGTCGGTGAACAAGCCCGCGCCGAAAATGCGGGCGATCACGGTATCCCTGACAAAGCCCAGGATGCGCGATATCAGGGTCATGCTGCTGACTGTGGCCAGCACTTTCAGTAAATTCATCGTGGCGTATGGTAACCCGAATGCGGCATAAATTCACGCGCACCGGGCATTAAAAGGCAGCCTCCGGTTGCAAAGAACAGTGAACAAACGTATCATTCCGCCCTCTGATTGATTTGCTTAAAGGTTTACATGGCCAATATCGCATCCGCCAAAAAACGCGCCAAACAGGCCGAAATCCGCCGTCAACACAATGCCGGTCTGCACACCGCATTGCGCAGCGCCGTCAAAAAAGTGAGAAAAGCCATCGCTTCAGGAAACAAGGCCGCAGCACAAGCCACTTTCAAGGAGTCCGTCAGCATTGTGGATTCCATCGCCGACAAGAAGATCATCCACAAGAACCAGGCCGCCCGCCACAAGAGCCGGCTTTCCCAAGCCATCAAAGCGATGGCTTAATTCTTTTCGCCCTCGCCGTCAGTCCGCCCAACGGTCAAAGGGCGTTCATGTTCTTCATACCCGGGGTTGCAATGCGCGCGCATTTAGCGCATAAAGCGTTTTTTTGAGACCAAAAAAAACCACATGCGCAAACCGGTCAGCCACATCCTCGTCATCAACGATGAAAAGCTGGTGTTGAAGGAGCTCATCAAGGGGCTCAATGCTGCGGCGCGCTCGCTCGACAATCCCCTGGGCATCACCTTCAGCGGTGTCACCACTGTGCAGGAAGCATTACACTCCATTGAAGAAGACGGCGACCTCCAGGCTGTGGTGGTGGACGACACGCTGTACACCCTGAAAAACGACAACAAGAACGGCTCGCGCACCAAGCAGATGTCGGCGCTCAAACTGGTGCAGAGAATCACCCGTTTCCGCCCCGAACTCGATGTCTACATCCTGATTGCCAAGGAACAGGAAGACCAAGTGGTGGACAGGCTGTTCGCTGAATCGGTGGATGGCTACTTCTACCGCGAAGAGCGCGACTACCGCGGCATGTATCGCATTCTGAACGCGCAAATCCAGGAAAAAGCGCGCACGCCGTTTTACGACCAGCTCAAAAGCTATGTGCTGATGGCCAAGGATGCCTGGCATTCGCCCGGTCATTCCAGCGGCGACAGCTTGCGCGACAGCCCGTGGGGCAGCGATTTTTACGAGTTCATCGGCGAGCATGTGTTCGACGCCGATTTATCAGTGTCGGTGCCGATGCTGGATTCGCTGATGCAGCCCAGCGGCGTAATCCTGGAAGCGCAGAAAATCGCCGCCAAAGCGTTTGGCGCGCGGCGCACTTTTTTCGCCACTAATGGCACTTCCACTGCCAACAAGGTGATTTTCCAGACGCTGATTGCGCCCGGCGAAAAGCTGCTGCTCGACCGTAATTGCCACAAGTCGGTACATCACGGCGTGGTGCTGTCAGGCGCGCACCCAATTTACCTGGATTCCTCGGTTAATAAAAAATTCAGCCTGTTCGGTCCGGTGCCTAAACGCACCATTATAAAAGCCATCGAGGAGCATCCCGACGCCGAAGCATTGGTGCTGACGAGCTGCACTTACGACGGATTGCGCTACGACCTGCAGACCGTCATCGAAGCGGCGCACAGCCGCGGCATCAAGGTAGTGATTGACGAAGCCTGGTACGGCTTCGCGCGCTTTCATCCCGCATTCCGCCCGACCGCGCTTGAGGCGGGCGCAGACTATGCCACGCAAAGCACGCACAAGGTACTCTCCGCGTTTTCCCAGGCGAGCATGATTCACGTCAATGACGCGGACTTCAACGAGCATATCTTTCGCGAAAACTTCAACATGCACACTTCCACCAGCCCGCAATACACGATGATCGCGAGTCTGGACATCGCCCGCAAGCAGGCGGTGATGGAGGGCTACAAACTGCTCTCCAGAACCCTGGCGCTGGCCAAGGAGTTGCGCACGCAAATCAATTCCACTGGAGTGTTCTGCGTGTTGGGACTCGACGATTTGTTGCCGGACGAAGTTCGTACAGACAACATCAAGCTCGATCCCACCAAGGTCACGGTGGACATTTCCCGCTGCGGCTACACCGTGGAGGACTTGCAGCAGGAACTGTTCGAGCGCTACAACATCCAGGTGGAGAAATCCACTTTCAACACGCTGACGCTGTTGCTCACTATCGGCACTACGCGCAGCAAGGTGTCGCGCCTGTATGACGCGCTGATGCGCATCGCACGCGAAGGGCGCGCCCCGCGCCGACTCTACCAGACGCCGGAGATCCCGCGCTTCACCCACCTCAAATACCTTCCGCGCGACGCGTTTTATTGCGGCGGCGAGCTGGTGCCGCTGGTGGACGAAAAAGACCGCGTGAACACCGCGCTCTCGGGAAGAGTGTGCGCCGACCAGATCGTGCCCTACCCTCCCGGGATTCCGGTGCTGGTGCCGGGACAGGTGATTACCACCGAAATCATCCACTATCTGGTAGGGTTGTTGCGCAGCCAGAAGCGGGTGGAATTGCACGGCATCGTGTTTGACGGCTACTTGCCTACCTTGCGCACGCTGACCAAGCCAGAAGAAAAAGGCTTGAAGAAGCTGCGCGGCTAGCAAAATTTCACTTGCATTAAGAGTATAATTTAACGAACATACTAGCTTTATGACACCGGCACACGGCGGCTCCGGCCGCCGTGTGCATTTGTTTTTGAGTAAATACTTATGTCGCATTTAATGAACACTTATGCAAGATTGCCGGTTTCCTTCGTCCGCGGCGAAGGCGTATGGCTGTGGGACGGCCAGGGCAAGCGCTATCTCGATGGCGTTGCCGGGCTCGCGGTAAATACCCTCGGGCACGCCCACCCCAGGCTGGTCAAGGCGCTTTCCGAGCAGGTGCGCACGCTTATCCATACTTCCAATCTGTACCAGGTGCAGAAACAGGAAGAGCTGGCGGCAAGACTCGCGGGTCTCGCCAACATGGACAAGGTGTTCTTCTGCAATTCGGGGGCGGAGGCCAACGAAGCGGCCATCAAGCTGGCGCGGCTCTACGGCCATCAAAAAGGCATAGACAACCCGACCATCATCGTCATGGAAAAAAGCTTTCACGGACGCACCATGGCGACTTTGAGCGCTACCGGCTCACGCCGGGTTCAGGCGGGGTTTGAGCCGCTGATGGGCGGTTTCGCGCGGGTTCCCTACAACGATGTGGATGCAGTGGCGCAGGTAGCGGGCCATAACAAAAACATCGTCGCGGTGCTGGTGGAGCCCATCCAGGGTGAAGCCGGGATCCGTGTACCGCTTCCCCTGCCTGATTACTTCCAGGGCTTGCGCCGCATCTGCGACGAAAAGGGGTGGCTGTTGATGCTGGATGAAGTGCAAAGCGGGATTGGCCGCACCGGAAAATGGTTTGCCCACCAGTATTCAGGGGTCAAGCCCGATGGAATGACGCTCGCCAAGGGATTAGGTTCCGGCGTGCCCATCGGCGCCTGCCTCGCAGCGGGAGCGGCGGCGGAAGCGTTTAAACCCGGCAGCCATGGCTCGACTTTCGGCGGCAGCCCTCTCGCCTGTGTCGCCGCGCTCACCACGCTTGCCGTCATCGAGGAAGAAAACCTCATGCCTCACGCGGTCAAGCTTGGCGAATTCATCCGCAACGGCCTGGCGCAAGAACTGTCCGGCGTCAAAGATCTTGTGCAAATTCGCGGAGAGGGTTTGATGATAGGCATCGAGCTCGCGCAACCTTGCGGCGACATCGCGGAACTTGCGTTGGAACAGGGGCTCTTGATTAACGTCACTGCGGATAGCGTGATTCGTCTGCTGCCCGCGCTGGTGATGCAGCAGGCAGAGGCGCAGCAATTGATTGATGGCTTAAGCGGACTGATCAGGGATTTTTCGCGGCAAGCGGCTCCCGCCAATGCTCGCGCCTGAAGTGCGGGCTGGAAGAAACAACTAATCATGCATACCAGGCATTTTTTGCAATTCAAGGATTTCGAGCTACCCGAGTTCGAGTATCTGTTCGAGCGCACGCGCATCCTTAAGGTTAAGCGGGCGCGCGGCGAACTCTACCAGCCGCTTCACGGCAAGACGCTGGCGATGATTTTCGAAAAAAACTCGACCCGCACCCGCGTATCCCTCGAGGCGGGAATGAATCAGCTCGGCGGTTCGGCGATGTTTCTGTCGCCGCGCGACACTCAGCTTTCGCGCGGCGAGCCGATTGAAGATGTGGCACAGGTGATTTCGCGCATGGTGGACATGGTGATGATACGCACTTTCGAGCAAAGCATTATTGAGCGCTTTGCCAGCCACTCGCGGGTGCCGGTTATCAACGGGCTGACCAACGAATATCATCCCTGCCAGATCCTTGCCGACATTTTTACTTACCTGGAACACCGCGGCTCGATACGCGGCAAAACCGTGGCATGGGTCGGTGATTCCAACAACGTGTGCAATTCCTGGTTGCAAGCGGCGAAGCTTTTCGACTTCAATTTTCATGTCGCCTGTCCGCCGGGCTACGAGCTCGAGCCCGAGCGCGGTGAAAGTTATGCCAGCATGCATCTTGAATGCTTCGCCGACCCGCACCACGCGGTATCCGGCGCCGACTTGGTCACCACCGACGTTTGGACCAGCATGGGCTACGAAAAAGAGAAGGAGGAGAGGAAAAAAGTGTTCGCCAATTTCCGGGTGGATGAGGAAATGATGGCGCTGGCCAAATCCAACGCCTTGTTCATGCATTGCCTCCCCGCCCACCGCGGCGAGGAAGTCGCGGCGGAAGTGATTGATGGTACGCAGTCAGTGGTATGGGATGAGGCCGAGAATCGTTTGCACACGCAGAAAGCGCTGATGGAATATTTGCTGCTGGGAAAGATTAAAGGCTAGTTTCACCGCAGAGGACGCAGAGGACGCGGAGGAGAGCATAATCGAATGGACAGGATTTACAGGATTGCGCAGGATTAACAAGATTAAATCCTGTCAATCTTTAAACATCCTGTTAATCCTGTGAATTAAGATTTTAAGTCTCCGTCGTTTAAAATTACGGTCAACAAAAGAGAAATTGTAATGAATGAAATAAAAAAAGTGGTGCTCGCCTACTCCGGCGGGCTGGATACCTCGGTCATCCTCAAATGGCTGCAGGATACCTATAAATGTGAAGTGGTGACTTTCACAGCAGATATCGGCCAGGGCGAAGAGCTCGAGCCAGCGCGGGCCAAGGCCAAACAGCTTGGAGTGAAGGAAATTTTCATCAGCGACTTGCGTGAGGAATTCGTGCGCGATTTCGTGTTTCCGATGTTCCGGGCGAACGCCATCTACGAGGGGGAATACCTGCTCGGCACCAGCATCGCTCGCCCGCTAATCGCCAAGCAGCAAATCGAAATTGCAAGACAAACCAGGGCCGACGCCGTGTCTCACGGCGCCACCGGCAAGGGCAACGACCAGGTGCGCTTCGAGCTCGGCTACTACGCGCTGCAGCCGGACATCCGGGTGATTGCGCCCTGGCGCGAATGGGATTTGACTTCACGCGAGAAGCTCCTGGCCTACGCCAGGAAACACGGCATTGCGGTGGAAGCGCAGCAGCCCGGCGGCTCGCCTTACAGCATGGATGCCAATCTGCTGCACATCTCTTACGAGGGGCGCAACCTTGAAGATCCGTCCCAGGAGCCAGAGGAAAGCATGTGGCGCTGGACGGTTTCGCCCGAAAAAGCCCCGGATAAGGCGGAATATCTCGAGCTTGAGTATGAAAAAGGCGATATCGTGAGCGTCAACGGCGTGCGGGTTAATCCGGCGGAAATGCTGACTGCGCTCAATCGTGCCGGCGCCAAGCATGGCGTCGGGCGGCTGGATTTGGTGGAAAACCGCTACATCGGAATGAAATCGCGCGGCTGTTACGAAACGCCGGGCGGCACTATTATGCTGAAAGCGCACCGCGCGATTGAATCCATCACCCTCGACCGGGAAGTAGCGCATCTCAAGGAAGATCTGATGCCGCGCTATGCGGCGCTGATTTACAACGGCTATTGGTGGAGCCCCGAGCGCAGGATGCTGCAGGAAATGATTGACGCCTCGCAAGTGAGCGTCAACGGCCGGGTGCGGGTCAAGCTCTACAAGGGCAATGTCATCATCGTCGGGCGCGATTCCAAGTCCGATTCACTGTTTGACCCGAAAATCGCGACCTTCGAGGACGACCAGGGCGCCTATAATCAGCAAGATGCGGCGGGCTTCATCAAGTTGAACGCGCTCAGGATGCGCATTGCCGCGAAGTTGAAAAACAAGTCGTGAACCGCGGAGATGCGGGGAAAAACCTTAATTCACAAGATTAACAGGATTCTTCAAGATTCACAGGATTTAATCCTGTCAATTCTGCGAAATCATGTAAATCCTGTCTATTCGTTTTTGATTTTCTCTGCGCCTTTGCGGTTAAATAATTCTCAAGGAATAAAGCATGCCGTCATTTGACATCGTTTCACAGGTCGACCAGCAGGAAGTGAGAAACGCGCTGGACCAGTGCAACCGCGAAATCACCAACCGCTTCGACTTCAAGGGTTCGGACGCGCGCGTGGAGCAGAACGAGTATGTGTTGAGCGCTTACGCTGATGATGAATTCAAGCTGAGGCAGCTGCTGGATGTGTTAAACGGCAAGCTCACCAAACGCGGCATTGACATCCGCTGCCTGCAAAAAGGCCCGATCGAAAAAGTGAGCGGCAACAAAGTAAAGCAGATCGTCACTATTAAGGTCGGTATCGAGATCGAACTCGCAAAGAAAATCGCCAAGCTCATCAAGGACAGCAAGCTCAAGGTGCAAACCAGCATCCAGGGCGACGCAGTGCGCGTCTCCGGGGCCAAGAAAGACACGCTGCAGGAAGCCATTCATCTCGTCAAAAAGTCCGTGGCCGATTTTCCCCTGCAAATCGTGAACTTCAGAGAGTAGACAGCACCCGCCGCTTCGCTATTTCAATCGAGGAAGAAATTAACCCAAAGCTTGAAGCGATCGACCTGGAGTGCGTGCGCGGCCGCCGCAGGCTGTTCGGCGGCCTGAATTTCGCGCTGCGCGGCGGCGACCTGCTGCGGGTGACGGGGGCCAATGGCAGCGGAAAAACCAGCTTGCTTCGCATATTGTGCGGCCTGCTATCGCCCGTCTGCGGCAAGGTGCGCTGGGGCGGCGGCGACATTCGGTCGCTGCGCGAGGAGTACTGGCGGCAGCTGCTGTATATCGGCCATGCACATGCCGTCAAAGGTGAATTGACCGCATTAGAAAATCTCGTCGTCTCCTGCACCCTCGTCGGAATAAATGTGAGCAGGGAGCAGGCGCTGGAGGCATTGTCCCGGCTTGGGTTGGCGGGATACGAAGCGCTGCCGGTCAAAATATTATCGCGCGGCCAGCAGCGGCGAGTGGCGCTGGCGCGGCTTTTTCTGTCTGAAAATATTCCGTTGTGGATCCTTGACGAGCCGTTTGACGCGCTGGATGCCGGCGCCGTGGATTTAGTCCGGCTGTTGATCACGCAGCATCTCGCGCGCGGTGCCGCCGTGGTGCTCACCACCCACCAGGAGATCCGGATTGAGAATCCGCAGGTGCAGTGCATCAACCTCGATTCGCGGGTAAACTGAATGTTCACGGTGCTGCGTTGTGTAATTTACCGCGACCTGCTGCTCGCCACCCGCAGGTGGGCCGACGTGTTCACCGCGCTCGTATTCTTCGTCATCGTGGTGAGCCTGTTCCCGCTCGGTGTCGGACCCGAGCCCAATCTGCTGCGCACGATCGCGCCAGGCGTGATCTGGGTCGCCGCCCTGCTCGCCTCGATGCTGTCGCTGACCCGCATATTCGCGGCCGATTACGCCGACGGCACACTGGAGCAAATGCTGCTGAGCGCCGCGCCCCTGGGGACGATCGTGGCCGCAAAAGTAATCGCGCACTGGCTGGTTACGGGCCTGCTGGTGGTGCTGATCGCCCCGCTTTTGGCCTTGCAGTTTGATCTACCTCAACAGCTGGTGGCGACGCTTACCCTATCATTGCTGCTGGGAACGCCTGTGCTCAGCATGATAGGCGCAATCGGGGCGGCGTTAACGTTGGGTTTGCGCGGGGGCGGAGCGCTGCTCTCGTTGCTGGTGCTTCCGCTTTACGTCCCTGTGCTGATCATCGGCGCCGGCGCCGTGGACATGGCCGCTGCGGGGTTGGGCACCGAGGCCCATTTTCTGCTGCTTGCCGCCCTGCTCGTGGTGGCGGCGGCATTCGCACCATGGGCAGCAGCTGCGGCGCTGCGCATTTCGTCCGAATAATTCGGGTATTATGTGGTCAAAGTAAAATTCGCCTGATCGTTTGGGGCAGATATTAAGATTGTCTGATTATGATGTATGTGACTCCTGAAAATACCGCGACGGGGCAAGACCGGTTCGTCGGCCATAGCAGCTGGTTCAGGTACTCATCGCCGCAGACGTTTTTCCCGCTGGCCGGGAAGCTCGTGCCGTGGTTTGCCGTCGCGGCGCTGCTGTTTGCCGCGGCGGGACTGTATCTCGGATTTTTCGTGGCGCCGACCGACAGCCAGCAGGGCGAGGCCTACCGCATCATTTTCATCCATGTGCCCGCAGCCTGGATGTCGATGTTCATTTATGTCGTCATGGCATTCTGGGCGGGAGTGGGGCTGACATTCAACACGCGGCTCTCCGGCATGATGGCGAGCGCCCTCGCGCCCACCGGCGCATTGTTCACGTTCCTGGCGCTGTGGAGTGGTTCTCTATGGGGCAAACCGACCTGGGGCACCTGGTGGGTGTGGGACGCGCGTATCACGTCGGAGCTCATTCTGCTGTTTCTTTATTTCGGATTCATGGCGCTGCAGGCCGCAATCGATGACCCGCGCCGCGCCGACAAGGCGGGAGCGGTGCTTGCGCTCACCGGGGTCATCAATATTCCGATCATTTATTTTTCTGTCCAATGGTGGAACACGCTGCATCAGGGCGCATCGGTAAGCCTGAAAAGCGCGCCGACCATGGCGGCCACCATGTTTGCCGGTATGCTAGTGATGGTGCTCGCGTTGTGGATGTACAGCATCGCGGCCTCGCTGGTGCGAGTGCGGTGCATTATCCTCGAGCGCGAACGCGACAGCCAATGGGTGGCGGAATATATGAGCAGTCTCAAATGAACTGGGCGAGCTGGAGCGACTTTTTCGCAATGGGCGGCTACGCACTTTACGTGTGGGGTTCCTATGGAGTGGTGTTCGGACTTCTGGCGATGGAAATCGTGCTGCTCATCCTGAAAAAGCGCAGCATCCTGCAGCAGCTCGACCGCATGCGCAGCGCGGCACGCCGGGGATTGCAATGAAACCCCGGCATAAACGGTTTGCAGCAATCGCCGTGGGTGTCGCCGCGCTCGGAGTAGCCGCGGCGCTGGTGTTGAGCGCCCTAAACAAGAACCTGGTGTTCTTTTTCACTCCATCGCAGGTGGCGGCAAACGAAGCGCCGCAATTGCGCGATTTCCGTATCGGGGGCCTGGTCGTGCCCGGCAGTCTCAAGCGTCAGCCTGACGGCTTCACCGTGCAGTTCATCGTGACCGATACCGCGCGCAGCATTCCGGTGTCTTACCGCGGCACGCTCCCGGATTTGTTTCGCGAAGGCAAAGGCGTCGTTACGCAGGGACATCTCGGCCCCGACGGAGTGTTTCAGGCCAGCGAAGTACTCGCCAAGCATGATGAGAACTATATGCCGCCCGAGGCGGCGGATGCCGTCAAGAAAGCGCACGCCGTGGTGCGGAAAACCTCGCAAACACTCGTAACCGATCCGCAAGCAGAGGCGAAACGCTGATGATCCCCGAACTCGGTCAGTTCGCGCTGGCACTGGCGCTGGTCATAGCGCTGGCACAGGGCGTGCTCACGCTTGCCGGCGCCGCCCGCGGCGGGGAGACCGCGTGGATGAGCGTCGCGCGCCCCGCCGCATGGGGACAATTCATTTTCGTCGCAATCGCCTTCGCTTGTCTCACCGCCTCGTTCATCAACAAGGATTTCTCGGTCGCCTTCGTTGCAGCCAATTCCAATTCCGCGCTGCCGCTGCAATATCGCATCGCAGGAGTTTGGGGCGGGCATGAAGGCTCACTGCTGTTGTGGACACTGATACTCGGAGTGTGGATGGTTGCGGTGAGCGTGTTCAGTCGCCGTCTTCCGGACGATATGGTCGCGCGCGTGCTCGGCGTGATGGGACTGGTGAATGTCGGCTTCCTCTCGTTCATGCTGTTTACCTCGAATCCGTTCGACCGCCTGTTTCCGGCGCCCCTCGATGGGCGCGATCTCAACCCGCTGCTGCAGGATCCGGCTATGGTGCTGCATCCGCCCATGCTCTATACGGGCTACGTCGGGTTCTCGGTGGCGTTTGCTTTCGCCATCGCCGCCCTGCTCTCGGGACGCCTCGATGCGTCGTGGGCGCGCTGGTCGCGCCCGTGGACGACAGTCGCGTGGATTTTTCTGACGCTCGGAATCGCGCTTGGCAGCGTGTGGGCGTATTACGAGCTCGGGTGGGGAGGCTGGTGGTTCTGGGACCCGGTGGAGAACGCCTCGTTCATGCCGTGGCTGGTGGGCACCGCACTGATTCATTCGCTCGCGGTCACAGAAAAACGCGGCACCTTCCGCAGCTGGACGGTGCTGCTTGCGATTTTTGCATTCGCTTTGAGCCTGCTGGGGACTTTTCTGGTGCGCTCCGGAGTGCTGAGCTCGGTGCACGCCTTTGCGACCGATCCCAGGCGCGGCATTTTCATCCTGGTTTTCCTCACTGTTGTTATCGGCGGCTCGCTTGCGCTGTTCGCGTGGCGTGCGCCGCGCATTGGGCTGGGAGGCCGTTTCGATCCGGTTTCCCGCGAATCAATGCTGCTCACCAACAACGTGCTGCTGGTCGCTGCTGCCGGCTCCGTCTTACTGGGCACGCTCTATCCGCTGGTGCTGGATGCGTTCGGTTTGGGCAAGATTTCGGTGGGGCCTCCGTATTTTGAAACCGTATTTGCGCCATTGATGGCGCCCGCGCTGTTTCTGATGGGAATCGGCCCGCTCTCGCGTTGGAAGAAGGCAAGTTTGCCCGATCTGGCGCTGCGCCTGCGTTGGGCTTTTGCGGTGAGCCTGGTGACGGCAGTGCTGCTGCCGCTCGCGCTCGGCCGCGCAAGCGCATGGGTGAGCGTCGGGCTGCTGCTCGCGTTTTGGATCGTTGCAAGCAGCGCCGTGAATCTGTGGGACAGAGTCAACAACGCCGCCAGCGGAGCAAGCGTGGCAGCGCGACTTGCCAGCACCCCGCGCGCGTATTACGGCATGCTGCTCGCGCACGTCGGAGTCGCGGTATTCGTAGTAGGCGTGACGCTGGTGAAGGGATACGAAAGCCAGAAAGACGCGCGCATGGGCCCGGGCGCGATGGAGCAGGTCGGCGGCTATACGTTCCGCTTCGATAGCGTCGAGGAAGTGACCGGCCCCAATTACGTAGCAGCGCGCGCCACAATCACGGCCATGAAGGACGGCAAGCTCGTCGTGGTGATGCATCCGGAGAAACGCATTTATGCCTCGCAGGAAAGTCCAATGACGGAGGCTGCGATTGATCCCGGCTTTACGCGCGACCTGTATGTCTCCCTGGGCGACGCGGTTGACTCGAAGACCTGGATCGTGCGTATGCAGTACAAGCCTTTTGTGTGGTGGATCTGGGGGGGCTGCGTGCTGATGGCGCTAGGCGGATTGCTCGCGGCGGGCGATCGCAGGTACCGTGTCGACGCGCGGCGACAGAGCATCGGGCAGCTTGCGGCGGCGCAAGATGCAACTGCGGCAATAATGCGCTAGGCCGGCGCCGCCATTTCCGGAGAATCTGAATTGAAACACTATCTGGTGCTCGCCGCTTTTGCCGCGCTCGTCGCGCTGCTCGCAGTGGGCTTGACCCTCAACCCGCGCGAAGTCCCCTCGCCGCTCATCAACAAGCCGGCGCCGCACTTCCAGCTGCCGCAACTGCGCGAAACCGACAAGGCCTTCTCGGAGCGGGATGTTATCGGAAAGGTGTGGCTGCTCAATGTCTGGGCGTCGTGGTGCGTGAGCTGCAGGGAGGAACATCCGGTGCTGCTCGAATTCGCGAAAAGCAATGTAGCGCCGGTTTACGGGCTCAATTACAAAGACAAGCGCGAGGACGGCGTGGCATGGCTGCAGCGCTTCGGAAATCCTTACCAGCTCTCGGCTTTCGATTCCGAAGGCAAGGTCGGCATCGACTACGGCGTCTACGGCGTTCCGGAAACCTACGTGATCGACAAGCGCGGCGTAATCCGCTACAAGCAAATCGGTCCGCTCACGCCGGAAATCGTGAAGCAGAAGATCATTCCGCTCGTGACCAGTCTCAATAATGGGTAAGCTGCTCGTACTGATGCTGGCGGTGCTGGTCATCAACGTTGCGCGCCCAGCGGATAGCGTGCCGGCGGCGGATGACCCGCAGCTGGATGAGCGCGTCACGGAGCTCGCTGAGAATCTGCGCTGCCTGGTGTGCCAGAACCAGACCATCGCCGACTCGCCCGCCGAGCTTGCCGTGGACCTCAAGAAACAAATCCGCGAAAAAATGAAGCAAGGCATGAGCGACCGGGAAATCATCGATTACATGGTTGCGCGCTATGGCGATTTCGTGCTGTACCGGCCGCCGCTGAAAGGTACCACGATACTCCTTTGGTTCGGGCCCTTGCTGTTCCTGGCGGCGGGGCTGGCCGCGCTGTTTTACCGCGTGACGCGCCGCCGCAAGGACGCCGAGACGCAACTTTCCGCTGCGGATCGCGCGCGCGCGGCGGCGCTGCTCAAATCCGAAGGCGATGCGGAAAGCCGATGATCGCATTCTGGATCGTGGCAGGATTGTTCGTGGTAGTGGCTGTGCTGCTGGTCGTGCCGCCGCTGCTGCGCAGCAGGGGCGACGACCGCGTATCGCGCAGCGCGGCGAATATCGCGATTCATCGCGATCAGCTGCGTGAACTCGAAGCCGATCTGCGCGCCTGCACCCTGAGCGCCGAGCTTTATGAGCAGGCGCGCCGCGAGATCGAGGCCCAACTGCTCGAAGACTTGAGCCGCCCGGACGCTGCCGCGGTCCAGCGGCAGAAGTGGCGCGGCACGGCCATCGCGCTCGCGCTCGCTATACCGGTGTGCGCGGTGGGTCTGTATTTCATCGTGGGAACCCCGCAAGCGCTGGCACCGGCGAACACGGACACGACCTCTCATGGGCTGAACGCGCAACAGATCAAGGCGATGGTCGGCCGCCTTGCTGAACACCTGAAAGCGAACCCCGATGACGGCCAGGGCTGGGTGATGCTGGGGCGCTCCTACGGCGTGCTCGGCCGCTTTGACGAAGCCGCCAGCGCATACGCCAATGCAGTGGAACGCCTGCCGAACAATGCCGACGTGCTCGCTGATTACGCCGACATACTCGCGATGACGCAGGGCGGGCGCTTGCAAGGCAAACCCGAAACTATCATCGAGCGCGCGCTCAAGGTCGATCCCAATAATCCAAAGGCGCTGGCGCTGGCCGGTACCGTTGCGTTCGAGAAAAAAGACTACGCTGGTGCGGTCCGGTATTGGGAAAGGATGTTGCCGCAGGTGCAGCCTGAGTCCGAAGAAGCGCGCTCGATCCAGGCGAGCATTGATGAAGCACGCGCGCTCGGCGGACAGGGCAGCGCACCGCCGGTCTCAAGCGCGGCCGCGGCCGCAAGCGGAGTAAGCGGCGTGGTGAAGCTTGCGCCGGCGCTGGCGGACAAAGTTGCCCCGACCGATACGGTGTTCATCTTCGCGCGCGCAGCCGAGGGCCCGCGCATGCCGCTTGCGATTGTGCGCAAACAGGCGCGCGAATTGCCGGCAACATTCAAGCTGGATGATTCGATGGCTATGGCGCCCAATATGAGGATGTCAAATTTCCCACAGCTGGTGGTCGGCGCGCGCATCTCGAAATCCTCCAATGCCGCACTGCAGCCGGGCGATTTGCAGGGCATGAGCGGCACCGTGACCAACGGTACCGCGGGAATCACAGTGATAATCGACACAGAAATCCGCTAGCCGCGGCCATCGTCTCTAACCAGGAATACTTGCGGGCTTCATCAAGCTCAATACGCGCAAGCCGCGCATGAGCGCGAAATTGAATATCAAATTTTGAGTTTCCCGCGTAATTCGTGAACTTCAGAGAGTAGACAGCGCCCGGCACTTCTCTTACGATGGCCCGGAATAGTACTAACGGGAGGGAAAAATGCCAAACCAACAGGCAGCAGCATCCCAGGAATTAAGCGAAGAACAGCGCAAGGCCTTGCTCGCGGAAATCCCACAAAGGCCGGCGCCTGAAGCAGTTCGGCTCCTAAAAAACAAGCCTGCTGATTTTATCGCCAAGCTGCTCCTGGAACTCAATCCGGGAACGGTGCAGGACCTGCTCAGCGAGTTTTCCAGGAAACAGCTCGACCAAATTCTCGGCGCCGCCCCGCCCGAAGTCGCCAGGCAATGGGTGCGCAACCAATCTTATCCCGAAGGTAGCATCGGCAGGTTGATGGAGCCGGTGCTTGCGGTATTCAGCCCGACGCTTAGCGTCGTCGAAACCATAGACGAGCTGCACCATCTCATCAAAACCGCTTTCATTACCTATTGCTATGTCACCGACGATGCCGGGAAGCTCCTTGGCATCGTCACCATGCGCGACCTGCTGTTCGCTGATAAATTGCAACGCCTGGAAGAAATCATGCTGGCCGAAGTATTTTTCCTGAAGCCGGAAATGCCGCTCACCGACGCGATGAAGCTTGCTGTCAACCGTCATTACCCGGTGTATCCGGTGTGCGACGATCAGGGGCGTCTGGTCGGGCTTGTGCGCGGCCAAATCATGTTCCAGGCCGGAGCGTTTGAAATCAGCGCACAGCCCGGCACGATGGTGGGCGTGGAAAAGGAAGAACGGCTCGCTACCCCGTGGCCGACAAGCCTCAAATTCCGCCATCCCTGGCTGCAGTTCAACCTAGCCACTGCGTTCCTGGACGCAGTGGTGGTCGGCTTCTTCCAGGGCACGATTGACAAGCTAGTGATACTCGCGCTGTTCCTGCCGGTGCTTGCGGGACAGGCCGGCAATACCGGCTGCCAGGCGCTCGCGGTTACCCTGCGCGGCATGATATTAGGCGAATTAAAGCCAGGCAAGGAAAAAGTGCTGGTGGTGAAAGAGGCGTGGCTGGGATTGTTGAACGGTGTTTTCGTCGGCTTCACCGCGGCATTAGGCATGTATGTCGCAGCGCTGATGCAAAGCAACCCTCACGCCATCATGCTGGGATTCGTGGTGTTTCTCGCCATGACGGGAAGCTGCATTGCCGGCGGGATTTCCGGCGCCATGGTTCCCATGACTCTCAAGAAACTGGGCTTCGACCCGGCGACCGCATCGAGTATTTTTCTCACTACTGCAACTGACGTCACCAGCATGGGGTTGTTCCTGTGGCTTGCCACCATCTTGGTAAAAACTTAATCAGAGGTTCCGGCCAGATCCTTGACCCAGCGGCTGTAGAGCTTGTCTGCAATGCGGTGCAGCCGCGACACGCGGTTTTCCAGATCCGCCTGCATCGCCTGCGCAGTTTGCACCGAGGGTCCCAGGTTCGCTGCAATTTCCCTTGCTCCCGTCTCGCACCAGCTCTTGACCAATTCGGGGGTCATTTCCACATGGCACTGCAAACCCAGGTGCTTGTCCAGCGCGAACGCCTGATTTTCGCACCACGGGCCGGAAAGGATGCGCTCGGCGCCGTGCGGAAGGGTGAAGGTTTCGCCGTGCCAGTGAAACGATAAAAACGACTTCGGCGAATCCCCCAGCCATTCCCTGGCTGCAGGATTATCTTCCACTTTTACTTCACCCCAGCCAATTTCCTTGACAGGATTTTTGCGTACTTCTCCGCCCAATGCTTTCGCCATCAATTGCCCGCCAAGGCAATGTCCCAGCACCGGAATTTCCCGCTCGACTGCCCGTCGGATCAGATCGAGCGCCTGCGGAATCCACGGCAAATCGTCGTTTACGCTCATAGGGCCGCCCATGAATACCAGGCCACTGTAATCTTCCGCTTGCTGCGGAAGCGGCTGCCCTTGGTCAACCTTGACGAGCATCCATGGAATCCCATGCTGCGAGAGAAATGTGGCAAAATAACCCGGCCCCTCGGTGAGCGCATGCCGGAAAATGGCTACGGGCTTCATGGAAGCTGCCTTATGTTCAACAAATGGCATTATTTTAGTTTGATTTGCCTGTTTTTCCTGCTCTTCGCTGAGCCGGCGGCGGCCACCGATGTCAACGTCATCGGCTTGTTTCCGGGCAAGGCGGTGGTGACCATTGACGGCGGCAAGCCGCGCACGATGAGCGCGGGACAAACTTCGCCCGAGGGCGTCAAGCTAATCAGCGCGACTTCAGAATCGGCAGAGTTTGAAATCGCCGGCAAACGGCAAGTGCTGAGTCTGGGGCAAGGCATATCCTCGAATTTCACACCCACTGAAAATTCCAGCGTGACCCTGACTGCCGATGCCAGCGGGCACTTCGTCACCGACGGCAGCATCAACGGCGCTACCGTTAAATTATTAATTGATACCGGTGCTACCATGGTATCTCTCAACAGCAGCGAAGCCAAGCGCATCGGCTTGAATTACCTCAAGGGGGAACGCAGCCTGGTCTCGACCGCCAACGGCCTGGTACCCGTCTACAAGGTAAGGCTGGACTCCGTGAAAATAGGAGATATCTCCCTCAGCAACGTTGACGCTCTGGTGCATGAAGGCGAGAATCTGCCCATCGTATTAATGGGGATGAGCTTTTTGAACCGCGTGGAAATGAAGCGCGAAGGCTCGCAGATGACGCTGATTAAACGTTATTGAGAAACTAGAGCCTGCATTAAGCCATCGGCCACGCTGTGCCTTTTCTTGTCCCGCTGGATGAAGGCATAGGCCGAATGGTTATGAATGGATTCAAAGTTCTCCGATTCGACAATGTACGCGTCGACGCGCTCGTCACGGTTTAGCTGCACCGCGATATCGCGCACCATGTCCTCGACGAACCTGGGGTTATCGTAAGCGTGTTCGGTTACATATTTCTCGTCGGGACGCTTGAGCAGGCCATATAGTTCGCTTGAGGCGTTTTCTTCCACGTAGCGCACGATTTCTTCGATCCATACAAATCCCCTGGTGCGCGCCGTTACTGTCACATGCGAGCGCTGGTTGTGCGCGCCGCGTTCTGAAATCTCCTTCGAGCAGGGGCACAGGCTGGTGACCGGCACCACTACCTTCATGGTGAAATAATAGTGGCCGTCTAGGATTTCGCCGATGAAGGTCACATCGTAATCAAGCAGGCTCTCCACCGCGGAGACCGGCGCCGCCTTGTTGACGAAGTAAGGGAAACTCATTTCGATGTGGCCGGCTTTGGCTTCAAGCTTGTCCACCATCTCGCGCAGGATGCTCTCGAACGATTCCACCGAAATTTCCCGCTCGTGGCTGTTGAGAATCTCGACGAAGCGCGACATGTGCGTGCCCTTGAAGTCGTGCGGCAGGTCCACGTACATGTTGAACTGGGCGATGGTATGCTGCACCCCGCCGCTTTTGTCCGCCACCCGGACCGGATGGCGAATGGACTTGATGCCCACCTTGTCTATGGACAGGTGCCGCGTGTCCTGAGAGCTTTGCACATCCGGTATGGAAGAAAGAATGGGTTCTGGGAAGTTCATGTTTCAATCCTCAAAGTCATTTACCGTCGCAACCGCGTGGGACTTAATTAGAGGTTCCCTAATTATAACCCGGTCTAATAGTTGAGTAAACTACTCGGATAATAACCGCGAACATAAGACAAGCGGCTCAGCGCTGTGCCAAGGAGACTAAAACTGCCGCAATACTATAAAGTCTGCAAGCTGCCGCAGCCGTTTGCTGCCTTCGTCAAACCCATCCAGCGCCTGCATGGCATCGCTTCTCAGCTGCCCGGCGAGCTCGCGCGCTGCAGCCACACCGAGCAGGCTCACGTAAGTCGGCTTGTTACTGCCGGCGTCCTTGCCTGCGGTCTTGCCCAGGGTCGCGGTACTCGCTTCGGCATCGAGGATATCATCCACCACCTGGAAAGCCAGGCCGATGCACTTGGCGAAATGATCGAGCCTCCCCAGCTGTTTTTTCTCGAGGCTGTTGCCGCAGTGCGCGCCCAGCAGCACCGCGGCGCGGATCAGCGCGCCGGTCTTATGAATGTGCATGAACTCGAGTTCGGGCAGCGTGAGCAATTTGCCGGTACTGTCCAGATCGACCGCCTGCCCTCCCGCCATGCCGCGCGAGCCGCTTGCCGCCGCAAGCAGTTTCAGCATTTCCAGCTGCCGCGCGGGGTCATCGCTCAAACGGTATTCAGCGAGCAGCTGAAACGCCAGGCTCTGCAGGCTGTCGCCGACCAGCAGCGCAGTGGCCTCGTCGTATTCAACATGGCAGGTGGGCTTGCCGCGCCGTAATACATCATTGTCCATGCACGGCAAATCGTCATGCGTCAGCGAATAGGTGTGGATGAGTTCCACTGCTGCGGCAGCAATCGCCACCCTCTCCACATCGGCGCGCGCCATTTCGCCCGCGGCGAAAGCCAGAAGCGGCCGCACTCTTTTCCCGCCTCCCAGCACCGCGTAGCGCATGGCCTGATGCAGGCGTTGCGGGGTGACATCGGCGGGCGGCAGCACGCTTCCCAGCGTGGATTCGGTGCGCGCCTGGTGTGCGCGCGCCCATTCCTGAAAATCATCCGTCGGTATCGTCGGCACCGGAGAAATTTTTCAGCGTGTCGGCTTCCAGAATGCGCACCTGCTGCTGCACTTCGGCGAGCGCCCTATGGCAGTATTTGAGCAGTTCCGCGCCGCGTTTGTATGCGGCCAATGACTGCTCCAGCGGCAGCTGGCCGGCCTCCATGCTGGCGACAATGCTTTCCAGCTCGGTAAGCGCGGTTTCAAAGGTTTGCGATTTGGTTTTGGCCATTACTTTATTTATATAAGGTCCGGGCGAATGGTAAAAATAGCGCACTCCGCGGCAATCGGTCAACGGAGAGGCCTATAAAAATCCTTGCACTTTATCCCCGTTTGCTTAGAATAGCGCCAATTTATCCGCAACTGGCAATTTATCTGCAACTAGCGTAGGGGGTCATGGTCTCAGTCTCTGTGTTTTACCCAATTGGAGGACGTGAAGATGTCTGATCTGGCTCATGCGTCTGTGCTGGCTGCAACATCGTCGCAACTTCCGGTCAGCTGGTATTTCGATCCGCGCGTAGCCGAAGCCGAAAAAGCCATCCTGTTCGATCGCGGCCCGGGCTACATCGGTCACCAACTGATGATCCCCAACATTGGCGATTTCCATGTCCTCAACTGGATGAATGACGCCAAATCGCTGATCCACAATGAGCACGGTATCGAGCTCATCGGCAATGTCTGCCGCCATCGCCAATCCATCATACTCAATGGCCGCGGCAACGCCAAAAACATGGTCTGTCCGCTGCATCGCTGGACTTATGCGATGGATGGCAAATTGCTGGGCGCCCCGCATTTTCCCACCAACCCCTGTCTCAATCTGCCAAAGACTCCGCTTACCCGTTGGAACGGCATGTTGTTCGCGGGCGGCCGCGACGTGGCGCAAGACCTCGCCGGACTCGGCGTGCTGAAGGAATTTGATTTTTCCGGCTACCTGCTGGACCGTGTGGAAGTGCAGGAATATGCCTTCAATTGGAAGACTTTTATAGAAGTCTATCTTGAGGATTACCACGTGGTGCCGTTCCATCCCGGCCTTGGGAACTTCGTGGATGCCGACAACCTGAAGTGGGAATTCGGCGAGTGGTACAACGTGCAGACCGTCGGCGTCAACCGCAAGCTCGCTCAGCCCGGCACGCCGGCCTACCAAAAATGGCATGAAGCGGTGCTGCGCTACCGTGACGGTGAAGAACCGCCCCATGGCGCGATCTGGTTCACTTATTATCCGAACATCATGGTCGAATGGTATCCGCACGTGCTGGTCATCAGCACCTTGTATCCGCGCGGAGCCGAAGCCTGCACCAACGTCGTCGAATTCTATTACCCCGAGGACATCGCCCTGTTCGAGCGCGAGTTTATCGAAGCGGAACAGCAGGCCTACAACGAGACCGCAGTGGAAGATGATGAAATCTGCATGCGCATGACAGCCGGCCGCAAGGCGCTGTATCTCGCGGGCGAGAACGACGCCGGCCCCTACCAGTCGCCGATGGAAGACGGCATGCAGCACTTCCACGAGTTTCTGCGGCGGCAACTCGCCGGCCATATCTGATGGCCCAAGGGTTAACAGGGTGTTGAAGAACTCTCCGGGAGCCGCGTTTGACACGAAAAATGCTCAAATGCAAGGCGCGCGACGAAGGTCGTAGCCAGGACTACGATGCCGAGGAGCGCAACGCAGTAGATGGGCATTTTTCGTGCAAACCCGGATGGGGCGTGGCTTTCCGGGCAGTTTGCTTTGTCGCTCGCCTTGCGAATATGCAACGGCTATTCGACGCGGCTCGCTTCGCGCATCCCATTCCGGAAAGCCGACGCCGCGACGCCGTGGAGTTCTTCAACACCCTGTTAAAGCTCTTCCGCCCTACACTCTCAACCCTTAACTCTCAATTTTTTTAAATGCAATCCCTGTGGATGCTGGCAGCAGGCCTGCTGTTCGCCTGCATGGGCGTGTTCGTGAAACTCGGCTCCGCGCATTTTTCCAGCGCCGAATTGGTGTTCTACCGCTCCGTCATCGGGCTCGCGGCAATTTACGCGATTACCCGCCACCAGCAGCTGCCGCTTGCCACCCGGCACTGGAAAATGCATCTCGGGCGCAGCCTCTCGGGCTTCGTCGCGCTCCTCCTCTACTTTTACGCCATCAGCGCACTGCCGCTCGCCACGGCGGTTACGCTTAATTACACATCACCGCTGTTTCTTGCGCTGCTGACCACGTTGTGGCTCAAAGAGCGCGCCCACTGGCCGTTGGTGCTTGCCATCATCCTGGGATTTGCCGGCATTGTGCTGCTGCTGCAGCCGACGCTGAATCAGGAGCAGTTTTTCGCCGGGTGTATAGGCCTGGTTTCCGGCTTTCTCGCCGGCATCGCTTATTTCAATATCAAGCAGCTTGGAGAAATGGGTGAGCCTGAATGGCGGGTGGTGTTTTATTTCACCTTGTTATGCACGGTCGGCGCCGGAATATGGATGCTGCTGAATACCTTCCACAGCGTGAATCAGGAAAACCTGCTCATTTTGCTCGGGCTGGGCACTACCGCAACCCTGGCGCAGTTTGCCATGACTCGCGCCTACGGCAAGGGCAAGACTCTGGTTTCCGGTAGCCTTGCCTACAGCACGGTGGTGTTTGCTTCCCTGTTCGGCATCGTGGTGTGGGGGGAAATGCTGCCCGTTACCGGCTGGCTGGGCATCGGCTTTATCGCAGCCGGCGGCATTATCAGCATCAAAGCCGCGCCCCCGCGCGGCATGCCCGACGAATAACCTCTAGATTGCTTCGTCGCCGGAGTCTATGCTGAGCGCAGCCGAAGGATCTCCTCGCAATGACACTCTGCTTGTCATTGCAAGCGAAGCGAAGCAATCTGGAAGCTGCTAATATTAAATTAACGCGGAGGTACCGCTAATGATCTCAATCCAACATGCAGGCCACCTGGTCACAGCCAACGTTCTGGGCGAATTCACCCTTGCCGACTACCGGGAATTCGAAGAGCGCGTGCTGGAAAAACTGCGTTCCGGTAAAAAAGTTAACTTGCTGATTGATCTGCGCGACATGGTGCGCTACACGCTCGACGTGGCGTGGGAGGATATCCGCTTCACCCACAGCCACGAGCATGATTTCGGAAAAATCGCGGTCATCACCGACAATCAGTGGCTGACATGGAGCGCCTGGTTCTCACGTCTGTTCGTGGATGCCGATATCCAAGTGTTTGAGGACGACCGCGCGGCGCAGGACTGGCTTAAAGCCCATGGAACCTCTGATTAAGTCCCCCACGGATTGCGTTGCTGGCAAAATGCGGATGGATGCGAGGCGCGCGACGAAGGTCGTAGTTGAGCCTACGAAGCCGAGGAGCGCAACGACGCAGACGCCGCATTTTGCCGCAACCCGGAGGGACGGGGCTTTCCGGGCGGTCTGCTTTGTCGCTCGGCTTGTGAAGGGGATCAACCATTCACTGCGCCTCGCTTCGCGCATCCCATCCCGGGAAGCCGCCGTCGCAACCGCGTAGGACTTAATCAGAGGTTCCTTAACGCCATGACCCATACCACTCTTGTCTCGACCAGCCTGCTCGCAAAGCACCTCGATGATCCGCGCTGGGTAATTTGCGACTGCCGCCACGACCTTGCCGACCCCGGCGCGGGGCGCCGCGCTTACGTTGCCGCGCACATTCCTTCGGCGCGGTTCGTGAATCTGGGTGCCGACCTTTCGGAGCGGCCCAGCGGAAGCAATGGCAGGCATCCCCTGCCTTCGCCCGAAAAATTCTGCAAGACACTCGGCAAGCTCGGCATTGACCGCGAAAAACAAGTCGTGGCCTACGACAGCGCGGGCGGCGCGTTCGCCGCGCGTCTGTGGTGGATGCTGCGCTGGCAGGGATTTGACAGCGTCGCCGTGCTCGACGGCGGATTCCCGAAGTGGCTCGCCGAAAAGCGCCCCGCAAGCAGTGAAGTGCCGCGTATTGAGCCGGTCATGTTCGATCCCAAGCCGCAAAACAACTCAGTTGACGTACGCTTTGTCGAAACGCATCTGAGGCAAGGCGATATGCTTCTGGTTGACGCGAGGAGCCCTGAGCGCTACAACGGCATCGTTGAGCCGCTCGACCCGGCGGCGGGGCATATTCCCGGCGCGCTCAATCATTTTTTCCAGAACAACCTCGATAAAGGCTGCTTTAAATCTCCCGAAGCGTTGCGACAGACATTTTCAGAATTGCTTGACAAAACCCCGCCGCAAAACGTGGTACATACGTGCGGCTCGGGCGTGACCGCGTGCCAGAATGTGCTGGCGATGGAAATCGCGGGCCTTCACGGTTCGAAGCTCTATCCGGGCTCGTGGAGCGAATGGTGCGCCGATCCACGGCGCCCAATGATTACCAAACAACAAACCCCGTGACCGGGCTCGCCGACCTTATTCTTGTAGTTCATTTCTGTTTCGTGCTGTTCGTAATCTGCGGGCTGTTTCTGATCTGGCTGGGCGCGGCGCGGAGCTGGCGCTGGGTGCGCAACTTCTGGTTTCGCAGCGCGCACCTTGCCACAATACTCTTCGTGGCGGGAGAGTCGGTTGCGGGTATGGTCTGTCCCTTGACGGCGTGGGAAGACGCCTTGCGCGGCAGAGGCCACGAATCCAGTTTTATTCAACGCTGGGTAGGCAGGCTCCTTTACTACGATTTTCCCGAATGGGTTTTTATCGCGGCCTACCTGCTGTTCGCCCTGGCTGTGGTGATTACCTTCATCCGCGTCAGGCCCGAGCGCCCATGAAAATTTTTTACACTTCTAATTCCCGCAAATTTTCGGTAGTGGGTCAGTTAGAATCCGTTCGTGGTGAGTCCTTCGACAAAGCCTTCGTTCGGCCTGAGCCTAGCGCAGCGTAGTCGAAGGCTTTCTCGAACGGAGGCTTTGCTCAGGACAGGCCTGCTGAGCCCTTCGGCAAGCTCAGGACAGGCTTTGCCGAAGCATCAGTGCGAACGACCTATTCTGATCTAACTAACCCATTACCAATTTTCCGTAGTGTCTCAGTTCGGCGGCGGGCTCAACCGATCGACGCAACACCTTCTAATCTTGCCAGATGAGGAGGTATGCGTATGGAGGGAATCGCACGGACGAGGTTCACGCCGAAGCAGAAGGCCGAGCTCTGGAAGCGCTGGAAGAACGGGCAGTGCATAGCCGATATTGCGCGGGGTTGGAGGAAAATTCTTGCGATCCGGGCGGCGGGTCAACATCAGCCAATGCGGATGAAATCTGTCACCCTCAGAGCATGGGCATCTAAACAGGAAGTTGTGGCAGCTCTGACATTTACCTCGCGAACTGCTGCC
>DATDGC010000035.1:0-11947 GCA_036522275.1 Burkholderiales bacterium | reverse complement strand
GCTGGCCGTTTGTCGAGCGCGCTTCATCGCCTTATCGCTACTGAGCGGTGTACCCCCCATCTACTAAAAGTGAATGACCGGTCACGAACGAAGCCTTGTCCGAACAAAGCCAAACCACCGCTTCGGCAACTTCTTCTGCCCGGCCAATTCGCCCTATGGGATGTCCAGCCGCCATCTGCGCCTTCGCTTCCGGATTATCGCCGGCGACGTGCGCCAGCATATCCGTTTCAATAGCCGCAGGGTTCACTGCATTCACGCGAACGCCTAATTTCGAATATTCCAGAGCAGCGGTTTTGGTGAGCCCGATGACTGCGTGCTTGCTCGCGATATAAATCCCGATGCCGGGTAAGCCGACGAGGCCGGCGACCGACGACATGTTTACTATCGCGCCGCCACCGCGCTTGAGCATTTCCGGAATTTCGTATTTCATTGACAGCCACACGCCCTTGACGTTGACACTCACGACCTGGTCAAAGGTTTCTTCGGTCTGCTCGACGAGCGGCCCCGGTTTCGGTTCAACCACGCCGGCGTTGTTGAACGCGCAATCCAGGCGCCCGTAGGTCGCCAGGGTTTTTTCCACCATCGCCCTGACATCGGCGGCTTTAGCGACGTCGGTTTTAATGAAAAAGCCGTCGCTGCCCGCTTCCCTGACGAGCTGGACGGTTTCCTCGCCTTCCTTGATGCGACGGCTCGCTACCACAACTTTTGCGCCTTCGCGGGCAAATGCAACTGCCGTCGCGCGGCCGATACCTGCACTACCTCCAGTTACGATTGCTACTTTTCCTGTAAAAGCTGCCATTTCAGATCTCCTTTTGATTCAATCTACAATTTAGTAACTAACAACCTCTAAATAACCCACTCCCGCCAGCCTTTCAGCAGCGGGAAATAAAGTCCCAGTTTGATTTCGCGCTTGTCGAGCATCTTCATGAGCGCGGCGTACTGCTCAAGTTGTTTCCGGTAGCGCTCCTTTTCGCGGTCGAGGAATTCTTCCAGGTCGCCGCCTTCGTGGGTGCCAGTCTTGTAGTCCACAATCCAGCGCACACCATTCTCATCCACAAAAGTCCGGTCAATCGCAACATCCACCAGCTCGCCGTCAAGCAATCCGGTGAGCCGCCATTCGCAGTGGGCTTCGCGCTTGCTGCCAAGCAACCAGCGCCCGCGTTTGTCTTCGAGGGTTTGCGAAAGCGCTAAAGCAACCCGCTCCACCGCCGCGTTGATTTCCTCTTGCGGAACACCCTCGCTTTCAAGCTCGGACTTGAATGACGGACGCAAAGCATCGATGCGATTGAGATCCCAGCTCTGCGTTTGCTCTTCGCCGATGGCCTGTAGCCAGCGGTGCACGATTGTTCCCGCGTGCTTCGCCGTCTCGGAAGCCCATGAGAACTCGACTTCGTCGTGCGGGTTTTTCGCTTCGTAGGGAATTTCAGCGCGCGGCTTCCATGCCAAGCCTTCCGGCGGCGCGGGAAACTGCCAATTGGATGCAAAGCGGCGGATTACTGCAACCGGTTCTTGTGCTTGCACTTCGACAAGGCTTCCTTCGACTCCGGTCGCTTCGCTCCCTACGCTCAGGACGAACGGTTTGGTGGTGGGCAATTGAACCGCTTTCTCGAACTCCTCATGCACCACGGGCCACAGGCGTTCGAGCAGCGATCTCGATTTGGGTTTCTTTCCTTGCCCGTCCACCTGCCCGATGAGATGCAGCCGCGATTTGGCGCGCGTTCCTGCAACGTACACGAGCCGCGCGTCTTCATGCGTTTCCTTCACGTCGTCCAGCCGGTCCAGGTAACGGTAAATCTCGTCGGTGCGCTCGCTCGCTTCCTTGATCGGCGCGAGCAGCAGATCGGATGCCGATTGCGTGCGCGGACGCTCAAGCCACAGCAGCAGCCTGGGATCATCGCGCCGCGGAGCGTAACCCAGCCCCGGAACAATCACGGTGTCAAACTCCAGCCCCTTTGCCTTGTGCATGGTCATCACCTGCAGCTGCGCATCCGCTTTCGTATCAGGCAGCGCGTAGAGCGCAGCAACGCGCTCGGCGAGCGTCTCCAGCGCGGCCAAATCGCCGCCCTCTTCCAGCTCGTCGAGGAGCTTGAGGAACACCTGCGCATCCTCGATATCCGTTTCATCTTCAGCGCATGCGGGACCGCCCAGTGCAAGCCACGCGCCTTCAATCCAGCGCCGCAGCGGCTCGCGCCTGCGCCGCGCAAGCGCCGCGCTGAGTGTTTCGCGCACGCGCGTCATGCGTTTTCGGCCATCTTCAGAAAGCCGCGACTGGGCAACACGGTCGTTCATAAGATCCCAGATGGTCTTGTCGTGGTCGTGGCCGGCGAGCGCATCCAAATCGGCGAGCGTCATTCCGCACCACGGCGCGCGCAGCAGCGCAAGCCACGCAATGCGATCCGCCGGATGGATAAGCGCGCGCGTGAGTGCTAGCAAGTCCTGCACCACCGGCCGGTGGCCGAGCTGCTCGATTTCGATGGCCTGGAATTTGAGACCCGCTTCTTTCAGGCGTGGAGCGATTTCGGCAAGATGCGCGCGGCTTCTCACCAGGATCGCAATGGTCTGGTCTGGATTTTCAGCGCGGGCGGCTTGCACCAGACTGGTGACGAGCTTCGCTTCCGCTTCGCGGTCCATTGCAAGCAAAGGATGAAGCGTCACCGCTTCTCCCGCAGCGGGATGCACGGCGTCGGAAGCGACAAACGGCACCGCGCCGCTTGCAAGGTCTTCCTCGTCGGGGAGCACGGCGCTGAAAGTTTTATTCACCCAATTCACAATGCCTTGCTGCGAGCGGAAGTTGAGCGCGAGCGTGAGCGGCTCGAGCGCGATGCCGCCGATGCCTTCGCGCCGCGCGCGCAGATACAGCCCCACTTCCGCCTCGCGAAAGCGGTAGATGGATTGCATCGGATCGCCCACGACAAAGAGCGTCCTGCCGTCGTTCGGCTGCCAGCCCGCCGTCAGGCGCTCGAGCAATTCGAACTGGCTGAACGACGTGTCCTGAAATTCGTCCACCAGGATATGGCGGATGCGGCAGTCGAGCGCAAGCGCAAGATCGGTGGGATTATCCGGCTCGCCCAGCGCGCGCACCGCGGCCTGCGATACTTGCGTGAAGTCCACCTCGCTGCGCTCTTTGAACAATACTTCGAGCTGCGCCACCGCGACCGGCAGCAGTGCAGACAGCGCGTCCACGACTTCCCATTGAGCATCAGTGTAGGCGGCAGGAGGCAGGATGCGGGTTTCATCGAGCAACTCGATGAAGGTGCGGTGATTGGAAAGCGTTGCAATCAGCGATTCGAAACGTTTTTTGGCGTCTTCGCGTTTTTGTTTTTCCGCGCCTTTGGCTGCAGTCGGCGCGGGAAAACCTTCATTCTCGGTGAGACGCTGGCGCAGCCCGCCGCTATCTGTGAGCAAAAGCCCGGCCAATCCGCGCCAGCAGGGAAGATCTTCGAGCGCTGCGCAGGGAATCGCTTGCATGCCGTGGCATGCGCTAATCGACGATTGCTTGCTGGCTGCGGCGAGATTTTCCGCGGCGTAACTCGCGAGCGCGACAAGTTCGGCGCGCACTTCCCGCGGCAGCAGCGCGGTTAGGCTTGCAAGCGCATCGCGAGTCACGTCGGCGAGCGCGGTTTCCAATGTCGCTCGCGCGAGGCACGATGATGCTTTGTCCGCAACGTGGCGCAGCCATTGGTCGCGGCGTGCGAGCATGATGGCGAGCAATTCCCGCGCCTTGTCCACGTTGTTGTCGAGATGACGCAGGACGCGCGCCACCCAATCCGACCACGCCTCCCCTGCATTCAGCCCGTCGAGTGTGCGCTGCGCGGCTTCAAGGTGAAGTTCCTCGGCCTTCTCCACGATAGCGGGCTGCGCGCCGAAACCCGACAGCACCGGCAGGTGGCGCGTGAGCCACGCGCACAGCGCATCTATAGTCTGGATGCGCAACCGCCCGGGATTGTGCGCAAACGCCCAGTGCGCCTCGGCATCGCGCGCAGCGACTGCTTTGGCAAGTTTCCAGGTGATTTGCTCGTGGGGCTTTTCGGGCGGCGCGTCGCTCTCCGCGGAGGCCAGCGCGGCGAGCACGCGGTTGCGCATTTCGCTCGCGGCCTTGCGCGTGAAAGTGATGGCGACGATTTCTTCGGGCGCGTCCACGCGCGCGAGCAGCGCAAGATAACGCTGAATCAAAAGCCCGGTCTTGCCCGAACCCGCGGGGGCCTGCACGATGAAGGAATGCGCGACATCGAGCGCGCGTTCACGCGCGCGGGCGTCGGCTGCTGCGCGGGTTTCATTCATCATATGAGTACCGTTCATGCTGAGCCCGTCCTGAGCGAAGTCGAAGGGCCCGTCGAAGCACGAATGGCTATCATCGTTCGAGTTAATAAACCCATCATTTCTGATTCCTATTTTTACCCCGCGCCAATCGAGTGACTTCAGACCAATCTCCGCGAATCATCGCTTTCTTCTTCGCACGACTCCATCCTTTTAACTTCCGCTCCGCAGCCAATGCTTCTTCGCGCGTTGCACATTCTTGGGAAAACACCAACTCAATCGGCAAGCGTGAGACGGTATAGCCACCCGTTTCACCTGTTCGATGCTGCGCGATTCGGTAGTCAAGATTGTCCGTGTGGTCGGTATAGAACGAGCCATCAGAACAACGCAATATGTAAATCCAGAACGGCATTTGCCTGTTTGTAATCACCCTTCGACTCCGCCTATCCTGAGCAAAGTCTCCTTTCGAAATAACCTTCGACTACGCTTCCCTCGACTCCGGTCGCTACGCTCCCTACGCTCGGGACGAACGGAAACTTAAGTCGAAGGGCTCAGGGCGAACGGGGATATTATTTGTCATCATCGTTTTCCTCCCCTTCGTCCATGCTCAGGGCAGGCTCTGTCACCGGGCCGCGGTCCCTGATTTCCTTTACCCGGCACAACGCCCCCAGTTCGCAATAGCGGCATGTTTTTGGATAGTCCTTGGGCGCGACGTCGGCGCGGCCGTCGAGATATTCGCGAGCGAGGTTTTCCAGCATGGCGCGCCAGCCTTCGAACAAGTCCTTCCAGTCGGCGCTTTCTTTTGCGGCGATTTTGGTTGCGGCGATGGTATGCACGCCCGGCAGCAGTTCTTCCTCGCGCGATAGTCCCTTGAACAGCACGTCCTGCGCGTGCAGCTGCACGAAAGCCACCGCCGCGACGTCGTCGCGCCCGGCACTCACCGCGTAAAGCGGCAATTGCGGCTCGTCGGGCCGCTCGCCGAGCCAGTCGCCGACTCCGGCGCCTCTGCCCGTCTTGTAATCGAGAATGACGCGGCTGCCGTCGGCGAGCCGGTCCATGCGATCGGGCCGCGTGGACACTTCGACTCCGGCGACCGTCACCCGTTGCGGTTTCTCGCGCGCTAGCAGCTCGAACGGCGCGCGATTTTTTTCCAGCTCAAGCAAGCGCAGCAGCAGCGCCGCAACGCGTTCCTGCTCAAGCGCGGTGAAGGCCTGGGTCATGACATCGGGACGTTTTTTGCGGATGCTGTTCAGCGCATCCGCTGCTGCGCGATCGGCCGCCGCTTTCAATTCTTCCTCGCTTGCGCCGGCCAGCTGCTTGCTGTTTTTCAGTTCCTTCCAAAGATTTTCCGCAGCGCGGTGCACGAGCAAGCCGCGGTCGCGGGCATCCAGCCCCGCGTGTCCCGCTTCCACACCCGTTGCGCCGAGGCGGTGCAGCGCGAAAGCACGGAACGGGCACGCCGCCTGGTTCTTGAAAAATTCCGCGCCGCCTTTAACCTCGATTCCGGCAGGCAGCCGCGGCGCCTTGAAATCGGCGAGCGGCTCGATTGCGCGCGCAGCGAAGATGGCGCGGCGGTAGAGCGCGGCATCTTCAGCCATCAGTTGCGCTTCGGGCACTTCGCGCAACAAGGGGCTCGGCCTGAGCTCGCGGTCGCCGTCGCGCAGCGGATAGCTGAAGCGGATTTCCTTCGCGCAGGCACGCCAGGCATGAGTCGTGCGGCGCGCAAACTCAAGCTGCCAATCGGCGCCTGCGTGCGGCACGTTAAGCTTGCGCTGCACCGCGAGCGGCAGGAAAGGATTGGGATGAGGCGGCTGCGGCCATGCTTCATCAGTCAAGCCGGTGGCAAACAATAGATCAAACTCCAGCGCGTTGGCTTCGAGCACGCCCAGCACCTGCACCGGAACTTCGGGAGATTCGGGCTGGAACAGCGCATCGCTTGCCAGCCGCTTCAGATTCTTAAGAGCTTCGTCATAACCGAGACGCGGCGCGATGGGATCGAGCGTGGAAAGCTTCGATATGATTTCCCGCCACTTGCCGAAGGTCTGATACTCCTCGGAATCCAGCGTGCGCTCGCCCGGCCAACCCAGGCTCCCGAGCAATTGCTGGAAGACAACACTCCACGCGGAAGGCGGCTGCTTCGCTTTTCTCGCCTCGACGGCCAGTTTTATCCATACAGCAAGCCGCGCGGCGAGCTGCGGCGCGCCTTGCGCTTCGCGCGCGAGCATTTTGAGCGTGACGGTAGGCCGCCCGCATTCACGCAGTCGCGCATCGAGCAGCGCGCGCAACGTGAACTCCTGTTCCGCCGCCGCGAGGAAGGGGCTTCTCAGCATCGAACCTGTGTCATCCAGCGCGAGTTCGCCGCGCGCCAGCTCGAGAATGAGGAGCGCGCTCGCCACCAGCGGATATTCGGTGAGCGCCAATCCCAACGAAACATTGTAAGGCCTTGCGCGCTCGCGCGAGGATGACACCACGCGCGCGGGCTGCAGCACATCGTCGAAGATGCGCACGATGTCTGAGCGGCGCGCCGCGAGATCGGGAACGACGACGCCGATGCGTGTGTCAGGCTGCTGCGCAAGCATCTGCTTTATCTGCGACGCGACGGCGTAGAGCTCGGCTTCGGAATCGGGGAAGATTGCGCGCACTGCGGTCGCAGCGTTCGTTTCCGGTTCCGCTTCGCTTACATTGCCGCCCGCAGCGGCCAGCGCTTTGAAAAATTCCTGCTGCTGCGGCGAAAGTTGGTCGAAGCCATAGAGCACGATGTTGCGCGGCTTGAGAGCCTTACCGGCAGCGGCGATGGCATCGGCGAGCCGCGCACCGTCAAGCCAGTTTTTTTCGGCGCAGGTTTTCCCATAGCGCTTGGCCCAGCTGCGGAAGGCCGCGCCGTCCTCATCAAGCATGGCGGCGTAGCGCGCGAAATCAATGCGGAAAGCGTGGCGGATGGCCCACGCTTCGCGCGCCTGGCGCGCGGTGGCGGCGGGATTGAGCAGGATTTCTCCCTGCGGCGAGCCGGCGATCACCCGTTCCCACAGCGCGATTTCCTGTTCTGCGGAAAGCAGCGTTGCGCTGCGCTCAAAACGCGCAAGCTCCGACCATGAACGTTCCAGGAACGCGCTGTAAGGAAGTATATCGGCCGCAGGCCAGACCGAACAGCCGCGCTTGATCTGCTCCGCGTCGAACTCGTGCTTGATTGCCCGAGCCAGCCTGCGGTTGGGTGTGATTAAGATTGCGCCTTGCTCAGCGGCTTGGATGAGTGAGGCGCGCGGCGAGAAAGGAAATGCTGTGCTCATTCGCTGTCACGGCTTTTTGGAAAGCGCCGTATACCTCGGCGGCGCGGCGGGTGGGAGAGCTACATGAAGTGAAACTTGTGAAACAGCCGGCTTAACGCTCCAGCAATTTAAGCTTGTCTTTCACTGTCTTCCATTCGTCGGCGTCGGACGGGGCGGCCTTCTTCTCTATGATGGGTTTCCAAATCTTGGAAAGCTCGGCATTGAGCGCGGTGAAATGCTTCTGGTTTTCCGGCACATCATCCTCGGCGAAAATCGCATCCACCGGGCATTCCGCCACGCACAAAGTGCAGTCTATGCATTCATTGGGGTCTATGACCAGGAAATTCGGCCCTTCGCGGAAGCAGTCCACCGGACAGACATCCACGCAGTCGGTATACTTGCACTTGATGCAGCTCTCGGTTACGGTGTAAGTCATTCCAGCAAGCTTTTTTGCGGAAAATATTTAAAAAAGTTATTTTACCAGAAATCGGTAAGCGAACATGCCTCCAGCCATGAGTGCGAAACCCACGCCGAAATTGAGCCAGAACGGCCAGTGGCTTTTCGGCTGGAGCAGGAAAGGCAGGAAAAACAACAGCGAAGGCGGCACCAGGAAAAATATGTCCCTGGCGAACGCCGCTACCTTGTCTGAGTCATGGGTGTCCCAATATAGCCAGAGCATGGCCAGCATGGAAGTCAGCGGCAAGGCAATAATCAGCGCACCGAAAAAAGTCGAGCGCTTGGCGATTTCCGCAGCCGCCAGCAATAGCGCGACGCTAAAGAGGATTTTGACGACGAACAGGGTGGCTTCCCAAACAGAGTTATTTCCGTTAGCATAATACCTCAAGCGGTAAATCACCACCCACCCCCCCCTGTTTCGGTATGTTCCCTAAAGCGAGGATTTAATGAGTAGTCATATACTTCACGTCACCGACGATACTTTCGAGTCGGAGGTGCTGCAGGCGCCTTTGCCGGTGCTGGTGGATTACTGGGCAGAATGGTGCGGTCCCTGCAAGACAATTGCGCCGATACTGGATGAAGTGGCGCAGGAATACGCGGGACGCCTCAAAATCGCCAAGCTCAATATAGATGAAAACGAAGCCACGCCCCCGAAATACGGTATCCGCGGCATACCCACCCTGATGTTGTTCAAGAACGGCAACCTCGAGGCCACCAAAGTCGGGGCGCTGTCGAAATCGCAGTTGACAAGATTTATTGACAGCAATATTTAAACCCGTTACCCTTAGTCTTAACAGTACCTCTTGAAAGCCGTTCCAAGAACTCTAACCAACGCATCAAGCAGGTCCGGGCGCAAGCGCCGTCGCTTCTCTTTATAATTCCCTTTTCTCCAGTTTTAACCCTCACTGAGTATTCTCCGCCATGCATTTAAACGAACTTAAAAACCTCCATGTCACCGAACTGTTGAACATGGCCACCACCGACGAAATTGAAGGCGCCAACCGCCTGCGCAAGCAGGAACTGATTTTCGCCCTCCTCAAGAACCAGGCGCGCAAGGGCGAAAGCATCTTCGGCGAAGGCACGCTGGAAGTCCTTCCCGACGGGTTCGGCTTCCTGCGTTCCCCAGACACTTCTTATCTCGCCGGGCCCGATGACATTTACGTCAGTCCCAGCCAGATACGCCGCTTCAATCTGCACACCGGGGATTCGATCGAGGGAGAAATCCGCACCCCCAAGGACGGCGAACGCTATTTCGCGCTGGTCAAGGTGGACAAGGTCAACCTTGAGCCGCCGGAAAATTCCAAGCACAAAATCCTGTTCGAAAACCTGACCCCGCTGTTTCCTACTACAGCGCTCATCCTGGAGCGCGACATCAAGGCGGAAGAAAACATCACCGGCCGCGTGATTGACATCATTGCGCCGATCGGCAAGGGGCAGCGCGGGTTGATCGTATCGCCACCCAAGGCCGGCAAGACGGTGATGCTCCAGCATATCGCGCACTCGATCGCGGCGAATTTTCCCGAGTGCATACTAATCGTGCTGTTGATTGACGAGCGGCCTGAAGAAGTGACGGAAATGCAGCGTTCGGTCAAAGGCGAAGTCGTCTCTTCCACTTTCGATGAGCCGGCGACGCGCCACGTGCAGGTGGCGGAAATGGTGCTGGAAAAGGCGAAACGCCTGATCGAACATAAAAAGGATGTGGTGATCCTGCTCGACTCGATCACCCGCCTGGCGCGCGCCTACAACACCGTGGTACCAGCCTCGGGCAAAGTTTTGACAGGCGGCGTGGATGCGAACGCCCTGCAGCGCCCCAAGCGCTTCTTCGGCGCGGCGCGCAATATCGAGGAAGGCGGCAGCCTCACCATCCTTGCGACTGCGCTTATTGACACCGGCTCGCGTATGGACGATGTGATCTACGAAGAATTCAAGGGCACCGGCAATATGGAAATCCATCTCGACCGGCGCATGCACGAGAAGCGCATCTATCCGGCGATCAACGTCAACCGTTCCGGAACGCGCAAGGAAGAATTGCTGATCAAGCCCGATGTGCTGCAAAAGATTTGGGTGCTGCGCAAACTGCTCTATCCGATGGATGATCTGGAAGCGACCGAATTCCTGCTCGAGAAACTACGCTCGACAAAGAATAACGCGGACTTCTTTGATTCGATGAAAAGAGGTTGACGCGTTAAATTTAAAGCGGACTTCGAATCTACATTTTCCCACGAAGTCCTCTGCCCCCGCTCCCGCACCTAGGGAACCTCTGATTAAGTCCTCCGCGGATTGCGTTGCTGGCAAAATGCGGATGGCTGCAAGCCGCACGACGAAGGTCGTAGCCCGGACTACGACACCGAGGAGCGCAACGCCGCAGACGCCGCATTTTGCCGCAACCCGCAGGGACGGGGCTTTCCGAGCGGCCTGCTTTGTCGCTCGGCTTGCCAAGGGGAATGACCCTTGGCTGCGCCTCGCTTCGCGCACCCCATCCCGGAAAGCCACCGTCGCAACCGCGTGGGACTTAATCAGAGGTTCCTTCAGCTTCGCCGACCGTGTCGCGGTGGCTACTCCTTCAGACTCGATGAAAAGAGGCTAGTCTCAACTTCACCAAGTTCTACCGGCTTGCATGACCGGGGGATTTCACGCATAATCTGCGCCTTTCGCAAAGTCCAGGAACCCGATGAGGTTCCTCAAGGAACGACCGATGAAACCGGATATCCACCCGAAATACGAAGAAATCGCCGTAACCTGCAGCTGCGGCAACAAATTCAAAACCCGCTCCACCCTGGGCCGGCCGCTGCACATCGAAGTGTGCTCGGTATGCCATCCATTTTACACCGGCAAGCAGAAAATCGTGGACACCGCAGGCCGCGTCGAAAAATTCCGCCAGAAATACAGCCGGAAAAAAACCGCAGCGTGATTTCCTGCCATCATTAACAAAGGCGGCCGGTGCCGCCTTTTTTGTTTGGCAGCATAACCTCTCGCGATCAAACCCTTTATGCTGCGCGAGGTAAAAGTTAAAATGCCGGGATGAAGCCTTTATTCGTCGTTTGGTTTTGCGCCATGGGGCCGGCGTTGCTGTCGGGCTGCGCCACCAATCCGGTCAGCGGGAATCCTAACTTTGTGGTCATGACCGAGGCGCAGGAAATCAGCATGGGCCGAAGTGCCGATGCTGATGTCAGGAAGCAGTACCGCGTTTATGACGCGCCGGAACTGCAGGACTATGTCAACCAAGTAGGCCAGAAACTCGCGCACAACAGCCATCGGCCCAATCTTTCCTACCACTTCACTGTCCTCGACTCGACTGAAGTCAACGCATTCGCTCTGCCCGGCGGGTACATCTACATCACCCGCGGGATAATTACTTATCTCAACTCTGAAGCCGAGTTGGGCGCAGTGCTTGGCCACGAGACCGGCCACGTTACCGCGCGTCATAGCGTACAGCAAATCACCGCGGCGACTGCCGCCAATGTCGTCGCGCAAATCGTTTCAGTGTTCGTTCCTCAACTGGGCTCCCCGATTGGGTCCAACCTCACCAACCTGTTCGGCAACGCGCTGCTCTCAGGCTACGGACGCGAGCACGAGCTGGAGGCCGACCGCCTTGGCGCAGAATATCTGGCTCGCACCGGCTACGATCCACAGGCCATGGTCAACGTGATTGGCGTGCTGAAAAATCAGGAATTGTTCGACGCTGAAATCGCCAAGCAAGAAAACAGGGAACCTCGCGCCTATCATGGCCTATTTGCTACGCACCCGGATAGCGATACGCGTCTGCAGCAGGTGGTTGGCGAGGCAAAAAGCATTGCCAGTCCGAACAGCGTGGACAATCGCGTGGTGTTTTTGCAACATATCAACAACATGGTTTTTGGTGACAGCCCGCAGCAGGGCATCATTCGTAACGGCCGCTTTTACCACAGCGAATTGGGGCTGGCGTTGCAATTCCCCGAAGGCTGGCACATTCACAATCTTGCCGACCG
>DATDGC010000034.1:0-40518 GCA_036522275.1 Burkholderiales bacterium | reverse complement strand
CGTATATTTCAACATTGCTGGCGTCGGCGAGCGCGGCGCCGGACGCTATAATCCCGGCGGCAGCCGTTACATAAAGTAGGGTTTTATTCATCATTTCCTCCTCGAAATGAACGTTCTTCTTGAACTAAAGTGAATGGGGTGGTATTTCATCCCACACAAAAAACAGTCTATTAAATACTGCTATACATCTATCTATAGTGTCAAGTATAAAAGCGACATAGTGAATAGAGTGTTGTAAAAAAGAGACACTCAACCCAATAGTCCTTATAGCGCTTTAGGTTAGCATAGCCTTCATTGAGCAACTGTCATGACAAAACAGAACTTTTAATGCCAACCTGCTCAAAATCGCGTTGAACCTGCCAAATGTCAACTAAGCATCGGTAACCAAACAATAAAATGGCCGCGCTCTGTTATTTAAGACTTCCGCAAATCCTTAAGGGCTGACTGTTACAGGAATATGACCATGAACGCCCTTGTCATGCCGCCATAGATAAACCCAAGGTTACTAAGCAAACAGCCTTGCCATTTCAGCGCCGGGATCAGGGGCGCGCATGAACGCTTCGCCGACCAGAAAACACTGGACACCGTTCTCGCGCAGCAACTGCACGTCTTGGGGTTTCAGTATCCCGCTCTCGGTAACCACGATGCGCTCCCCTGGAATCAATTTGAGAAGCTGTAAAGTAGTGCTCAGGCGGGTTTCAAATGTAAGCAGGTCGCGGTTGTTGATGCCGATGAGCGGGGTTTTGAGATGGAGTGCAAGCTCAAGCTCTTTGGCATCATGCGCTTCCACCAGCACCGCCATGCTTAAACTGTGCGCCAGCGTTTCCAGCTCCCGCATGCGTGGCAAATCCAGCGCCGCCACGATGAGCAGGACGCAATCCGCCCCCATCACCCGCGCTTCATATATCTGGTAGGCCTCGAGCGTGAAATCCTTGCGCAGAACGGGGAGCGCACAGGCGGCGCGCGCCTGTTTCAGGTATTCGCCATCCCCCTGGAAAAACTCGCGGTCGGTCAGCACCGACAGGCATGCCGCTCCATGTCGGGCGTAGCTGCGCGCGATTTCAGCGGGGTCGAATTTTTCCCGCAGCACGCCCCTGCTGGGGCTGGCTTTCTTGATTTCAGCGATGACCGCAGGCAATTCAGCGTTGATTTTGGCGCGCAGGCTGCCAACAAAATCTCTTGAGGGAGCGGCGGACTCGGCTTCAGCGCGTATTTCAGCAAGCGGTTTTTTGGACTTGGCCGCGGCTATTTCTTGAGCTTTGACCGCGAGGATATTTTGCAGAATGTCAGACATCGTTTTCACCGCAGAGGCGCAGAGGAAAAACAAAACATTTAGAATTTAAGATCAAGTCAGTTGCCATAACCGAACCCAACGTGAGAGGAAAGTAAAAGGTCCTCAAGATAAGTAGAGCTTAAGGTTTCCTCGGCGTCCACTGCGTCCTCCGCGGTCCGAGATTTTCAATGTTGTCAATCATAAAATGCATAATTCAAATCCTTTCACCGCAGAGGACGCAGAGGAAAAACATGTTATAATTTATTGACCACGCGCTTGATGCCGTCGCGCATGTGAACCACATTGAAGTTAAGCAGGTAGCCCAAGGCCAGCTGGCTGAGCTTCAAGTAACTCAAAAGCTGGGCCGTATGAATAGGCAGCAATTTTTCCACGGCCTTAAGTTCCACAATCACTTTGTTGTGGACGAGCAAATCCAATCGATAACCTGCATCCAGCTTGAGCCCGTTGTACTGGACCGGCAGTAAAACCTGCTGTTTAATGCTTAATCCCTGCTTGGTGATTTTATGAGCCAGGCAGATTTCATACGCGCTTTCCAGCAAACCCGGCCCTAGCGCAGAATGAACCTTCATAGCACCGCCGAGTACGATGTCGCCGATTTCATTCTCGTTCATTTGGTTTTCCTCTGCGTCCTCTGCGGTTCATAGTCTTTTAAACCGGTTGGAAAATACAATGAGCTGGTTAAGCTTGGCGTGCGCGGCGCCGCTGGCAATCGCCTCTCCCGCCTTACGCACGCCTTGTTCCATGCTTTCAGTCAGGCCGGAAACGTAAATCGCCGCGCCGGAATTGAGCATGACGATGTCGCGCGCCGGCCCGGTCTGGTTGTCGAGCACCGAAAGCAGCATGTTTTTCGATTCGCCTGTGCTTTTTGCCTGAATCGCTTCGAGCGGCGCAAGCTTGAATCCAAAGCGGGTTGGATCAATGGTGTATTCCTCCACCTTGCCGTTCTTGAGCTCCGCCACTTCGGTTCCGCCGCTGGTGGATATTTCGTCGAGGCCGTCCAATCCATGCACCACTAGCGCGTGACGGCTGCCCAAAGTTTGCAGTACCCGCGCCTGGATGCCGATCAGGTCGTGGTGAAACACTCCCAGCAACTGGTTGTTAGCGCCCGCCGGATTGGTGAGCGGACCGAGGATGTTGAACAGCGTGCGCACGCCCAGCTCCTTGCGCACCGGTGCGGCATGCTTCATCGCGCTGTGATGGTTGGGCGCGAACATGAAGCCGATGCCGACTTGGCGAATGGATTGCGCCACCTGCTCAGGGTTTAAATTTAGGTTGACGCCCAGCGCCTCCAGCACGTCGGCACTGCCGCAACTGCTGGAAACCGAGCGCCCGCCGTGCTTCGCCACTTTCGCCCCCGCCGCAGCCGCGACAAAGGCGGATGTGGTGGAGATATTAAAGGTATGCGCGCTGTCGCCGCCGGTGCCGCAGGTGTCCACCAGATGACGCTCACCGGAGACATCCACCTTGGTGGAAAGCTCTCGCAACACTTGCGCCGCAGCAGCGATTTCTTCGACCGTCTCGCCTTTGACACGCAAGCCGATAACGATGCCGGCAATCTGCACCGGAGTAAGTTGACCGCTCATGATCTGGCGCATGATGGACAGCATTTCGTCATGCGAAAGGTCGCGTTTTTCAATGAGCGCGGTCAATGCCGATTGCACGTTCATCAGGTATTCCTATAAAAAATTTACCGCAGAGGACGCTGAGGACGCAGAGGAAAAACTAAAAGCAGTGAAAATGAAAATCATGTGAGGGTGTCAAATTTAACAGCAACTTGCTGTTGATGCGTAGAGTTTACAATAAATAAAGTTTAAGATTTCCTCGGCGTCCACTGCGTCCTCCGCGGTTTACGATTTTAAGAAATTCGCAAGCAGTTTATGGCCGTGTTCGGTCAGAATCGATTCCGGATGAAACTGCACGCCTTCGATGGGAAGATGCTTGTGGCGCACACCCATGATTTCGCCATCATCGGTCCAGGCGGTGACTTCCAGGCACTCCGGCAAGCTTGTGCGCTCAATCACCAGCGAATGATAGCGCGTGGCCTGGAACGGACTTGGCAAATTGCAAAATACGCCCTGCCGTGCGTGTAGGATGTTAGAAGTCTTGCCGTGCATCAATTGCTTCGCGTGCACGATCTTGCCGCCAAAGGCCTGGCCTATGCTCTGGTGGCCGAGGCAAACGCCGAGTATGGGGATTTCCCCGGCAAAGCGCTTGATCAGCGGCACCGACACCCCGGCTTCATTGGGTGTGCAGGGCCCCGGAGAAATCACGATGTGTTCGGGCTTGAGCGCTGCGATTTTATCCAGCGTGATTTCGTCGTTGCGATACACGACGACTTCCTCGCCCAGTTCGCCCAGATACTGCACCAGGTTGTAGGTGAACGAATCGTAGTTGTCTATCATCAAAAGCATTTTTCAAAACCTTTCACCGCAGAGGCGCAGAGACGCGGAGGAAAAACAAAACATTTAGAATTTAAGATCAAGTCAGTTGCCATAACCGAACCCAACTTGAGAGGAAAGTAAAAGGTTCTCAAGATAAGTAGAGATTAAGGTTTTCTCGGCGTCCACTGCGTCCTCCGCGGTCCAAGATTTTCAATCAATTTTACTATCCAATCCAGCCTGCGCCAGCGCCACTGCAGGACGGGAAAGGCAGGCAGGGTTAGTTGCGACTGCATACTTGAATTATTCCGGCAATTCACCGGACTGGCAAGTGAGGGCACCACCGGGTAGTATCTCAGTTTGAAATTAGGAAATAAAAAACCCGCCGAAGCTGTTTTTGGATAATATTATTTAATCAACTTTAAAGCTGCATATCAGCTTCTGACTAACCAATATCTCTAGGAGGCTTACCATGAATACGGTGAAGAAACTTTCGGGGGTCGCCTTGGCTGCCGCGGCCGCTACCTTATTTGTCACAGGTTGTGCAACTCAAGGCACGGGCTACGCGGCTACGGGTCAGGAGAAGTGCACGGGTGTGAATGGCTGCAAAGGCTTAAGTGACTGTAAGACCGCGACCAACGACTGCAAGGGGAAGAATAGCTGCAGAGGACAAGGCTTCGAGTATATGACCCCTCTCGAGTGCTGGAAGTACCAAAATACGACCATCACATACTAATTTCAGTAAGGGTTCACTCGGTGCTCTCCGCGTCCTCCGTCGTCCAAGATTTTCAATATTGTCTACCATCAAAAACATAATTCAACACCTTTCACCGCAGAGGACGCAGAGGAAAAACAAAACACTTAGAATTTAAGATCAGGTCAGTTGCCATAACCGAACCCAACTTGAGAGGAAAGTAAAAGGTTCTCAAGATAAGTAGAGCTTAAGGTTTTCTCGGCGTCCACTGCGTCCTCCGCGGTCCAAGATTTTCAATCAATTTTACTATCCAATCCAGCCTGCGCCATTTCTGCTGCGCGCAATACCGCCTTGGCCTTGTTGCAGGTTTCCTGCCACTCGCTGGCCGGCACCGAGTCGGCGACAATGCCGGCGCCCGCCTGCACATATAAAGTCTGATTTTTAATCACGGCGGTGCGGATGGCAATGGCCAGATCCATGTCGCCGTTAAATCCGAGGTAACCTACTGCGCCGGCGTAAATGCCGCGCTTGGTCGGCTCCAGCTCGTCGATAATTTCCATGGCGCGCACCTTGGGAGCGCCGCTTACCGTGCCCGCCGGAAAAGTCGCCTTTAGAACATCCATCGCATTGAGTCCGGCTTTAAGCTTACCCTCGACATTCGACACGATGTGCATGACATGCGAGTAGTTTTCAATTGTCATGTTTTCAGTCACGCGCACCGTGCCGGCCCGCGCTACACGCCCGACATCATTGCGCCCGAGATCCATGAGCATGATGTGCTCGGCGCGTTCCTTAGGATCGGCGAGCAATTCCTGCGCAAGCTTTTCATCTTCGGCGTGCGATTTGCCGCGCGGGCGGGTGCCGGCAATCGGTCGCAAGGTAACCGTATCCTGTTCCAGACGCACCAGGATTTCAGGCGAAGCGCCTACCACGTGAAATCCTCCCAAATCAAAATAAAACATGTAGGGAGAAGGATTGAGTGCCCGCAGCGCACGGTAAAGGGATAGCGGCGATGCGTGATAAGGGTGGCTCATGCGCTGGCTCAGCACCACCTGCATGATGTCGCCGTCATATATATAGCGTTTGGCGCGCTCCACCGACTGCATGAACGCGCCTTCGCTGAATTCTGCGCGCACCTGCGCTGGCCTGCCGTTAACCTGCTCGGGAATCGCCACCGGCCGGCGCAACGCTTGCAGCAGTTCCTGCAAGCGTTGCTTCGCGCGTGCGTAGGCATCGCGCTCGCGCGGATCAGCAAACACGACCAGAAACAATTTGCCGCTGAGGTTATCCACCACCGCGAGCTGATCGGAGAACACCAACAGGATGTCCGGGGTGTCCAGCGCATCGGGCTTGGCGGTTGCGGCGAGTTTTGTCTCGATATAGCGCACCGTATCGTAGGCAAAATAGCCGACCAGGCCGCCGCAAAAGCGCGGAAGCCCCGGCAACCGCGCCGCTTTAAAGCGCTGTTGCACGTCCTGAATTGCCGCCAGCGGATCGGTTGGTTCGGTTTTTCGCAGCAGGCTGTTGCCGCGGTATTCACTGAACGAATTCCCGCGCACTTCGATGCGGGTTTCCGCCGCTAGCCCGATAAACGAATAACGGCCAAAACGCTCGCCGCCTACGACGGACTCCAGCAAATAGGAATACGGCTGATTGGCGAGCTTGAGATAGACGGACAGAGGAGTATCGAGATCGGCGAAGGTTTCCAGCACCAAAGGTACGCGGTTGAAACCCTGCGCGGCCAAAGCTTTGAATTCAGATTCAGTCATGAACCACTCCGGAAAAACAAAAAACCAAAAGATGGAAAAATGCGCGTTTCAGCGCCAAAAAGCAATGCGCCAAGGACGCCAGGCGCCCGTGGTCTTCATTGCCCATCTTTTGCTTTCCGTGAAGTTCATGTCTCAATCCAGTTCAGTCTGTAACAGCTTTGCCGCATCACGCAGCGTCGCTACTATAGCATCACAATCCAGTTCACGCACGTCCCGGCCCTGGCTATAACCGTAGGGCACGCAAAAGATGTGGCAGCCTGCTGCGCGCGCCGCTTGTGTGTCCAGTGGCGAATCACCGATTAACAGCATCTCGCGCGGCTCAACGCCAAAATGCTCGCTGGCATGCCGCAAGGGCAGCGGATCAGGTTTTTTCTTCGGCAGGCTGTCGCCGCATACCAGCAGCTCGAAAAAATCCAAGAGGCCGGTTGCGCCGAGAAGTGGCCGCGTGAAACGTTCCGCTTTGTTGGTAACGCAGGCCAGACGCAGGCCCTGGGCGCGCATCGCCTGCAAGCCCTCTACCACTCCCGCGAAGGGGCGTGTCTGGTTGAGCATAACTTTTGCATAATGTTTCTCATAAATAGGCATCGCGCGCTCAAGGAGCTGTGAATCCGGTTCGCTTTCAAGACTCGCCGCGAGCGTGCGCTTTACCAAATTGGCTATTCCCCCGCCGATAAAGTTTTTAATGCTCTGTGCATCAAGCGCCGGGAGCGCGAGTTCAACCAGCATGGCGTTCGCCGCAACAACCAGATCGGGAGCTGTGTCGAGGAGTGTGCCGTCGAGATCGAACAGAACCGCTTTTATCGGCAACCGGAAATTCTTGAGCGGTTGAGCTTGCGGAGAAGGCTTCATTTCAGCGCAACTCAAACCTTGGCAAGTTCCGCGCGCATCGCGGCGATGGTGGCCTTGTAATCCTTGGTGCTGAAAATAGCCGAGCCTGAAACAAAAGTGTCTGCGCCGGCGCGCGCGATTTCCGCGATATTGTCCACTTTCACTCCGCCATCCACTTCCAGCCAGATGTCGCGTTTGCTTTCATTAATCAGCTTTCTCACGCTGCGCAGCTTGTTGAGGGCTTCGGGAATAAATTTCTGCCCGCCATACCCGGGATTTACCGACATGATGAGCACCAGATCGAGCTTGTCGAGCACATGCTCAAGATAATGCAGGGGAGTACCCGGGTTGAACACCAGCCCGGCTTTGCAGCCCTGTTCCTTGATGAGCCCGATGGTGCGGTCAATGTGTTCGCTGGCTTCCGGATGGAAGGAAATGATATTGGCGCCTGCCTTGGCGAAGTCGGGAATGATGCGGTCCACGGGCTTGATCATAAGGTGCGCGTCAATGACCGCTTTGGTGAGCGGGCGGAGCGCCTCGCACACCAGCGGGCCGATGGTGAGATTAGGCACATAATGGTTGTCCATCACGTCGAAATGAATCAGGTCCGCCCCGGCGGCCATCACGTTCACTACCTCTTCGCCGAGCTTGGCAAAGTTCGCGGAAAGTATGCTGGCAGCGATTCGATACATGGCACCCGTCCTGTGCTTACCCAAAGGCGCATTTTACCCGTTATCCATTGCGCCATACAGGTGGTGTCTTCCTGCCACTTGTCTTAGAATAATGCCATGGGCAGCAGCAAAAAATACGAAATATCCGTTACCGCGCACACCAGCTTCATCCCCGAGCAATCCGATGTGGAGAATGGGCGCTACGTCTTCGCCTATACCATAACCCTCACCAATACCGGCAGCGTTGGCGCGCAGCTCATCAGCCGCCACTGGATCATCACCGATGCGGAAAACCACTTGCAGGAAGTGCGCGGCCTGGGGGTGGTCGGCGAGCAGCCGTTTTTAAAACCCAACGAAAGTTTTGAATACACCAGCGGCACCGCCATTGCCACCCAGGTGGGAACGATGAGCGGGAGCTATCAAATGGTCGCCGAGGATGGCGTAAGCTTTGATGCGCCGATACCCGAATTCACTTTGAGCATACCCCGCGTGCTACATTAAACGTGTCGCTCAAGCTCAGCTATACGCTGATTGCGCCGTTCTACGACGCCGCAATCCGGCGCGCAACTTCGAAAATCCGCGCGCAAAGCCTCAAGCAACTTCCCAACAGCGGCGGATTAAGCATTCTGGTTAACGGCATCGGCACCGGCCTGGATCTCCCGTACCTGCCGCCAACCCATCACTACATCGGTCTGGATTTAACCGCAGCGATGCTGCACCGGGCCCGATCGTGCAGCGGTAATTTGCAAATCCATCTGATACAGGGTAATAGCTTAAACCTGCCATTTGCGGATAATTGTTTTGATTATGTGGTACTGCATCTGATTCTCGCGGTGGTGCCTGACCCTGCGCAATGCCTCAAGGAAACCGCCCGCGTCCTGAAAACGGGCGGCCACATCCTGCTACTTGACAAATTCCTGCGCAGAAACGAGCAGGCTTGGTTTCGGCGCGCCCTCAACCCGCTTGCCGCGCGCATCGCGACACGACTGGACGTAGTATTTGAAGACGTGCTGGAAAGCGTGTTTGGATTGAAAGTGGAATCCGATGTGCCGGTGCTGGTGAATGGCTGGTTCAGGAACATCCGGCTGGTGAAAATTTAAGGAACCTCTGAACAAGTCCTACGCAGGCGCGACGCTGGCTTTCCGGGATGACATGCGCGAAGCGAGGCGCAGCGAATGGTTGACCCCCTTCGCAAGCCGAGCGACAAAGCAGATCGCCCGGAAAGCCCCGTCCCGTTCGGGTTTCGGCGCAATGCGGCGCTTGTGTCGTTGCGCTCCTCGTGCTTAAGCTACGGCTATGCACCTTCGTCGCGCGCCTAGCAATCATCCGCATTGCGCCAAAAACGCGCTCCACGGGGGACTTGTTCAGAGGTTCCCTTAGTGCGAATGCAACTGAAAGCGGCTATCGGCGGATCAACGCTTGTCACCCTTGTTGCGCCCACGCGGCCAAGTCCACCACACGATGAGGATGAGAACCAGAAGCGCGACGCCCGCCTCTAACAGCAACCAGTCCATTTGTCGTTTGTTATACTTGTCTAAACTCAGCCTGCTACTTTAACCAAAAACCAATGCAACGCCAAATACGTTTTTTCCTGCTTGCTGCGGGATTGTTGCTGACAGCGTGCACTACGCTGGAAAAGCCTCCTGCTCCGGTTACCATTCCTCCAATAGTAATACCGCCCATACCCCCTCTTCCCAAGCTTCAGGTAAGCACCTGGGATGCGTTGCCCGACTGGACCGAGGACAATCTGGTTCAAGCCTGGGACGCTTTTCTGCAAAGTTGCAGCGCGCTCGAGAAGCAGCTCGCGTGGCAGCCAATATGCCTGACCGCGGAGTTTTTCGAGCACAAAGACAACCAGCACCTTCGTGACTTTTTCGAATTGAATTTCACGCCGTATCAAGTGCTGAACGCCGACGGCAGCGATGAAGGTTTAGTTACCGGCTATTACGAGCCGCTGCTGTATGGCAGCCGCACGCTGTCCAAACGCCACCGCTATCCGCTTTATGGCGTGCCCGATGATTTGCTGGTGGTGGATATGAGCGATGTTTACCCGGAGCTTAAAAACTTGCGGCTGCGCGGGCGCGTCATCGGGAGAAAAGTCGTTCCTTATTACAGTCGTGCTGAAATTGATCAGGGCTCGCCTGCGCTTAATGGGCGGGAACTGCTGTGGTTGGACGACCCGGTGGAACTGTTTTTTCTGCAAATCCAGGGCTCGGGCCGGGTTAAGCTCGATACCGGCGAGACTATCCGCATCGGCTATGCCGAGCAAAATGGCTATCCCTACAAATCCATCGGCAGGCTATTGGTGGAGCGCGGGGAGCTGCCGCTGGAAAAGGCCTCGATGCAGGGAATCAAAAACTGGGGAGTCCAGAATCCGCAGAAACTCGCCGCGCTGTTGAACGAGAACCCAAGCTACGTGTTTTTCCGCGAATTGCCAAGCAATCTGCCGGGGCCGATTGGTGCATTGGGCGTACCGCTCACGGCGGGGCGCAGCCTCGCCATCGATCCGCGCATTATCCCGCAAGGCGCACCGGTTTATCTTTCCACCACCTGGCCTAATTCAAACAAGCCGTTAAACCGCCTGATGCTGGCGCAAGATAGAGGCGGCGCTATCAACGGCGGCGTACGCGCGGATTTTTTCTGGGGTTTTGGCGAGGAAGCCGCCAATCAGGCGGGCAAGATGAAGCAAAGCGGCAAGATGTGGGTGCTGCTGCCGAATGACTATCAGTTGCAAGCCAATTAGTTTTTTGAGAGACAAACTATTCCGTGCCGGGGCTGTTCAGTATCTGCTCCAATTGCGCGGTGGGAATTGCGCCGGGAATTACTTGTCCATCGGCGAAAATCAGCGTTGGCGTTCCGCGGATGGCTTTTTTCTGCCCAAACTCGACGATTCTGTCCACCGGCGTATCACAGCTGGATTTGGCTTCCGGCCCACTGTGCTTGAGCATGAAGTCGTTCCATGCCTTGACGCGATCAGACGAACACCATATCGCCTTGGCTTTTTCCGTCGCACCGGGATGCAGGGATTCGATCGGATAGAGAAAAGTGTAAATCGTCACGTCGGTGACATTGACCATGTCCTGTTCCAGCTTCTGGCAGAAGGGACAATACGGGTCGGAAAAAATCGCCACTTTGCGCTTGCCGTTGCCTTTCACGATCTTGATGGCGAGATCCAGCGGCAGGGAATCAAACTTGATCGCGCTCAGCTTTCTTTTGCGCTCTTCGGAGAGGTTCTGCAGGGTTTTGCCGTCAAAAATGCTGCCAAGAATAAAATAATCGAGCTTATCGTCGGTGTAGAACAATTCCCTGTCGATGTATACTTCGTAAAGCCCGAAGTAAGGCGTCTTGGTCACGCTCTCGATGTTGGATTGTGGAAATTTCGCCTGCGCCGCCTTTTTCACCGATGCTTCGTCAGCCGCCGCTCTACCGGCAAAAATTAGCAGTGCCAGCAATAGGCAGGCTTTTATCAAGGCTTGTTGTCTCGGCATGATGTATTCTCTAAATGTCGGCTGGGAACCTCTGATTAGGTCCCACGCGGTTGCGACGGCGTCTTTCCGGGATGGGATGCGCGAAGCGAGGTGCAGCCAAGGGTCATTCCCCTTGGCAAGCCAAGCGACAAAGCAGACCGCCCGGAAAGCCCCGTCCCTTTGGGTTGCGGCAAAATGCAGCGTCTGCGTCGTTGCGCTCCTTGGCTTCGTAGTCCCGGCTACGACCTTCGTCGCGCGCCTTGCATCCATCCGCATTTTACCTGCAACGCAATTCGCGGAGGACTTAATTAGAAGTTCCTTAAATTGGACAGTCTAATTCAAGGCGCGTTGCACCAAAAAGCTTTTTATTTGCGGCAGGCCGTTGGTCAGCCTTAAGCCGAAGTTGCGCAAACCGGAGAGCCACGGATTGCTGAACAGCCGTTGCAGTCCGTGCGTGGTAAGCTGCATTGCCAGAATATCCTCCTTGCGCGCCCGCTCATAGCGCCGCAGCAAGTAGTAATCGCCGCAATCCACTTGCATGCCGCGGTTCATGAGAGTTTCCGCCAGCACGCGCGCGTCCTGAAAACCAAGATTGACACCCTGCCCGGCAAGTGGGTGCACCACATGCGCGGCATCGCCAATTAAAGCAATACGGGGGTTGACCAGGCGCTCGACGCGCAGCAATTTCAGCGGAAAGGCAACGCAAGGGGTAATGATACGCAAATCGCCCAGCGCATGGCCGCCGGCTTGTGCCACCTCGCTGCAGAATTTTTCTTGTGCCAAAGCAAGCAGGCTTTGCGCGTGGTCTTCGCCGGTAGACCAGACGATGGAAATGCGTTTCTCGGGCAGGGGCAAATAAGCCAGCACGCCGTCCTGGCGGAACCATTGGTAAGCAATGTTGCGATGTGGTTTTTCAGCTTCAAAATTCGCTACCACCGCAAGCTGGCTGTACGGATGCCGCTTTGCGTCTATTCCGGCTCGCTCACGCACCCAGGAATCGCCACCATCGGCGCCGACCAGAAGTTTTGCATCCATGTGCGTGCCGTCTTTGATGCGCAGCGTGATATGCTCGGCTGCCCATTCGATCGCTTCACACTCTCCTGGACATATCACGGTTAAGTTTTGTTGCGCGCCGAGCTGTTGCCACATGGTATGCTGCAACAGGCGATTTTCGGCGATAAAGGCAAGTTCGGGCAAGCCGCAATCATAAGCGCTGAAATCAAGTCGCGATGCGCCGTCATCGCCATACACCTGCATTTCAGTTATCGGCGTGATGCGAGCGGAATCGAGCCGCTGCCAGATACCGCAGCCATCGAGAAACGCGGCGGTTCCGGGACTGAGTGCGTAAACCCGGTTATCCCAGCCAGACTGGTCATCCCAAGCGGGCGCATGAGTTTCGACCAGTGCGAGACGCAAGCCACTATTTTTCAAAGCCAGCGCAAAACTCGCCCCCACCAGACCGGCGCCCACTATAATCACATCAAACAAGGAAGTTTACCCCTTAGAATTAGGTAATAAAGGTCAAAGCGCATATTATCATGACCCTCCGCCGCGCTTGCGAGCAATGCCGAAGTTTTACAAGCCTAAAGGAACCTCTGATTAAGTCCTCCGCGAATTGCGTTGCGGGCAAAATGCGGACAGATGCAAGGCGCGCGACGAAGGTCGTAGCGCGGCTGCGACCCGTTAGCCCAAGGCCCGCTTGCGGGAGCAGCCGCACAAGCTCCGCTCCATGTTATCAAACGCAGCCTTCTGCGCCCCTGCCCGCACCACGCTGCGCGAGACCGAGTTCGGAGCGCACTACGTAGCCGAGGAGGGCCCGCGCAGTGTTGCACCTGCGAAGCTGTGCAGCGGAGCGGGCCGCAGCTCGCCGGTTTACACTTGCTTGCGCGGGCCAGCGCTCGCCTCCGCCGTCGCACGTCCCGAGGCTCTACGCTCCGGCGAGCACGACGCAGACACCGCATTTTGCCGCAACCCGAAGGGACGGGGGCGGCCGCGACACGGTCAGCGAAGCTTAGGGTGCGGGAGCGGCAGCATGAGCGCCCCCGCTTAACAGTGTTTCTTGCGGCAGCTTGCGCCCCTTCCCGCTCCACGCTGCGCGAGTCCGAGTCCGGGGCGCCCGTCCACATGGCTTTGTTGTTCGTCGCTTGTTTGGCCTTTACCAAACGGCGCTCTTCACGCCTCGCCCTGCACCCGGATTGCGCACCGTCGCAACCGCGTGGGACTTAATCAGAGGTTCCTTTATCTTGACACATTGCCACTCGAGCTAAGAAAATGGTGGATTTCAGCGTGGCGAATTAGCTCAGTGGTTAGAGCAGAGGAATCATAATCCTTTGGTCCGGGGTTCAAATCCCTGATTCGCCACCAATTACCTTTAAATGCCTTTTGCGTTGAAAGCTCAGCCCGATTGATCGCACAACGACCATTTTTTAAAATCTTGCTCGGAACAGCATTGTCTGCATTGCTCGCGTTGCAGCCATGGGCTGTCGCCGGGCGCATCCTGCCCCAGAACGCGGTATCAGGCGAACTCACCGCAAGCAGGTACCCCTACGTGACCATCGGAGACAAGCGGTTTCATCTTGCTCCCGGATCCATAATTATCGACCAGAATAACCGCGTCATTCTTCCGAATTACCTGCCGCGTAGCGCCATTGTGCTTTATAAAATCGACAGCAATGGCGATCTCGCAAAAATGTGGCTGTTGACGCCCGAAGAAGTGGCGAATCTGAAAAAATAAGGGCCAACGTGGCAAAAAAACTCTACATCAAGACCTTCGGCTGCCAGATGAACGAGTATGACTCGGAGAAAATGGCGGACGTATTACACGCAGCACAAGGCCTGGAAAAAACCTCCGAGCCGGAAGACGCCGACGTAATTCTGTTCAACACCTGCTCAGTGCGCGAAAAAGCTCAGGAAAAAGTATTTCATTATCTGGGGCGCTGGAAGTATCTCAAACAACGCAATCCTGATTTGCTGATCGGGGTCGGTGGTTGTGTCGCAAGCCAGGAAGGCGCTGCTATCATCGGGCGCGCGCCTTATGTAGACGTGGTGTTCGGCCCGCAGACGCTGCACCGGCTGCCGCAGCTTCTGAATGCGCGGCGCAGGAGCGGCAAGCCGCAGGTAGACATTTCGTTTCCGGAAATCGAAAAATTCGACCATCTGCCGCCAGCCAGGGTGGAAGGCGCAAGCGCCTGTGTTTCCATCATGGAAGGCTGCAGCAAGTATTGCAGTTTTTGCGTGGTGCCCTACACCCGTGGCGAAGAAGTATCGCGCTCGTTCGACGATGTGCTGGCGGAAGTGGCGGACTTGGCCCCGCACGGCGTTAAAGAAGTCACGCTCCTCGGGCAGAACGTGAATGCTTACCGCGGCCTGATGAGCGATGGCGAAACAGCCGATTTTGCGCTGCTGCTGGAATATCTGGCGGAAATCCCGGGTATCGAGCGGCTGCGCTACATCACCTCGCATCCGCTGGAATTCAGCCAAAGGCTGATTGACGCATATAGCAGGATACCCAAGCTGGTAAGCCATGTGCATCTGCCGGTGCAAACCGGCTCAGACCGTATCCTGGCCGCGATGAAGCGCGGCTACACGGTGCTCGAATACAAATCCATCATCCGCCGGCTGCGTAAAGTGCGGCCGCAGATTTCGCTCTCTTCGGATTTCATCGTCGGCTTTCCAGGCGAGACCGAAGATGACTTTACCACCACCATGAAGCTGGTGGATGAAGTGGGCTTCGATTCCAGTTTCAGCTTTGCCTACAGCCCGCGCCCCGGTACGCCGGCTGCGGAATTCCCTGACCAGGTTCCAGAAGAAATAAAACTCGCACGGCTGACACGCTTGCAGGAAAAAATCGAGGCCATGGCGCGGGCGAACAGCCGCAACATGGTCGGCAGCACGCAGCGGGTGCTGGTCGAAGGGCGATCGAGAAAGAATCAAGATGAACTGGCCGGGCGTACCGAAAATAACCGGATGGTCTTTTTTGCAGGTCATCGCCGCCTGATAGGAAGTTTTGCCAATGTCACCATCACCGCGGCTTTGCATCACTCGCTGCGCGGCGATGTTGTCGCAAATTAAACCTTGAAATCCCAGCCTGTCACTATCTCGTTTACTCCGGTGGACAACCAGCGCCTGGCCAACCTGTGCGGGGCGCTGGATGAAAACTTGAAACGGATCGAAGCTGCTTTGGATGTGAACATCGCCCGGCATGGCGAAAATTTTTCGCTGCACGGCAGCCCCAAACAGACCAAGCTTGCCGCTGAGGCGCTGCAGAATTTTTACGGCAAAGCGACTCAGAACCTGTCCCTCGAGGAAGTACAGCTTGGACTGGTTGAAGTGACCAATCCGCGCTTGGCCTTGGCGAGGAATGAAGAAGCGCCGGTGTTGCTTACCCGGCGCCAGGATTTGCATGGCAGGACCCCGCGGCAAGTCCAGTATTTGCAGCAAATGCAGGAGTATGACATCACCTTTAGCATCGGCCCGGCGGGCACCGGCAAAACCTATCTCGCGGTCGCCTCTGCGGCGGATGCGCTGGAGCGCGACACCGTGAAGCGCATCGTGCTGGTGCGCCCTGCGGTTGAGGCCGGCGAACGGCTGGGTTTTTTGCCGGGCGACATGGCGCAGAAAGTCGACCCGTATCTGCGCCCGCTGTACGACGCGCTCTATGACCTGATGGGTTTCGATAAAGTAGGCAAGCTGTTTGAGCGCGGCGCAATCGAGATTGCTCCTCTCGCCTACATGCGCGGACGCACGCTCAACCATTCATTCATCATCCTCGATGAAGCGCAGAACACCACGCCGGAACAGATGAAAATGTTTCTGACGCGCATCGGCTTCGGCACCAAGGCGGTGATTACCGGGGACGTGACGCAGATAGATTTGGGGCGCGGGCAAAAGAGCGGGCTGGTGGAAGCGCGGGTCGTCCTGGAGAAAGTTCGCGGCATTGCCTTTACTTTTTTCCTGTCCGAGGACGTGGTGCGGCATGCGCTGGTGCAAAAAATCGTCAACGCCTACGAGCAGCACGAAAAGAACAACGCATGAAAGCAAAACCCGGAAAAAAGCTCAACTTGTCGGTGCAATATACAGTGCGTGCAAATAACCTGCCGAGTCGGCCGCAATTGCGCAAATGGGCGCTGGCTGCGCTCAAGCAACCGGCGCAAATCACCCTGCGCATTGTCGGCGAAAAAGAAGGCCGGATGCTTAACCGCGATTTCCGCGGCAGGGATTACGCCACCGACGTGCTGACGTTCACCTCTCCGGAAAGGCGGCCGCTCACCGGCGACATCACGCTATGCGCGCCGGTGGTGGCGCGCGAGGCGCGCGAGTATGGCATCAGCGTGGAAGCGTGCTATGCGCATCGGGTGGTGCATGGCGTGCTGCACCTGCAGGGCTATGACCATCAACATCAAACCGAGGCGCTGGAGATGGAAAAACTGGAGGCGCAAATCATCACCCGGCTGGGCTTCCCCGACCCTTATTCGCCAGCGCAAGGGTCGCGTCACCGCCCATAACCGGCGCAACTGTCACTCATGGACGAAACCGCAAAACCAAAATGGCTCGAGCGCATTGGCGCGCTCCTGATGCGCGAACCGGAAGACCGTGAGCAGCTGGTGGAGCTGCTGCGCTCCTCATACGAACGCAACCTGCTGGATGCCGATGCGCTCTCCATGATAGAAGGGGTGATGCTGGTCTCCGAGCTGCAAGTGCGCGACATCATGATTCCGCGCTCGCAAATCGACATGATAGACATCAATGACTCTCCGGAGAAATTCATCCCATTCGTGATTGAAACCGCGCACTCGCGCTTCCCGGTAATCGGTGAAAACAAGGATGACATCATCGGCATCCTGCTTGCCAAGGATCTGCTGCGCTATTATGCCGAAAAGGACTTCAACGTGCGCGACATGCTGCGCCCTGCGGTGTTTGTTCCCGAATCCAAGCGTCTCAACGTGCTGCTTAAGGATTTCCGCAGCAACCGCAACCACATCGCCATCGTAGCCGACGAATACGGCGGTGTCGCCGGAATGGTGACAATTGAGGACGTGCTGGAGCAAATCGTCGGCGAAATCGAGGACGAGTACGACTTCGACGAAGCCGAAGACAATATCATCCAGGAACGCAACGGGCGCTTCCGCGTCAAGGCGGTGACCGAGATCGCCGATTTCAACGCCGCGCTCGGCTCCAAATTGAGCGACGAAGAACACGATACCATCGGCGGCCTGGTGATCAGCCGCTTCGGCCGCCTGCCCAAGCGCGGCGATCATATCAGCATAGACAACCTCGACTTTCAGGTGCTGCGCGCCGACAGCCGCAGGATTCATTACCTGCTGGTGCAAAAGCTCAACCCTCCCAAACTATAGGAATCAAGGTGAGACTTCCACTTCCGACGTCTCCCGGCGGGAAGATGTTTGTGGCGTTTACTCTGGGCGCTGCAAGCGTTCTGGGTTTTGCGCCCTTCTATCTTTTCCCGCTGCCGATTATCACGCTCGCGCTGCTGCTTTATTTGTGGAATCAACTAAAGCAGCGTTTGGCCGCGTTCCTGGTTGGGTTTGCCTTTGGGCTGGGTTTTTTCGGCTTTGGCACCAGCTGGATTTATGTCAGCATGCACGATTTCGGCGCCATGCCTGCTTTGCTCGCGGGCACCGCAACCCTATTGTTTTGCGCCCTGTTCGCTCTGTACCCCGCGCTAACCGGTTCGTTTCTCGCGCCGATAAAAACTTCGCCGCTCTCAAAACAAGTTTTGGTGGTCCCGGCGGTGTGGGTCTTGCTGGAATGGACACGCAGCTGGATTTTTACCGGGTTTCCCTGGCTCGCCCTGGGTTATTCCCAGGCGCCGTTAAGCCCGCTTGCAGGCTATGCACCGTTGCTCGGCGTATTTGGCGTATCGTTTTTCGGCGCGCTAAGCGCAGGATTGTTGAGTCTTATGATTGGAGAGCATGCTCTCAGGAAACGCTGCGTGTTGCTGCTTGTTGCGATATGGCTCGCAGGCTTTGGTCTCAAGCAGATCGAATGGACCCAACCCGGCGGTGCTGCGCTTGAAGTGAGCCTGTTGCAGGGCAGTATCCCGCAACAACTGAAATGGCGCGAAGACCAGTTGATCAGCTCACTGGAAACTTATCGCAGACTGGTGGATGAAAGCGCCAGCCAACTCATCATCCTGCCCGAGACCGCCTTTCCGCTGTTTTACCACAATGTGCCGAAAATTTATCTTGAAAAGTTCACAGCGCATGCGATGAAAAACGGTGGCGATCTTTTGATTGGCCTGCCTGAGCGTACCGACAAAGATCATTATTACAACAGCGTGCTGAGTTTTGGCGGCTCGCCCACGCAAACTTACCGCAAATCACACCTGGTTCCCTTCGGGGAATTCATTCCTTTGCGGCCGGTCTTCGGCTGGTTGCTGGACGTGCTGCAAATCCCCTTGCTGGATTTTTCCCGCGGCAGCCCGGAGCAGCGACCGCTGATCGTGGCCGGGCAGCAGGTGGCGGTGAATATTTGCTACGAAGATGCCTTCGGTGAAGAGGTCATACGCCAGTTGCCGCAAGCCACCCTGTTGGTCAACTTCAGCAACGATGCCTGGTTTGGCAATTCAATTGCGTCTATGCAGCACTTGCAGATCTCGCAAATGCGCGCGCTGGAAGCCGGCCGCTACATGCTGCGCGCGACCAACACCGGAGTTACCGCGGTCATTAATCCGCGCGGGGAAGTTCTGAGCCAGTTGCCGCTGTTCACCACCGGGTCGCTAGAGCACGAAGTATGGGGGTATGGCGGCGCAACACCTTATGTGCGCTGGGGCAATTATGCTGTGCTGCTACTTTGCGTGCTCGCAATTGCCGCAAACCTTATGCTTTCCCGCCGTTTGCTTTCTCAAGCCCAGCAAAACCAGTAGAATTCGCGTATTTACGCGAGCTTTGCCGTCCATGCTCACTTTCCAGCAAATCATCCTCAAATTGCAGGACTATTGGGCCAAGCAGGGCTGCGTCATCGTGCAGCCGATGGATATGGAAATGGGCGCAGGTACTTTCCATTGGGCTACCTTCTTGCGCGCGATCGGGCCGGAGCCCTGGAACGCGGCCTACGTGCAACCTTCACGACGGCCCAAGGATGGCCGCTACGGCGAAAATCCCAACCGACTGCAGCACTATTATCAATATCAAGTGGTGCTGAAACCTTCTCCTGACGATATTCAAGACCTGTACTTGAAGTCGCTTGTGGCGCTGGGCATCAATCCGAAGAAAAACGATATCCGGTTTGTCGAGGATGACTGGGAATCGCCCACCCTCGGCGCCTCGGGTTTGGGTTGGGAAGTGTGGCTCAATGGCATGGAAATCACTCAGTTCACCTATTTCCAACAGGTCGGCGGGCTCGACTGCAAGCCGGTGCTGGGCGAGCTTACTTACGGTCTGGAACGGCTGGCGATGCATCTGCAGGGCAAGGAAAGCGTGTTCGACCTCATCTGGGTGGACGGCGTTACCTACGGCGACGTTTACCACCAAAATGAAGTCGAGCAATCGAAATACAACTTCGAACTCGCCAACACCGAGATGCTGTTTCAGCACTTTGGCCAGTTCGAATCCGAAGCGAAACGCCTGATCGAGGCACGGTGCGTGCTCCCCGCATACGAGATGGTGCTCAAGTGCTCGCACGCCTTCAATCTGCTGGATGCGCGTGGCGCAATCTCGGTCACTGAGCGCGCCGCCTATATCGGTCGGGTGCGCGCCCTCGCGCGGCTCGTGGCCCAAGCCTATTACGATTCGCGCGAGATACTCGGGTTTCCGATGTTGAAGCAGCCGCAAGTAAAGAAAAAGAAAGCTCGGGCCTAAACGATGCCGAAAAAGAAGGCTGCCAAAAACTCCGGGACGCAGAGTCTTCTCGTTGAGCTCCTCACCGAGGAGTTGCCGCCGAAGTCGCTGCAACGATTAGCCGAGAGGTTTCGTGATGCGCTTGCCGCGGGTCTAGAAGGGCTTAGCCTGTTACCTCGTCCATATGTGGTTAAACCGCAAAGCTTCGCGACACCAAGACGTCTTGCAGTATTGATTCAAGGTGTGCTCGAAAAGGCAACTGACGTATCTACGGACAAAGCTGGTCCATTGGTAAGCGCCGGCGCCGAGGCGGCCAGGGGATTCGCGAAAAAGTGGGGGGTTGCTGTCGAATCGTTGAAGAAGATTCCGACGTCGGATGGAGACAAGTGGCTCGCGAGTTACACGAGCGCCGGTGCGGCGCTCGACAATGTCCTCGCACAAAAGGTTGAGGAAGCGTTAAAGGTGCTACCCATTCCGAAGCTGATGCGTTGGGGCGATAGCGAGGCCCAGTTCGCGCGTCCCGTTCACGGGCTGGTGATGATGCACGGCAGGCGCATCATTCCAGGCAAAATATGGGACCTTGAATGCCGTAATTACACGCTGGGACACCGTTTTCTGAGTAGCGGCAAAATCGCAATCCCCGGCGCAGACCAATATGAAACGGTGCTCGAAAAAAAGAGTTCGGTAATCGTTTCTTTCACCAAGCGCAAAGAGCTCATCCGCGCCGAACTGGAGAAGAAAGCAGCCGGCACAAAAATTGTTTGGGACGACGCGCTGCTCGACGAAGTCACCGCGCTGGTGGAATATCCGGTGGTCTATTCAGGCAGTTTCGGTCCCGAGTTCCTCGAGTTGCCGCAGGAATGCCTGATCTTGTCCATGCAGAGACACCAGCGCTATTTCCCGCTCGCCGACGCAAACGGGAAATTGCTTCCGCGCTTTCTGATGGTCAGCAACATGCGAACTGCCAATCCCGCCAACATAATCCGCGGCAACGAGCGCGTGTTGAGCGCGCGGCTCGCTGACGCAAAATTCTTCTATGACCAAGACCGCAAGATCCGACTCGAAACGCGCGTGCCGCGCCTCGCCAATGTCGTTTACCACAACAAGCTCGGCAGCCAGCTCGAACGCCTCGAACGAATACAGCTGCTCGCCGGCAAGATTGCGCGCCAGATCGGCGCTGATCCGCTGCTCGCTGAACGGGCAGCGTGGCTGGCCAAGGCCGATCTGCTCACCGACATGGTTGCCGAATTCCCCGAGTTGCAAGGCATCATGGGCCGTTACTACGCCCTCCACGACAAGGAACCCGCCGCCGTCGCTGAGGCAATTGAAGCCCATTACTGGCCCCGCTTCGCGGGCGACCGGCTGCCTGAAGGCAACATCGCCTGTGCCGTCGCATTGGCCGACAAGCTCGACGCGCTAGCCGGGCTATTCAGCATCCGCGAGCAGCCGACCGGAGACAAGGACCCGTTCGGACTTCGCCGCGCGGCTCTCGGGGTCATCAGAATCGTTGTTGAAAATCAGCTTCCGTTGTCACTATGGGATCTCGCAGACGCGGCTTTCGAGCCTTTCAAAAACAAAGCGCAGACGGACCTCCAGATGTTCTTCAAAGAACGCATGCGCAGCTATTTCTATGAGCGCGGCTACACCACGAACGAAGTCGAGGCAGTTCTGAGCGTGAGCCAGGCTGCGATAAGCCTCATCCCAAAGCAGCTTGACGCTGTTCGCGCGTTTTCCGCACTTCCAGAAGCAGCCAGTCTTGCTGCCGCAAACAAGCGAATCGCCAACATACTGCGACAGGCAGAAAGTAAGGGCGAGTCATTTGTTGATGCCGACGTTTCAGCACTCAAGGAACCCGCCGAAATCTCGCTTTTTGAGGCCCTGCAAGCAGCGTCCCGTTCGGCCAAGCCGCTATTTGACTCTGGAGATTTCGCCGGATATCTGAAAACCTTTGCGTCGTTGAAGAGTCCCGTGGATTCGTTCTTCGATGCAGTCATGGTAATGGCCGATGACAAGAAGCTTCGCGAGAATCGGCTTGCGCTGCTCACCGATATGCGGAAGGCGATGAATCGGTTCTCCGACATCTCCAAGCTCGCCACATGAAACTAGTCATCCTCGACCGCGACGGCGTGATTAACCACGACAGCGCGCAATTCATCAAGAGCCCCGAGGAATGGAAACCGATTCCCGGGAGTCTCGAGGCAATTGCGCGCCTGAATCAGTCGGGCTACCGCGTGGTGGTTGCCACTAACCAGTCGGGAATCGGGCGCGGACTTCTTGACATGACCGCGTTGAACGCCATCCACGACAGGATGCACAAGGCGCTTACGCAACACGGCGGCCGCATAGATGCGGTATTTTTCTGCCCGCACGCGCAGGAACTTGACTGCGCCTGCCGCAAGCCTAAAACCGGGATGTTTCAGGAGATCGCGCAGCGTTTCAACGCAAATCTTGCCGGTGTGCCGTGCATCGGCGACGGGCTGCGTGATTTGCAAGCTGCGAATGCGGTTGGCGCGCAGCCGATCCTAGTGCTCACCGGCAAAGGCAAAAAAACCAGGGACGCCGGCGGTTTGCCTATAAACACCCTGATTTACGCCGATCTCGCCGAAGCGGCGCAGGCGCTTACTGTCTGATCATGATTGTTCTGCGCTCGCTGCTATTTGCGTTGGTGCAAGCAGTCGCCACCCCGGTTTTCGGCAGCATTGCGCTTTGCATTTTCTTTCTCAATCCGTTTACCCGCTACCGCATCATCACTATCTGGTCGTGGCTCATCATCGCATCGGCACAAGCAATCTGCGGCATCCGCTATCGCATCCTGGGCGCGGAAAACATTCCTGACAAACCCTGCATTGTCATGTCCAAGCATCAATCGGCGTGGGAAACGCTGGCATTCCATGTGATATTCCCGCCGCAGGTGACGGTGGTCAAAAAAGAGCTGCTGCGCGTCCCGTTTCTCGGCTGGGGGCTGGCGATGCTCTCTCCCATTGCCATAGACCGCGGCTCCGGGACACGGGCGTTGAAACAACTTGAAGAACAGGGCATCGAGCGCCTCAAACAAGGCTTCTGGGTCATTGTTTTTCCAGAAGGCACGCGAACCGAGCCGGGCAAGAAAGTCGCATACCAGCCAGGTGGCGCGTGGCTTGCAACTCACAGCGACGCTACAGTATTGCCGGTGGCGCTCAACTCGGGAGAATTCTGGGGCAGGAAAGCTTTTCTCAAGCGTCCGGGAACCATTACCGTCAGCATCGGCAAGCCGATCCACCCCGCCGGAATGAAAGCCGGCGAACTCAATGCCAGGGTGGAAACCTGGATTGAGCAGGAAATGGCGCGCATCGCATCAAACCCGACTGATTTGCGGTAGTCCTGTGTTAAGATTCGCTTTTTGCAAGCGCAACAGCGCATCATGCGTTTTCCCGCCTTATTGATAATATTGGCCGTCCTGCTCGGGGGTTGCGGTAACAAGGGGGCGCTCTATCTTCCGCAGCAACCGCCTGCTGCGCAATCGCAACCCGAGCCGCAGCCCCAGAAACCGCAAAAGCAGGATCCAGACCCGCAACAGGGGCCGCAAGCCCAGTGACGCACTTTTCTTATAAGCATAAACAGCTCCACGCCGAAGCGGTGGCGCTGGCGGACATCGCAGCCGAATTCGGCACACCATGTTATGTCTACTCGAAGGCAGCGCTCGTTTCCGCATTCAACAGCTTTAGCGCAGCGCTTAAAAAACGCGAGCACTTGATTTGCTACGCGGTCAAAGCCAATTCCAACCTCGCGATACTCAACCTGTTTGCGCGCCTCGGAAGTGGTTTCGATATCGTCTCCGGCGGAGAACTTAAGCGCGTCATGGCCGCGCACGGCGATCCGCGCAAAGTAGTATTTTCCGGTGTGGGCAAAAAAGCCGAGGAAATGCGCGCGGCGCTTGAAGCAAACATCCTGTGCTTCAATGTCGAATCCGAAGGCGAACTGCTGCGGCTGAACGAGGTGGCCGGGAAAATCGGGAAAAAAGCGCCGGTGAGCCTGCGCATCAACCCGGATGTGGACCCCAAAACCCATCCTTATATCGCCACCGGACTTAAGGAAAACAAATTCGGGGTGGATTACGCCGATGCCCTGGCCGTGTACCGCAAGGCCCAGTCGCTGCCGCACCTTGAAGTCACCGGCATTGATTGCCATATCGGCTCACAACTCACCGAGATTGCCCCGTTTATAGACTCTCTTGAGAAAATCCTGGCGCTGCTCGACAAACTGGAAAAAGCCGGAATCGCCATTTCCCACATTGATATCGGAGGAGGTTTGGGAATCCGCTACCGCGACGAAACCCCGCCGAATGTCGCCGAGTACGCAGCCGCGGTTTTCGCCAAGCTGGGCAAGCGCCAACAAAAAGTCCTGATCGAGCCCGGCCGCGCGCTGGTAGGGCATGCCGGGGTGTTGCTCACCCGGGTTGAGTATCTCAAGCACAACCGCGGCAATAACTTCGCGATTGTGGATGCCGCGATGAATGATTTGCAGCGCCCGGCATTGTACAACGCTTATCACGACATCCTGCCGGTCAGTCAGTCCTCCCGCCCCCGGCGCACTTACGAAATCGCAGGGCCGGTGTGCGAAAGCGCCGATTTCATCGGTCGCGGCCGAAAGCTCGGGCTGGCCGAAGGCGATCTGCTGGCGGTGATGTCAGCCGGCGCATACGGCATGAGCATGAGCTCGAACTACAATACCCGGCCGCGCTCCGCGGAAGTGCTGGTGGATGACGATAAAGTCACGCTCATCCGCAGCCGTGAAACGGTGGATCAACTCTTCTCCGGCGAAATATTGCTTTCCTGATCGCGCGTCGTTTCGCGCGCAAGATTTGTTCGCTCAACCGCGCAATCGCTGGCTCAAGAAATTCATCCGGCCCACGTTTCGATTTCCCCCACCGGAAAAAATATTTGAAAATAGTTAAAAAATATGTTGTGTTTCTTTAAAAAAGTAGAATAGAATTGGCGCACCGAGCATTAGTAATCGTTCTCTCGTCAAGTTTTTTTGAGAGAATCGGCAAATCGCTTGATGCTGATGCTTCGGGAGTGCGGATGAAATACTCCACACGTGAGATACTAGAAAAACTTTTAAAAGGAGTCAGAAATGGCAGCCAAAAAGAAGGCAAAGAAGTCCAAAAAGAAAAAGGTTTAATAAGAATATATAAATGAAATACAAGGCTGGTTTCTCGTAAGCCAGCCTTTTTCTCAATCAGGCGGTTATTTTGACCGCCTGAATTTTTTCTGGCTCCATCAATCGCTTCCCCGCCCACACCGGCTCCGCCATTAAGTACGCTCAGTATGAAATCAAGCCGCAAAATTCCGCTTAAGCCCCGCAACCGTGCAGCATTAAGCCCTCTGCTGCGCAAAGGCGGGGCACATGCGCTCAAAACCAAGAAGGCAAAAAGGGCGTTGCAGAAGAAATGGCTGAGGAAAGTGCTGGCCGAGGAAATTAAAGGAACCTCTGATTAAGCCGTCGCAACCGCGTGGGACTTAATCAGAGGTTCCTTAACGCTGGCTCAAAGCGACCTTAGGCAGGCCGCGCTTTTGCAGCCAGAACAATACGCGCAGACTCAGCAGCAGGGAAAGCAGAACCGCGTATTGCAGCGGATCGCTGATATCCTTCTTCACCAGCCACCAGAAGTGCACCACCCCGCCGGCGGCGATCAAATAAACGAAACGGTGCAATTGCTGCCAGTGCTTCGCCCCGAGCCGCTTCACCATGTTGTTGGTGGAGGTGGCGGCAAGCGGAATGAGCAGCACGAAACAGGTAAAGCCTACGGTGATAAACGGGCGTTTCAACACATCCTTGGCGATATCGAAAATGTCGAAGAACTGATCGAGCCAAATATAGGTGAGAAAATGCAGACAGGCATAGAAAAAGGCATACAGCCCGAACATGCGGCGCAGTTTAAGCAGCCACGGCCACTCCAGGATGCGTCTTAGCGGGGTTACTGAAAGCGTAATCAGCAGCAGGTTCAGCGTCCAGTCGCCGGTGGAATGGGTGACGACTTCAATCGGATTGGCCCCTAAGTCGTGATTGAATCCACGCCATACGAGCCTGGCAAGCGGCAGCAAACAGGCAATGAAAGCTGCGGCTTTCAGCCATTTGACGTGGTGAGGAGCAGGCTGCGCGAAGGACATGATCCGGGTGCAGTGCCGGGTGGCTAGCTAATAATACTTGCGCAAATCCATGCCGGCGTAGAGTTGCGCCACCTGATCCGAATAGCCGTTGAACATCAGGGTTGGCCGTTTGAAAAACTCGCCGATGCGGCGTTCCTTGGCCTGGCTCCAGCGCGGATGGTCAACATTGGGATTGACGTTGGAGTAGAAACCGTATTCCTGCGGCGTGGCCTTGGTCCAGGCGCTTAGCGGCTCTTTTTCCACAAAGCGGATGCGCACGATGGATTTTGCACCCTTGAAGCCGTATTTCCACGGCACCACCAGGCGCATCGGCGCGCCATTCTGATTGGGCAGGATATCCCCGTACAGCCCAACCGCCAGAATGGTGAGTGGGTGCATCGCTTCATCCATGCGCAAACCCTCGATATACGGCCAGTCCAGGACCGAGAGGCGCTGGCCTGGCATTTGTATTGGGTCCTTGAGGGTGGTGAATTCGACATACTTGGCGTTAGCGGTGGGCTCGGAGCGCTTAATCAGTTCACTCAGCTGAAAACCCACCCAGGGAATCACCATGGACCAACCTTCCACACAGCGCATGCGGTAAATGCGCTCTTCCAGCGCAGCGATCTTGAATAGCTCGTCGATATCATAGACCTTGGGCCGCTTGATTTCGCCCTCCACCCGCACGGTCCACGGGCGGGTTCTCATCTTCCCCGCGAACTGCGCAGGCGAGTACTTGTCGGTACCGAATTCATAGAAATTGTTGTAGTTAGTGATGTCTTTAAGCAGGGTCATTTCCTCTACAGTGCCATAGATGCTTTTGTGCACATCGGGAATCGCCGCTTCGGCCCGCCGCGGTGTTGCGAAAACGCCGGGAATCACCAGGCCTGCAGCCGCCACTGCGGCTGCCTTGATGAATTCGCGCCGCTTGAGATAAAGCGCCGGGTCCGTAATTTCGGTAGGCCGGATAGCGGCAGGTTTCTTGATTAGCATCACCTACTCCTGAATTCGGGGGATAAATATGAGTCGCGGCGCAAGCCTATTCATTACATTTTACGCGCATTCAGTCTTTAACAGTTCCGACCTTGGCTAGCGGCTGGAGTTCGCCCCTACAGGCTAAACCAGGAACAAGGTCGCCAGCCCAAGAAAACTGAATAAACCCACTACGTCGGTCACAGTGGTGAGAATCACCGTGGTGCCAACCGCAGGGTCGATCTTGAAGCGGCGCAGAATGAGAGGAATCGCCACTCCCGACAGCGCCGCAGCGATCAATTCGATCACCATCGCCGCGCCGAACACCAGGCTGAGCTTCACGTCTCTGTACCACAGTGCCGCCAGCACCCCCACCACCACCGCCCAGATCAGCCCGTTGTAATAGGCTACGGCAAATTCCTTGTTGAAAAGATGGCGGATGTTGCCGGGGTTGATCTGATCCAGCGCAAGCCCCCGCGTCACCAGCGCCATGGTTTGCGTGCCGGCATTCCCTCCCATGCTAGGAATCACCGTCATCAACACCGCCAGTGCCACGATTTTTTCAATCGAGGCCTCAAATAAATGGGTTACAGCCGCGGCCGCGAAAGCAGTAATTAGATTAATGCCCAGCCACAGGGTGCGGTTCTTGGTGCTCTCGCGTACCGGCGCAAAGAGGTCTTCTTCCTCGCGCAAACCTGCGTTGCTCAAAAGCTGCGTATCCGATTTCTGGCGGATGTATTCCACCACTGCGTCAACCGTGATGCGCCCGACCAGCTTGTTTTGCTCGTTAACCACCGGCGCGGAAACCAGTCCGTAGCGCTCGAACGCCAGCGCCGCCTCATTGGCCGCGTCTTCGGGATGGAAACTCACGATGTCTTCCAGCATCAACGCTGTGACTTCAACTTCCGGGTCGCTCACCAGTAGGCGTTTCAGCGGCAATACTCCGCGCAGGGTATCGTCGCGGTCCACCACGAACAGCGCGTCGGTATGACTGGGCAGCTCATCAAAACGGCGCAAATAGCGCAACACCACTTCCAGGTTGATATCGTCGCGAATGGTCACCGTTTCGAATTCCATCAGCGCGCCGACGGTGTTTTCCGAGTAGGATAACGCGGTCTGCAGCCGCGCGCGGTTCTGCGCATCGAGCGAGTCGAGGATGTCCTGTACCACGTCGCGCGGCAGGTCCGGCGCGAGGTCCGCGATCTGGTCGGTGTCCAGGGTTTCGGCGGCGGCGACCAGTTCGTCGGCGTCCATGCCGGCGATCAGCGTCTCGCGCACCGCGTCGGAGACTTCCAGCAGGATTTCGCCGTCGCGCTCGGCTTTCACCAGCTCCCAGACCATCAGCCGTTGTTTGAGCGGCAGCGACTCGAGGATATAGGCGACATCGGCGGGATGCAGCGCGTCCAGGCTTTTCTGCAACTCGGCGAGATTCTTCTTGTGCGGCAGCGCTTCTTGCTTGCGCAGCAGGCGGGTTACATGTCGCAGCGTCTCATGCGCTCTTTCCTGCCGGGCTTCTTCGACTTCTGCCATAGCCAGATTCCGTCATGGGCGCAAACCGCGCCGGATGGGATGGGTACGCGCTTTCGTCAGCCAACACAGCTTAAGAAGGCGCGCTGTTGGCCGGATTATAGGGTATTTGCAGACTTTTCTTAACTGCGCCTGCGAATCTTTTGAAGCGGGAAGAGATTCAAGGCGCCTCAACCACGTTCATGCGTTCCAGAATGATGCCGGTCTTGCGGTTAAGCCAGGGCGTGTTGCGGTTGCGGTCGTAAAAACGGGGATTCGGCACTATGGCCGCAAGCCGCGCCGCCTGTTCCATTGAAAGCGCTGCGGCGGAGACACCGTAGTAGTGCCGAGCCGCGGCTTCGGCGCCGAACACGCCGTTGCCCCATTCGATGATATTGAGGTAAATCTCCAGAATGCGCTGCTTGTCCATCATGCGTTCCAGCATCAGGGTAATCAGCGCTTCTTCAACCTTGCGCCACGGCGTGCGCGTGCTGGACAAGAACAGATTTTTCGCCAACTGCTGGCTGATGGTGGAGCCGCCGGCGACGACTTTTCCTTTTTGAAGGTTTTTCTCGTAGGCTTTTTGTATGCTTTCCCAGTCGAATCCCTCATGCTCCAGGAACCTGGCGTCCTCCGCAGCGATCAGCGCGTGCTTCAAGTGGACCGAAATGTGGTTATACGGCACCCATATGTGCTTCAAGTCGGTCTGCGGTTTCTTGCTTTGAAGATCTTCCAGACGCGCTTCCATGAATGCGCTGCGCCCCGGGTTATGGTCCACCCAGTACCAGACATGCAAAAAAAACCACAACTGGTATAAGAATACTGCTGCAAGCAGCAGGGCAACGGCTCGCCACAGCCAGCGCCAGACAAACTTCAACATCAGCTTTTCAGCATGGCGATGACCGGGCGGGTAGTGGGGCGTACACCGCGCCAGATCAAAAACGATTCGGCTGCCTGCTCCACCAGCATGCCGAGGCCATCAGCTAATTTGACAGCACCCTGACTTTGGGCAAACAGCAAAAAAGGCGTGAGCCCCTTGCCGTACATGAGATCGTAGGCCAGCGCCCCGGCAGCGAATATTCCTTTTGGCAAGGGCGGTAAATCATCATTCATGCTGCTCGAGGTGGCGTTAATCACCAGATCGAATTGACTGCCGCTTAAGCCGGCGTAATCGGTCACACCGATATTCCCGGATGCGGCAAACCGCTCTTTCAATTCGCGTGCCTTATCCATGCTGCGGTTAACGATGTCGAGGATCGCCGGATGTTCATTCAATAGCACCGGCAGCACGCCGCGGGCCGCGCCACCCGCCCCCATCAGCAGCACTCGCTTGCCCGCAACCGGAAACTCGAGATTGCCTTCGATGTCGCGCAACAGTCCCACGCCGTCGGTGTTGTCGCCGATGATTTTGCCGTCCTTGAATATAAGCGTGTTGACCGCCCGGGCGGAAGCGGCGCGCGACGCGATATCAGTCGCCAGATATTTCCATGCCTGCTGCTTGAACGGCACGGTGACATTCATCCCCTTGCCGCCCTGGCCGATAAAATCCCCGACCGCGCTTACAAAACTCTCGCGCGTGGCAAGGATTGCGGTATATGAAATGTCCTCGCCGGTTTGCCGCGCGAATTCTACGTGGATCAGCGGCGATTTGCTGTGCGCGATGGGGTTGCCGATGACGGCATAGCGGTCGGTCATGTGCGTTGCTGGATTATTGCATGGTAGCGCACCGGTTTGGATCCCGGCTTTATTCCTCTCCCACCAGTTGGTCGCTGCGGGTAAAGGTCCAGGTACGGGTGATGCTCAGAATATCCACTTTCTTGCGCATCTGTTCGGGAAATGGCGCAAACGGGCTGGCCAGCTGCACGATGCGGATCGCCGCCGCGTCCAGGACTTTTTTCCCTGAGGAGCGGTTGATTTCCACGCTTTCCACCGTGCCGTCGGCGTTGATGGAAATGGTGAGCAAAAGGCTTCCATAGATTTTCTGGCGCTTCGCGGCTTCGGGGTAATTCAGGTTGCCGATGCGTTCCACTTTGATGCGCCAGTCATCCACGTAGCGGGTGAAGGCGTATTCCCGGGTGCGCGCGCCGATAAACATACGCCGCGGCCGCTGCTGGTATTCTTCCCGCTCTTTGGCGATTTGCGCTTCGAGTCGCGCCGCCTCCAGGCTTCTTTGCACCAGGTCCATGGCATTCGGCGTTTCCACTTTTTGCGTCTCGGCTTCGGGCACGCTATCTTGTTGCTTGAGTTTTTTCGGCGACTGCACCTGCGTCATCAGTTTGTGCGCTTGCGCTTCCAGCTGTGCGACGCGGCGCTGCGCCTGGGTAAATTGATCCGGCGGCGGCTCGTTCTTCTTGAGCACCGGCAGCGGGCTCTTGGCACGGCGCCTCAAATCGGTGTTGCCGCCCCCATCCAGGTTGGTCTGCGCCAACGCGTCAGGCTGCAGCGGCTCGGAGACGGACTTGCTGTTGACCAGCACCACCTCCAGCGGCAGGCCGTCATGGCTGCGCTTGACGGAATCCGGGAATTTGAAGTTGACGCCCATCAGAAAAATCGAATGCAGGGTGAAGGAGAGAAACATTGCCAGCTGCAAGCGCGTGACAACGTCCATCAGCGCTACTTTTTTGCCAAGTGATGCTGAGGTGGCTTTCAGTAATGTAATATCGAAACGCACCTGGGGAGCCAAAGCTGCAGATGTCGCATTGTAAGTAACAAATGCGCCGATGTCACATGTTGATTCAGGCTTCGAGCTTGCGTTTGAACAGGCAGGAAAAGGTCAATTCCAGAAAATCCAAGGCGGAAATCTCGACTTCCACCCGACTTGCGGCGGGCAGCTCAGGCAGTGAAGGCACGCGGGTAAACAGCGGCAGTTTTTCTATTTTCACCAGGTTTTCTCTGACCACGGTTGCCGCAATGAGGGTTACCGACTCCTGTTGCAGCCAGCGCAAGCACCAGTAGCGTTCCATGGTGCGCTGAAAGTGATTGTAAGCCTCGTACGCCAGCTCAAAATCGCGCATGGCGATCAGAAGCCGCTCGCTGTTTTTTGCATAAGGCGGAGCCTCGCCATTAAGCCAGGCGAGAAGTTGGCGCTGGTTGACGAGGTCCACATAACGTCGCAGTGGTGAGCTCGCCCAGATGTACTGACCCACTCCCAGCCCCTGATGTTCTCCCGGAGCCGTGCTCATTTTCACCTTGCCGTTGCCCTGGGCGCGGTAAATTGCCGCCATATCATGATCCGCGAGCAGCTTGCCCCATGCGGTGTTGACGTAAATCATCAGCTCCGACACCACTTTGTTTATAGGCGTGCCGCGCCTGCGCTCGGTGATGATTACGCGCTCGTTCTCAATATAAAAATTGTAGTCAAGCTGCGGCGCGCCGGCGGGTTCAGGTTTCCCGCGCGACTTTTCCAGGGTTTCGGCAAACTGCCACAGCAGTTTCAGCTCGTTGCCGAAAGGAAAATCGAGCCCGCCCGCCGCAAGCGTGGTTTCATTGAATTTTTCTTCAAGCGCGCCATGCCGCAGATTCGCGCTGATGCGCGCGCGCTCAACCCGGGTTTGTGACGAGACTACTGCCAAGTCGCTGCTTCCCGCTTCCATGTACATCGAAAGCACGGGACGGGTGGTTCCCTCCACCAGAGTGAATTTTTGTATCGCCACATCCGGCAGCATGGTGATTTTGTTTCCCGGTATGTACACCGTGGACAGCCGCCGCGAAGCGATGGCGTCGAGCTTCGATCCCGGCGCAAATCCCAAGGCCGGCGCTGCGATATGCACGCCGATTTGCCAATTGCCGTTGGCAAGGCGCGTGACCGAAAAGGCATCATCAATCTCAGTAGTGGTGACATCGTCAATGCTGAATGCCGCAGCTTTGGCAAGCAACAGTCCCTGCGGCTCGGTTATTTCGCCGATATCGCCGAAATCAATGCCTTCGTGGAAGTGCTCAAACAAGAAATGCTGCAAATGATAATCGTGCGAGAATGGAATCGCGCCGCATTTCTCCAAAAGCTGGACGCTGGTGAGGTGGGTCGCCTCGCCCGCAGCTTCGAGTGCCTTGTATTCGATGCTGGCGCGCTCAGGCTTGTAGAGCAGCTTGGGAATCACCGGAATGAATTCCCGGGGCAGCTTGAAATTTATCAGCTGCTCGACATAGCTTGCCTGTTGCGCAGCTTGCGCGTGCTTTTTTGCAACGCTTGCCAATGCCGCTTTGAGGGCTTCGGGAGGCGCCGCCTTATAGCGCCCGCGGCCTTTCTTGTAAAAATACATCGGCGAGCCGTGCAGCCGTATTAGCAGGCCGGCGGCTTCGACCGGGCTGGGCTGGCGACCGAAATATTCGCGCGCCAATGCTTCGTAGCCGAATTCTTCTTCGCCACAGCAAGACCACAGGAAATCCGTATCAATGCTTGCCGCTGCCTGCTGTGATTGCTCCATGAAGTGAGATTTCCCCGGATCTTCAAACCTGAACAGCAGCCAGCCGGCCTTGATCTTGCTGCGCTTGCCGTGCGCGGCCTCCACCTGCAGCGTGCTGTCGTTATCGGCAAGAATAGTCCCGACCTTGAACACGCCGTCTTCTTCGTAAAAAACATTCATGGGAATGACACGGGTGGGTGCCGTGAAAGCGGCAGAATGGGAATGGCGGAATTATACCCCAGGACGTTTCATTCCCGGTTGAGACAATTATTCCCCCGCAAACTCCAGAATCATGGGGACGTAGTCGGAATAATTCCGGAACCCGTGGTCACTGCCTTCGATCACGACCTGCTGCGCGCCAAAGCATCACGGTCGAAGACGAAGGATAGCGAGCAATTTTTCGTGGATGCCGCCGAAACCGCCGTTACTCATGATCAGCACATGATCGCCGGGACTCGCGCTGTTGACAACGGCGCTGATCAATTGCTGCAGGTCATCAAAGGTATGCACGCGGCCGCCCAGCGGCTTCAATGCAGCCTTTGCATCCCAGCCGAGATTTGCCGTGTAGCAAAATATTTGGTCAGCAGAAGCGAGGCTTTCCGCCAGCGCGTCTTTCATCACGCCCATTTTCATGGTGTTGGAGCGCGGCTCAAGCACGGCGATGATGCGCGCGCTGTTCACTTTATCGCGCAGCCCCTCCAGCGTGGTGCGAATCGCGGTAGGGTGGTGGGCGAAATCATCGTACACCGTGATGCCTTTTACCACGCCCCTTACTTCCATGCGCCGTTTGACGCTTGAGAATTCTCCCAGCGCTGCAATTCCGTTATCAACCGGCACGCCGGCATGGCGCGCGGCGAGCAGCGCGGCGAGCGCATTCATGCGGTTGTGTTCACCGAGCAAGCTCCACTTAAGCGTGCCCATGATTTTGCCTTTGTCACTGATGACGAAACTTCCGTCAGCGCCCTTTGCCTGCCAGCCCTCGTCCACGCCGAAGTATTCCACCGATGTCCAGCAGCCGCGTTGCAGCACGCGCTGGAGGTTCGCGTCGCGGCCGTTGGCGATGATGAGCCCGTTAGACGGGAGCGTGCGCACCAAATGGTGAAACTGGGTTTCAATCGCGGCGAGATCTGGAAAGATGTCCGCATGGTCGAACTCCAGGTTGTTGAGGAGCGTGGTGCGCGAGCGGTAATGCACGAACTTGGAGCGCTTGTCAAAAAACGCGGTGTCGTATTCGTCGGCTTCAATAACAAAGAATTCCGTATCGGACAATCGCGCCGAAATGCCGAAATTTTCCGGCACTCCGCCGATTAAAAAACCCGGTTTCAAACCTGCATGTTCCAGTATCCAGGCAAGCATCGAAGCGGTGGTGGTCTTGCCGTGTGTGCCGGCTACCGCCAGCACCCATTTGTCTCTGAGCGTGTTATCAGCCAGCCATTGCGGCCCGGAAATATTAGGTAGTCCACGGTTCAGAATTTCCTCGATCAGCGGATTGCCGCGGGGCACCACGTTGCCGATGACGAAGACGTCAGGCTTGAGTTTGACTTGATCGGCGGAGAAACCTTCGGTGAGGGCGATGTTCTGCTTTTCAAGCTGGGTGCTCATCGGCGGATAGATATTGGCGTCACAACCCGTGACATTGTGCCCCGCCTGTTTTGCGAGCACGGCGATGCCGCCCATGAAGCTGCCGCAGATACCGAGGATGTGAATGTGCATTATTATTAAAATAAAAGGAGCGCGGGATTACAAATGAATGGCGTCGTTCTAGAAACCGCGGAACATGCCTGGATGCCGTGCTTGGTTTACAGCGGGTTCCAGCTCTTGGTTCTCGTGTAATGCATATAGCCGACGTTTATTCCGAAGCGCAAACCCACTCCCAGTCTTATCGGCGCCAGGATAATATTGCCACTTTGATGATAATTGATGCTCGTGCCCGCGACAAAGTAAAGACTTCCATCCACTGCCGGGAATCGCTGGAAAATATCGTCCATTTTCTCCAGGTTGTAAACCAGCACGAAGACCTTGGAGGCATCCCCTCCCACATCAAAGCCGATGGACGGTCCTTGCCAGTTGACTATCCGGCTGCCCTTGTTCTTGAGCGTTAGCGTGCCGTCGCCATAACGCAGACCCACGACAAATGCACCGCTCACTTCCTCGCCCCTGATGTAACCGTTGGGCCTGCCATGATCCTTGAGAGCTTTCTCGACAACCCCGCCTATACCCTCCGCGCCTTTACCGAAGAAAGCCGTGGCGTCTTTGATGACGGTATTCTGGTCGTAGGTGTCTTTATCTTTATCTTTTTGCTCCTCGGCCGCGCCAGCAGAAGCCGCCAACAAAAGGTTCAGAGCGGCCGCGGTCAGATAAAGATAAATTCTGCTTTTAAGCATGGTCGGCGCCTAACAAATTACTTACCTTGAATTATACGCCGGCTTCTGTCCTGTCGGCTGTATGGTTGAAGCGCAATTGCGCAAAGCGCAAAGGCAGTCGGCGTCGCCATTAAATATGTCATAGAATGATGTCTCGGCGTGGAAAGGGTGCGATCTGGACGAAACAATAATGGCCTCTCTACCTGCAGCTGATAAATCAGTTTCATATCCGCGCGGCTCAAGGCTTGCCGGTTATCTCGCTGTAGCTTACCTAGTCCTTGTCGTCTATGCCAGCTTGATCCCCTTTACCGGCTGGCGCGATCCCGGCGTGGGAATATGGTCGTTCCTGTTCACTCCCTGGTCGCGGCATACCCGGCGTTTCGACATTTTCATCAATTTTCTCGCTTATCTTCCGCTGGGCTTTCTGCTTGTGCTGGCGCTGCAATCGCGTTTAAGCATCAAGGGTGCATTGATAATCTCCGCGCTTACCGGATTTGCGTTAAGCCTGTCAATGGAGGCGGTACAAATGTATTTACCTGCCCGCACCAGCTCCACGCTGGATGTTCTAACCAACGGATTGGGCGGCTTGATCGGCGCACTTATTGCGGCACGCCAGGACGTGCGCAAACTGATTGCCGTCCATCTCGCCGATTTTCGTGACCGATGGTTTGTTTCCGGAAGCCTTGGCGATATGGGACTGGTGCTGCTGGGACTGTGGTTTGTCAGCCAATTAAACCCCTCCCTGCCGCTCCTGGGAATAGTTTTTTTTGCGGAAAACAGCAGCCCGTTTATGCGCGGTCTAAGTCTGCTCGGCACGCTGTCGGTAATGTGCAATCTGGTTGGCGTCAGTCTGCTCTTGATGTTGCTGATGCGCACGGCCAAAGCCGCCCTCATCGCCATATTGGTGCTGTTGTCGACAGCCTCCGTCATCAAGCTTCTGGCTGCGGCAGTGCTGCTCAAGCCGCAAGCAATGCTGCAATGGCTTACTGCCGAATCAGTCATCGGCATCGGATATGGTTTGTTTATCGTCGCGGTCTCACTGCTGCTGACACTGCGCCGCGTTATCCTGCTGTGCGCTTTTGCCCTGGCTGTAGGCATTTTCATCTCGCACCTGCACCGGGGCGATGCTCAACCGGCGCTGGCGCTGTTCAGTTGGCATTACGGGCATTTGCTCAATTTCACCGGCCTGGCGCGGATAGTCGCTGAACTATGGTCGTTTGCCGCGCTCGGTTATCTCTGCCTGTTTGTCCAAAGACTCCGCGCCCTAGTCCGGCATCGAGTATAATGAATTGAACTGCTTTTGCACTTGGCTGGTGCCGTGAGTCATTATCAAAAACATGTGTTTTTCTGCTGCAATCAGCGCGAGCCGGGTGAAACTTGCTGCAACAATCACCATTCCCGCGACTTGCGCGGCTATGCCAAGGACAAAATAAGAGCGCTCAATCTCAATGGTAAAGGCAAGATTCGCGTCAATTCTGCGGGTTGCATGGACCGCTGCGATGAAGGGCCGGTGCTGGTGGTGTACCCGGATGGCGTGTGGTACACCTATATGGACAAGCACGATATAGACGAGATCATTGAAGAGCATTTGCTGCATGGGCGCGTTGTCACGCGTCTGAAGATTTGATCGCCGGGGGCAGCCCGGCTGCTGGTTACTTTTCTTGCGCGGCCAAGAAAAGTAACCAAAAGAAAGCCGTCCCCTTCCGCCGCCCTTCAGGTACCCTGCGTTGCTCGCCAAACCGGGCGGCTGCGCAACTCGCACGATCCGCTACGCGGCTAGTGCTCAAACAGTGCTCGCCGACGCCCCGGACTCGGACTCGCACAGCGTGGAGCGGGAAGGGGCGCATGCTGCCGCAGGTGGTACCCTGCAACGGGGCGCCATTGCTGCCGCTCCCGCACCCAAGAGCTTCGCTCACCGTGTCGCGGCAGCCCCCCGGTTTGACTACGCAACTCGGCGGCGGAACAGGGGTTACTTTATCTAATAGCATCCTTACTTTTACAAAAATAGCTACACATTGCACAATTCAGCTTTAAAAAAGATTTTTATCGATGGACCGGCAGGCATGCTGGAGACCGTCATCAACGACCCTGGAGAAAAACGCAGCGGTATAGCGCTGATCGCCCATCCCCACTCGCAGTTTGGCGGCACGCTCGAGAATAAAGTAGTGCAAACGGTGGCCAAAGCTTTTTTTGAGCTGGACTATTGCGCGCTGCGGCCGAATTTGCGCGGTGTGGGCGAAAGCCAGGGCCGTTATGATGAGGGCAAGGGCGAAACGCAAGATATGCTGGCGGTGGCGGAGTACGCAAAAGGCCAATTCGGTGATTTGCCGTTGGTACTTGCGGGGTTTTCCTTCGGCGCTTTCGTGCAATCACGCGTGATAAAACACCTGCCTGCGGAAAAGCTGGTGCTGATTGCGCCCGCGGTGGGTCGCTTCGATGTCGGTACTGTCCCGGCCAATACACTGGTCATTCACGGCGACCAGGATGATGTGGTACCGCTGGCCGCAGTGCTGGCCTGGGCGCAGCCGCAGGAATTGCGGGTTATGGTGCTGCCCGGTGCCGGCCATTTTTTTCATGGGCGGCTGCCACAACTCAAACAGATCGTGCTTGACACTTTCCGGCATTAAAACATGCAGGACTTGCGCAACACACGCTGCATCAGGATTGTCTAACGGCGCCGGTATTGACACGCCGGCGCTTGTTGACATAAACCCAAAAACTCGCTAAACCGCAGATGAACGCAGATATTTCAGCGGCCGGAAAAAATAATCTGTTTTGTCGGGGTTTATCGGCGTGCATCGGCGGTTAACTGCGGAATTTAAGATTATGCTCTGGGTTAAAGCGTTTCATGTGATTTCCATGGTCACCTGGTTTGCCGGGCTGTTTTATTTACCGCGGCTGTTTGTCTACCACTCGGCGGCCGAAGACAAAATCAGCATCGAGCGCTTCCTTATCATGGAGCGCAAGCTCTATTTCTACATCATGACGCCGGGGGCGGTGCTGACGCTGGTCTTTGGCTTCTGGTTGCTGGGTTCCGTTGCTTCCGGCATGTGGCTGAACATCAAGCTCGGCTTGGTGTCACTGCTGATTCTGTTCCACCTGTATTGCGGCAAGCTGCTGATTGACATCAAGAGCGATCCCAAGAGCCACAGCCCGAAGTTTTACCGCTGGATTAATGAATTTCCAACATTGATTTTGATCGCGGTGGTGATTCTGGCGGTGGTAAAGCCATTTTAACCGGTTTCGCCATATACTTTTTCGATTTCCGTATTGAATTTCTCGTGCACCTGCTTGCGCTTGACTTTCAGGGTCGGAGTGAGCAGGCCGTTTTCTATGCTCCATGGTTCTTTGAGCGGAATCACACGGCGCACTCGGATATAGCGCGGGAAGTTTTTGAGTTTCTCGTTGGCGCACCTGATGAGTTTCTTCCTGTCCGTTTCCTGCGTCACCGCCAGCAGGGTTAAATAAGCACGGCCTTCGCCCACCAGCATCACCTGCTCGAAAATTCCGTCGCTCAGGATGGCGGTTTCAACTTCCTGCGGCGGCACTTTTTCTCCGTTGGAGAGCACCAGAACATCCTTAGTACGGCCTTTGATGTAAATGTTGCCGTCGCGGATCTCCACCTGGTCGCCGGTATTCAACCAACCTTCGTCATCCAAAACCGCTCGGGTGGCTTCAGGGTTGCGCCAGTAGCCCAGCATAACCGAAGGTCCGCGCACCAATAGTTCGCCTGCCTGGTTGACGCGGACTTGCAGATTCTCCAGCGGCGCGCCGACCGAAGCGAGGTCCCTGTCTCCTTCGCGGTTGCCGGCAATCACTGGCGAGGTTTCAGTCAGCCCATAGCCCTGCGTGATGCGCAATCCCAGGCCGATGAACGTCCGCCCCACGCGCTGATCGAGCGCCGCACCGCCCACAAACACCATGCGCAATTTTCCGCCAAGCTTAGCCAGGATCGGGTCTGCGACCAGTTTTTTCAGCAATCCATAAACCACCCGCTCCAGCGCGTTGGCTTGCTGCTGGTAAACCTGCCAGCCGAATTTGATGGTGAGCGCAAACAACTGCCGCTTGAAAAAGGAGCTCGCCAGCTTTTCCTCGATGCGCACCTTGAAGCGTTCCAGCACGCGTGGTACGGCAAGCAGGATAGTGGGCTGTTGCGTCGCCAAATCTTCAGCCAACTGCTGGACGCCCCGCGTATATATCACTTGCACTCCGACATGCAAAGTCAGGTAATAGCCGCAAGTGCGCTCGAACATGTGAGAGAGCGGCAACACCGAGAGTACACGGTCGGTCGCATGAAGCTCCACTGCCTTGAGCACGGCGTGCATGTTGGAAAGAATATTGCGGTGCGAGAGTTTTACGCCTTTGGGGGGTCCCGCCGTGCCTGAGGTATAAACAATGGTGGCAAGGCTGTCGGGCTCGATTTCCACGACCCTAAATTCCTCACCGGCCTTGGACAGCCAGCTTTCCAGCGTATTCACTTGGGAATCGCCTTCGATGCAAACGATGGGAGGTAAATGACCGGCCTCGCGGCGCAAGGTCTCCAGCATGCGCGTATTTTCCAGGATCAGCAGCCGCGCTTCGGAATCGGCTATACACCACGCGATATTCTTGGCGTTATCGTTGACATATAGCGGCACCACCACCAGGCCCATGCCCAGGGCGGCCATATCTATCGCTACCCAGGTGGCGCCGTTTTTAAGGCACAGCGCTACGCGGTCGCCTTTTTCGAAACCTTGGCCGCGGAACGCCTGTTGCCAGCGCGCCGCCATGCCGGCAATGTCTTGCGCGGTGAATAAACGCCACGCGCCATTTACAAACTCCCGGTAAAGCGGTTTTTGCGGCACCTCGAGTTTCTGCTGCAGCAAATAGGCGAGATTATTCATGGAGGGCGATTTGCCTGTAGTATTTCATTATCTAGGGACCTCTGATTAAGTCCTCCGTGGAGCGCGTTTCTGGCGCAATGCGGATGATTGCAAGGCGCGCGACGAAGGTGCCTAGCCGTAGCTTAAGCACGAGGAGCGCAACGATGCAAGCGCCGCATTGCGCCGAAACCCGGTCGGGACGGCTGCCGCGACACGGTCAGCGAAGCTTGGGGTGCGGGAGCGGCAGCATGAGCGCCCCGTTTAACGGTGTCTCTTGCGGCAGCTTGCGCCCCTTCCCGCTCCACGCTCACGCGAGTCCGAGTCCGGGGCGCTTTTCGGGCGATCTGCTTTGTCGCTTGGCTTGCCAAGGAGATTAACCCTTGGCTGC
>DATDGC010000033.1:0-21315 GCA_036522275.1 Burkholderiales bacterium | reverse complement strand
ACTTTGTCGCTCGTCGCTTGTGGACGACATGTACACGGCGTTCCTCGCTTCGCGTCATTCATCTCACCCCGCTGCCGTCGCGGCCGCGCGCGGACTAATTAGAGGTTCCCTTATGGCGCGCTCGGTTAAAAAGGGACCGTTTGTAGACCTTCACCTGATGAGGAAGGTGGAAGCGGCGCGCGCCGCCAACGACAAGCGCCCGATTAAAACCTGGTCGCGGCGCTCCACCGTGCTGCCGGATTTCGTGGGACTCACTTTCGCGGTGCATAACGGCAAGCAGCATGTTCCGGTGTATGTGACCGAAAACATGGTGGGGCACAAGTTCGGCGAGTTTTCCCACACACGCACTTTCAAGGGGCATTCCGCCGACAAGAAAACCCCTGCGCCTGGAGAAGCAGGGAAAGAAGCAGGGAAAGAAACGGGGAAAGAAGTGGGGAAAGAAGCGGAGAAAAAGTAGGAGAGAATGATGAAAACATCTGCTGTATTGCGAGGTGTGCGTTTATCGGCGCAAAAAGGCCGGCTGGTGGCGGACCAGATCCGCGGCTTGCCGGTGGACAAGGCGCTTAACATCCTCACATTCAGTCCGAAAAAAGGCGCGGTGATCATCAGGAAAGTGCTGGAATCGGCGATTGCCAATGCTGAGCACAACGACGGCGCCGACATTGACGAACTCAAAGTAATCACCATCTATGTCGAGCGCGGATCCAGCTTGAAGCGTTTTACCGCGCGCGCCAAAGGGCGTGGCAACCATATCATCAAACCCACCTGCCACATTTATGTGACGGTCGGCGATAAATAAGGAAGCACCATGGGACAGAAGATACATCCAACCGGTTTCCGCCTCTCCGTGCTGCGCAACTGGAGCTCGCGCTGGTACGCGAGCAGCAAGCATTTCCCGGGAATGCTGAACGAAGACATCAAGGTGCGCGAGTTCCTGAGAAACAAGCTCAGCCATGCCGCCGTGGGTAAAGTGATCATCGAGCGCCCCGCGAAGAACGCCAGGATCACCGTTTACAGCGCGCGGCCCGGTGTGGTCATCGGCAAAAAGGGTGAGGACATCGAGTCCCTGAAAATTGAGCTGCAGAAACTCATGAACATCCCGGTGCACGTCAACATTGAGGAAATCCGCAAGCCCGAGCTCGACGCGCAACTGATTGCCGAGAGCATTGCCCAGCAACTGCAAAAGCGCATCATGTTCCGACGCGCCATGAAGCGCGCCATCACCAATGCCATGCGCTTGGGGGCGCAGGGCATCAAGATCATGAGCTCGGGGCGCCTGAACGGGATTGAAATCGCCCGTTGCGAATGGTACCGCGAAGGCCGGGTGCCGCTGCATACCTTGCGCGCTGACATTGATTATGGTTTTGCCGAAGCGAAAACCACTTACGGCGTAATCGGCATCAAGGTGTGGGTATTCAAGGGCGAAGTGCTGGGGCAATCCGACCAGCCGCAGGCAGCGCCGCCCATCGAGATGGAAAAGAAAGTCAAACCTAAGCGTAGTGAAATTGAAGCCAAGCGCGAGACGCCGCGCGAAACCGCCCACAAGCCCGGGCTCAAACATAGCGAAGCCAAGGCCAAGCACGTGGAAAGCCCCGGAACCAAAGCCAAGCCCAAGCGTGAAAGCGAGGCCAAGAGTAAGGTTGCGGTAGAAATCAAATCCAAAATCAAGCCCCGCGGCACGGTCAAAGCCAAGGCGGCAGGCGCTGCAACCGAGGCCAAACCCAAACCCAAGCGCGGCGGAGGCAAAGCAAAAAAGTGAAGTCAGGAGCGAAACATGCTGCAACCAGCAAGGACTAAGTACCGCAAACAGCAGAAAGGCCGCAACACCGGTGTGGCTACGCGCGGCAATAAAGTAAGCTTCGGCGAGTATGGCCTGAAAGCAACAACGCGCGGCCGGTTGACTTCGCGTCAGATCGAAGCGGCGCGCCGCGCCATGACCCACTTCATCAAGCGAGGCGGACGCATCTGGATACGCATTTTTCCCGACAAACCGGTTTCGCAAAAGCCGGCTGAAGTGCGCATGGGCAACGGCAAGGGAAATCCCGAATACTTTGTCGCTGAAATTCAGCCTGGCAAGGTGCTGTATGAAATGGACGGGGTGAACGAGGAATCGGCGCGCGAGGCGTTCCGCTTGGCCGCGGCCAAGCTGCCGATATTAACGACATTTGTGATACGACAGATGGGGTAGATTGTGAAGACGAGCGAATTAAGGGCCAAGCCGGAATCTGAACTGAAGCAGGAGCTTGTGGCACTGCTCAAGGCACAGTTCGGCCTGCGCATGCAAAAGGCAACGCAGCAACTCACCAATTTCAACCAATTGCGCAAAGTACGCAAGGATATTGCGCGGGTGCGCACCGTGCTTACCCAGAAGGCGAAACAACCATGAGTGAAGCATCCAAGCGTACCTTGAGCGGCCGCGTGGTGAGCGACAAAATGGACAAGACCGTAACCGTGCTGGTCGAGCGCAGGGTGCGGCATCCCTTGTACGGCAAGATTATCACCCGTTCCAAAAAATACCATGCGCATGATGAAAAGAACGAATTTCACGAGGGCGATATGGTGATGATCGAAGAATGCCGGCCGATTGCCAAAACCAAGGCCTGGCGGGTGAGCAAGCTAATTGAAAAAGCGCACAGTATTTAAAGGAACCCCCCGCATTTTGCCAGCAACGCAAAGTGTTGAGGACTTAACCAGAGGTTCCTCTTGCTTTCATGCGAGATAATCTTTACAATTCATGGTTTTCCGATGCGTGCTTGAGCAAGCGCTTCTCGCCTGACGGGATCCAAGACTGACCGTCGACCCGCGTAAGCGGTGGCGGTTTAAGTTGGAGAGATGAACCAATGATTCAAATGCAGACAGTGCTGGATGTCGCGGACAACAGCGGTGCGCGTTCCGTGATGTGCATCAAGGTGCTCGGCGGCTCGAAGCGCCGCTATGCAGGCATTGGCGACGTTATCAGGGTGAGCGTCAAGGACGCTGTGCCGCGCGGCCGCGTCAAGAAGGGCGAAATCTATCACGCGGTGGTAGTGCGCACCGCCAAAGGGGTGCGCCGGGTGGACGGATCGCTAATCAAGTTTGACGGCAACGCCGCGGTGCTGCTGAATCCCAAACTGGAGCCGATTGGCACGCGTATTTTCGGCCCGGTGACGCGCGAGTTGCGCACCGAGCGCTTCATGAAGATTGTGTCATTGGCGCCGGAAGTGCTGTAAGGAAATTACTCATGCGTAGAATCAAAAAAGGCGATAATGTCATTGTGACCACCGGTAAAGACAAGGGCAGGCGCGGCTCAGTGTTACGCTTGGTGGATGCCGAGCACGTGCTGGTGGAAGGGGTGAACAAGGTGAAGAAGCATCAGAAACCCAATCCCCTGAAGAACAACACCGGTGGCATTATTGACAAGGAAATGCCCATCCATATTTCCAACGTGATGCTGTTCAATCCCACCACGCAAAAGGCCGATCGTGTCGGCATGAAGATGCTGGATGACGGGCGCAGAGTGCGTTATTTCAAGTCCAACGGCGAAATGGTGGACGTCTGAAAGTAGACCGAGAGAAACATGCCCCGTTTACAAACTATGTATAGAAGCACGATGGTTAAACAGTTGATGAAACAGTTTGGCTACAAAACACCGATGCAGGTGCCGCGCATCAGCAAAATCACGCTCAACATGGGTGTGGGCGAAGCGGTGTCGGACAAGAAAATCATGGACAACGCGGTGGCCGACATGCAGAAAATATCCGGGCAAAAGCCGGTTGTCACCAAATCGCGCAAATCCATTGCCGTCTTCAAGATCCGCAGGGGCTACCCCGTCGGCTGCATGGTCACGCTGCGCGACAAGCGCATGTATGAGTTTCTCGACCGCCTGGTATCCATCGCTATCCCGCGCATCCGCGACTTCCGCGGACTCTCCGCCAAATCTTTCGACGGCCGTGGCAACTACAACATCGGGGTCAAGGAACAGATTATTTTTCCCGAGATCGAGTACGACAAGATTGACGCCCTGCGCGGGCTGAATATCACGATTACCACCACCGCCAAGACAGATGAAGAAGCGCGCGCGCTTCTCGCTGCATTTAATTTCCCGTTCAAGAACTGAGGTCGGCATGGCAAAAACAGCAGTGATTAACCGTGACCAAAAACGCCGCGCTGTGGTCAAGAAATTTGCCGCAAAGCGTGCTGAACTGCTGGCCATCATCCGCAACACCAAGTTGAGCGAAGATGATCGGCATGAGGCGAGGATGAAACTGCAGCAGCTCCCGCGCAACGCCAGCCCGGTGCGGCTCAGGAACCGTTGCGCACTAACCGGGCGGCCGCGCGGCGTATACCGCAAATTCGGGCTGGGCCGCAGCAAGCTGCGTGAAATCGCCATGCGCGGCGAGATTCCGGGCATTATCAAGGCCAGCTGGTAACCGGAGTGAATAAAACATGAGTATGACCGATCCCATCGCCGATATGCTGACGCGCATCCGCAATGCGCAACTTGCGGAAAAAACGACCGTGATAATCCCCTCCTCCAGGCTCAAGGCGGCGATTGCCCAGGTACTCAAGGATGAAGGTTATATCGAAGACTTTGCGGTGCGCGAGTCGCAAGGCAAGGCACTGCTCGAAGTCGCCCTCAAATACTACGCCGGCCGTCCTGTGATTGAAAAAATCGAGCGTGTGAGCCGGCCAGGCTTGCGCATTTACAAAGCCAACCGCGACATCCCCAAGGTGATGAACGGCTTGGGGATCGCCATTATCTCCACGCCCAAAGGGGTGATGACCGACCGCAAGGCGCGCGCCACCGGGATGGGCGGCGAAGTGCTTTGTATTGTCGCGTAACGGAATAGGCCAAGGCACACATGTCGCGAATAGGCAATAATCCCGTAGTGGTGCCAGCAGGCGTCGAAGTGACGTTGTCCCCTACCGAAGTCGCGGTGAAAGGTCCGCTGGGGACCCTCAAACAACGTCTCAAAGGAGACGTCGTCGTTGAGCGCGAGGGCGATAAGCTAAAATTCAAGGTGGCCAACGAAACGCCGCAGGCCAACATCATGTCAGGCACGCTGCGTGCGTTGCTCGCCAACATGATTCAAGGCGTGACCAAGGGTTTTGAGAAAAAGCTCACCTTGGTCGGCGTGGGTTTCCGCGCTCAAGCACAGGGCGATAAGTTAAATTTGGTGATCGGTTACTCGCAGCCGGTGGTGCATCAGATGCCCAAAGGCATCAAGGTCGAAACACCCTCTCAGACCGACATCGTGATCAAAGGCGCGGACAAGCAGCTGGTGGGCCAGATGGCGGCGGAAGTGCGCGCTTACCGCAAACCGGAGCCGTATAAGGGCAAAGGCGTGCGCTATGCCGATGAAGTGGTGATCTTGAAAGAAACCAAGAAGAAATAAGCGAAACTATGGATGACAAAAAACAGGCTCGGCTGCGCCGCTCGCGCAAAACCCGCAACAAGATTGCCGAGCTCAAGGTAGTGCGCCTGATGGTGCACCGTACCAACCACCATATTTATGCCCAGGTGGCCGATGCCAATGGCGACAAAATCCTGGTGGCGGCCTCCACGCTGGAGCCTGAAGTGCGCAAGAAACTTAAATACGGCGGCAATGTCAAGGCGGCTTCAGTGGTGGGCAAGCGCATCGCTGAAAAAGCCAAGAAGCACGGCATTGCAAGCGTCGCCTTTGACCGTTCCGGACTCAAATATCACGGCCGCGTCAAGGCCCTGGCTGAGGCCGCGCGCGAACACGGCCTGAAATTCTAGCGGAGTAACCCATGGCGAAAATGCAACAGTCGCAACAGCGCAGCGACGGCCTCAGGGAAAAGATGGTCGCGGTGAACCGCGTCACCAAAGTGGTGAAAGGCGGTCGCGTTCTCGGCTTTGCCGCGCTCACCGTGGTGGGCGATGGCGATGGCGGAGTCGGCATGGGCAAGGGCAAAGCGCGCGAAGTGCCGGTGGCGATACAAAAAGCCATGGACGAAGCGCGGCGCAAAATGATCAAGATCAACCTTAAGAACGGCACGCTGCACCACCCGGTGGTCGGCAAGCATGGCTCGGCGACGGTTTACATGCAACCCGCTTGCGAAGGCACCGGCATCATCGCCGGCGGCCCGATGCGCGCGATTTTTGAGGTGATGGGGGTGAGCAATGTGCTTGCCAAATGCCTCGGCTCGACCAATCCCTACAACGTGGTGCGCGCCACTCTCAAAGGCTTGCAGGCGATGAGCACGCCTTCGGAAATTGCGGCCAAGCGCGGCAAAAGCGTGGAACAGATTCTGGAGTAAACATGGCCATGAAAAAGCAGCCCGCGAAAATCAAGCGGCAAAAGCGTGGAACAGATTCTGGAGTGAACACGGTCAAGAAAAAGCAGCCTGCGAAAATCAAAGTGACTCTGGTGAAAAGCATTATCAACACCAGCGAATCGCACCGCGCCACGGTGCGCGGTTTGGGCTTGCGCCGCCTGCGCCACACCGTGGAGGTCGAAGACACCCCGGCGGTGCGCGGCATGATTAATAAAGTAGGCTACCTCCTCAAGTGCGAGGTATAAATGGAACTTAACGGCATCAAACCCGCTCCAGGCAGCAAGCGCGAGAGACGCCGCGTCGGGCGTGGGCCGGGCTCGGGGCTGGGCAAGACTGCGGGGCGCGGCCACAAGGGACAGAAAGCGCGCTCCGGCGGTTTTCATAAAATCGGTTTTGAGGGCGGGCAAATGCCGCTGCAGCGCCGTCTGCCCAAGCGCGGCTTTGTCTCGCCAAGCAAGAATGACACCGCGGAAGTGCGTCTTTCCGATTTAAACACGCTGGAGGCCAAGGAAATAGACATTCTGGCGCTGAAACAGGCGGGGATTGTGCCGGCGAGAGCACTGTCAGCCAAAATCATGCTCTCCGGCAAGATCACCCGCGCTGTCAAAATTAAGGGCTTGCGGGTGAGCAAGGGCGCCCGCGCCGCCGTTGAGGCTGCCGGCGGCAGTATTATTGAAATCGCGAAAGGATAGATGGCCACTAATAATTCGCTGCTCGGAATGTACGGCAAGATGGGGGACCTCAAGAAGCGCCTCCTGTTCTTGCTGGGCGCCCTGATAGTGTACCGCATGGGCGCGCACATTCCGGTGCCCGGCATAGACCCGGCGCATCTTGCCGATTTGTTCCGCTCGCAGCAGGGGGGGATACTCGGCATGTTCAACGTGTTTTCGGGAGGCGCGCTGTCGCGCTTCACTATTTTTGCGCTGGGCATACTGCCTTACATCTCCTCGTCCATCATCATGCAGTTGATGACGGTGGTATCGCCTACGCTTGAGGCTTTGAAAAAAGAGGGTGAATCCGGCCGCCGCAAGATTACCCAGTACACCCGCTATGGCACGGTGTTCCTGGCGACGTTCCAGGCCATGGGGATTGCGATTGCGCTGGAGTCGCAGCCGGGGCTGGTGCTGGAGCCGGGGCTGATGTTCCGCTTGACCACCATGGTGACGCTGGTGACCGGCACCCTATTTTTAATGTGGCTCGGCGAACAGATTACCGAGCGCGGCGTCGGCAACGGCATTTCGCTGATTATTTTCGCCGGCATTGTCGCCGGGTTGCCGCACGCCATAGGCGGGACGCTGGAATTGACCCGCACCGGGGCGTTTCCCATCCCCTTGGTGCTGCTGTTATTCGTTGGCGCAATCACCATTACCGGCCTGGTGGTGTTCGTGGAGCGCGGCCAGCGCAAGATACTGGTGAATTACGCCAAGCGCCAGGTCGGGCGCAAGATTTACGGTGGGCAGAGTTCGCACCTGCCGCTGAAACTGAATATGTCGGGAGTAATTCCGCCGATTTTCGCATCCAGCATTATTTTGTTTCCGGCGACCCTTGCGGGCTGGTTCGGCAGCAGCGAGAACCTGACCTGGCTTAAGGATATCGGCGGGTTGCTCCATCCGGGGCAGCCGATTTATGTGCTGCTGTATGCCTCGGCGATCATCTTTTTCTGTTTTTTTTACACGGCGCTGGTGTTTAATCCCAAGGACACCGCCGACAACCTGAAAAAAAGCGGCGCTTTTGTGCCGGGCATCCGGCCGGGCGAGCAGACCGGGCGCTTTATCGAGCACATCATGATGCGGCTCACGCTGGCGGGAGCGCTTTATGTGACGCTGGTGTGCCTGCTGCCGGAGTTTCTAATCGTGAAGTGGAACGTGCCGTTTTATTTCGGCGGCACGTCGCTTTTAATTATCGTGGTGGTGACCATGGATTTCATGGCGCAGGTGCAGGCCTACATCATGTCGCATCAGTACGAAAGCCTGCTGAAAAAAGCCAATTTCAAGGGCGGCGTCTTGCCGGCACGCTGACCTGGGATAAGGATGGATGTTCAAACACGCGTCACGGATAATCGAGTATTTTACGCCAATACAAGGTGCGAGTTTTTTTGCGAGAGACGCATACTCGAAGTATGCAAGCGATGCAAAAAAACGGAGCAACGCGGTATTGGCGCATAAAGACGAAGTTTAGCCCATGGCGAAGGAAGAGACGATACAAATGCAGGGGGAGATTATGGAAACCCTTCCCAACGCCACGTTCCGCGTGAAACTTGAAAATGGACATATTGTGCTCGGGCATATTTCCGGGAAGATGCGCATGCACTACATCCGCATCCTGCCGGGAGACAAGGTGACGGTGGAACTCACTCCCTACGATTTAACCAAGGCGCGCATCGTGTTCCGCGCCAAGTAATAGAAGAGGAAGGAAGCGAAATGAAAGTACGGACTTCGGTAAAAACAATGTGCCGCAAATGCAAGATTGTCCGGCGCAAGCGCGTGGTGCGCGTGATTTGCCCGAATCCCCGACACAAGCAGCGCCAGGGTTAGTTGGGTTGTTTGAATAGTTTGAGCATTAACTTTATAATTACCAATTTTTATTTTCTGAGGACGTCATGGCCCGTATTGCAGGGGTAAACATTCCGAACCATCAGCACGCGGAAATCGCGCTGACCGCGATTTACGGCATCGGACGCTCTCGGGCGCGGAGAATCTGCGCCGCCGCAGGGGTCAATATTTCCGCCAAGATTAAAGATTTATCCGATGGGGAAATGGACAAGCTGCGCGAGCAGGTGGGCAAAGTCACGGTGGAAGGCGACCTGCGCCGCGAGGTTTCAATGAACATCAAGCGGCTAATTGACCTTGGCTGCTACCGCGGCCAGCGCCATCGCCGGGGTCTGCCGGTGCGAGGCCAGCGCACGCGCACTAACGCGCGCACCCGCAAAGGTCCGCGCAAGGCAGTACGGCTCGCTAAAGCAACAACTACCAACATAACAGGGAAACACTAATTAAGGATATCGTGCATGGTAACCAAGCCCAACGTAAGAGTGCGTAAGAAAGCAAAGAAGAATGTGGCGGAAGGCATCGCCCATATTCACGCCTCATTCAACAACACCATCGTCACCATCACCGATCGCCAGGGCAACGCCTTGGCATGGGCGACTTCAGGTGCCGCCGGTTTCAAGGGTTCGCGCAAGAGCACGCCGTTTGCCGCGCAGGTGGCCGCCGAGAAGGCCGGGCGTGCGGCCCAGGAATGCGGCGTGAAAAACATCGAAGTACGCATCAAGGGCCCCGGCCCGGGACGCGAATCTGCGGTACGCGCGCTCAATGCCGTGGGTTTCAAGATTACCAGCATCTCCGACGTCACCCCGGTGCCGCACAACGGCTGCCGCCCGCCGAAGCGGCGCCGAATCTAATTCAGGAAAACTTATGGCCAGAAATCTCGACGCAAAATGCCGCCAGTGCCGCCGCGAAGGCGAGAAACTGTTTTTAAAGGGCGAGAAGTGCTTTACCGACAAGTGTTCAATTGACCGCAGGAGCTACGCCCCCGGCCAGCACGGCCAGAAAAACACCCGCCTATCCGGTTACGCCGTGCAATTGCGCGAGAAACAAAAACTGCGCCGCATCTACGGCCTGCTGGAGCGCCAGTTCCGCAACAGCTACAAGGATGCCGACCGCCGCAAAGGCATTACCGGCGAGACCCTGTTGCAGATCCTGGAGTCGCGTTTGGATACCGTTTCCTACCGCATGGGCTTTGGCGCATCGCGTTCCGAGGCGCGCCAGATCGTGCGCCACAACGGCATTCTGGTTAACGGCAAACGCGTCAACATCCCGTCCTACCAGGTTCGCCCAGGGGACGCGATCGAAGTCGTGGAAAAGGCCAAGGGACATTTGCGCATCAAGGCTGCAGTGGAAGCGGCCGAAGCGCGCGGCTTTCCAGAATGGATTGAAGTTGACAGCAAAACCATGAAAGGCATGTTCAAAGCCAGGCCGCAACGCTCTGAGCTGCCTTCGACCATCAATGAGAGTTTGGTGGTCGAGTTGTATTCGAAGTAATAGGGAACCTCTAATTAAATCCCGCATGGTCGCGACGGTGGCTTTGCGGGATGCAATGCAAGGAGCGAGAAGGAAATTGTGGTCACTACCACTATGACGACGAGCGACGCCGCAGGGCGCCTGCCAAGCCCCGTCCCATTCGGGTTGCGGCCTGATTCAGCGCTGGCTTTGGCGCGCGGCTCGGACGTAGCGCGAACTACTGCTCCTTCGCCGCGCTTCGCGCCATCATCCGAATCGGGCCGGCAACGCGGCTCACGTGGGATTTAATTAGAGGTTCCTTAGTAATCAAGAGAGGGTTTAGCCATGCAAAGCAGCACTTTTCTCAAGCCGCGTATCATAGACGTGCAGACCTTTTCACCCGTGCATGCCAAAGTAACCATGGAGCCGTTCGAGCGCGGCTATGGGCACACTCTGGGTAACGCACTGCGCCGCATCCTGCTGTCTTCGATGCCGGGCTTTGCACCCACCGAAGTTACCATCAGCGGCGTGCTGCATGAATACTCCACGCTGGACGGCGTGCAGGAAGACGTGGTTGATATACTGCTCAACCTCAAGGGCATCGTGCTCAAGCTGCACAACCGCCAGGAAGCGACACTCATCCTGAAAAAGCACGGCGAAGGCGTGGTGACCGCCGGCGATATCGAGGGCGGCCACGATGTGGAAATCATCAACCCGGATCACGTGATCGCGCATTTGACTGCCGGCGGCAAGATCGACATGCAAATCAAGGTGGAAATGGGGCGCGGCTACGTGGCCGGCACCATGCACCAGTTGACCGAGGAAAAGCGCAAGATCGGCAACATCGTGCTGGACGCCTCGTTTAGCCCGGTGCGCCGGGTGAGCTACGCGGTGGAGAGCGCGCGTGTCGAGCAGCGCACCGATTTGGACAAGCTGGTGATGGATATCGAAACCAACGGCGTGATTGATCCCGAGGAAGCGATCCGCTACGCGGCGCGCATCCTGGTTGACCAGTTATCGGTGTTTGCCGACCTCAAGGGCACCACGGTGGAAGTGGAGCAGCCCAAAGTCCCACAAGTGGATCCGATATTGCTGCGTCCGGTGGACGATCTGGAACTCACCGTGCGCTCGGCGAATTGCCTGAAAGCGGAAAACATTTATTACATCGGCGATCTCATCCAGCGTACCGAAACCGAATTGCTGAAAACCCCCAACCTGGGGCGCAAGTCGCTCAACGAAATCAAGGAAGTCCTGGCTTCGCGCGGGCTGACGCTCGGCATGAAGCTGGAGAACTGGCCGCCAGCGGGACTGGAAAACAAAGGATAATCCGCCATGCGCCACCGCCAAGGACTGAGAAAACTTAACCGCACCAGCAGCCATCGCCTGGCGATGCTTCGCAACATGACCAATTCCCTGCTGCGCTTTGAGACCATCAAGACCACGCTGCCCAAGGCCAAGGAGCTGCGCCGCGTCGCCGAGCCGTTAATTACGCTCGGCAAGAAACCTTCGCTTGCCAACCGGCGCCTGGCGTACAACCGCCTGCGCGACCGTGAAATCGTAGCCAAGCTTTTCGATGAACTCGGCCCGCGCTATGCCAAACGCAATGGCGGATACTTACGCATCCTCAAGTCCGGCTTCCGCAAGGGTGACAATGCCCCGATCGCGCTGGTTCAGCTCATGGACCAGCCGCAGCCCGAGAGCGCCCCCAAGACCGAGCCCAAAGCCGAGAAAGCCAAAAAAGCCAAGTCCTAAGCATTTCCCTTCGATCAAAAAAGCCCGGTTCGCCAGGCTTTTTTATTTACTTTTACGCGGAGGCGCGGAGAGAATTATCGAAGATTCTAAAATTCATTAAAACCTCTGCATCTCTGCGGTGAAAGGTTTAAAATTATTTTCATGATCATCCTTTTTACTGATTTTGGCCATGACGGTCTGTATGTCGGGCAGGTAAAGAGCGTGCTCCATCAACACGCTCCCCGCGTGCCGCAGATTGATATGCTGCATGACGCGCCGGCGTACAACGTCAAAGCGAGCGCGCATTTGCTTGCAGCCCTGGCGCCTCAATTCCCACCGGATAGCGTATTCCTGACCGTCGTGGACCCAGGCGTCGGGAGCGCACGTGACGCAGTAATGTTGGCCGCCGATGGCAAATGGTTTGTCGGCCCGGACAACGGCTTGCTTTCGGTCGTTGCAGCGAGAGCGGACAAGCCAAAATTCTGGTGCATCCACTGGCGTCCGCGAAAACTCTCCCATACCTTTCACGGCCGTGATTTGTTCGCTCCGATTGCTGCGCTCACAGCCAAGGGTGAGTTTCCGCGCGACAAGGTGGATGAAATTACCTCGCTGCGAGTGCGATTCGGCGCGCAGGATTTGACGGAAGTCATTTACATAGATCGTTACGGCAATGCCATGACCGGCATGCGCGCAAAATCTCTGACGTTTGATAACCAACTACTGGTACACGGTGGGCGTTTAAGGCGCGCCACGATATTTGCGGACGTTCCGGGCGGCACGCCGTTTTGGTATGAAAACTGCGTCGGCCTCGCGGAAATAGCTATAAGCTCTGGCAATGCGGCGCGCGAACTTGATTTGAAAATCGGTGACAAGATTGAATTAGTGAAATGACCGCCTAGCTACCCGATCTGCGTGATGCAAAGCGCAGTACAAGAAATCCCGTTACTGCGGATAAAAGGGACCCTGCCAGTACCCCGAGGCGAACCCCTGTTCCATACTCGGGAGCATCTTCAAATGCGAGCGAGCCGATAAAAAAGCTCATGGTAAATCCCACGCCACAGACTAGAGCGATTCCGCACATCTCGGGCCAGCGGGCACCGCTCGGCAGCTTTGCAAAGCCGGCTGTAACGGCGATCCAGGTAGCTATGAGCACACCGACCAGCTTGCCGAAAAATAAACCAGCGGCAATGCCAAGCGGTACCGGATTGAGCAGACTGGCGAGAGTGAGGCCGTGAAATGATACGCCGGCATTGGCAAACGCGAACAAAGGAAGTACTCCGTACGCTACCCAGGGATGCAGGCTTTGCTCGAAATGTCGCAGTAGAGACCGGTCTTCTCCGCGATTTGTCTTGAGCGGTACGAATAGTGCTAAAACGACACCCGCAAGGGTCGCGTGAATCCCGGATTTGAGAACCGCCACCCAGAGGGCAATCCCCACCATCAGGTATACCGCTGGACGAGCGACACCTTTATTGTTCAATAAGAAAAGGACAAGCACGGCAAATCCAGCAAACATCAGTGACAACTCTGAAAGGTGACCTGAATAGTAGACCGCGATGATGACGATCGCACCCAGGTCATCAAAAATCGCGACGGTGAGCAAGAAGATTTTCAATGAAGACGGTACACGGTTACCGAGCAAGCTGAGCACCCCGACTGCAAATGCGATATCGGTGGCCGAAGGAATTGCCCAGCCTTCCAGAGCGACCGGGTTCTCCCAATTCAAGTAAGCATAAATAGCCGCAGGGACCACCAATCCGCCAAAGGCGGCTAAACCAGGCAGAACGATTTGTGAAGGTTTCGAGAGTTCCCCCTCCAACACCTCGCGCTTCAACTCGAGGCCGACAAGAAAGAAAAAAACTGCCATAAGCCCGTCGTTGATCCATAGCAGTAGCGGCTTGGCTAGCCCAAATTGGCCTGCATGAATGCTTAGAGGCGTCTCCAAGAGCGCGAAGTAATAACCGGCAAGTGGCGAATTAACCAAGAGCATGGCGATCAGCGCGGTGCATACGAGAACGATCCCGCCGGCCGATTCAAGGCGTAGAAACTCGGCGACTGCTCCTCGGAGAGATATTCGATTAGTAATCAATGCAGCAAACCCAGAAAGCCATGATTTCATACCGACGTATCCGTTTTTTACCAAGTTGATAGTAGCATATTAATGCATAGAGCTTGTCGAAGGAGCAATGGAAGTGTAAATTCGCCGGTGGCAGACCGGCGGCTGGTTACTTTTTCTTGCGTCGCCAAGAAAAAGTAACCAAAAAGAATGCGACCCCGGTTTGCCGCCCCTTCGGGGTACCCTCAGTTTTGAAAGAAAAAGCGGGGCTGCGCAACTCGCCCCTGTGGGGCTCAAACAGTGCTCGCCCACTACTTCGCTTTCTCTTTCAAAACCTCGGCGGCGCACAAGGGGTGTTTCAAGAGAGGAAGGAATGACCAAACAATTATCTACGATCTGGACCATCGGCCACGGCACGCGCACCGGCGATGAGTTTGTGCAGATGTTGCAAGAGGCCGGCATCCAATATTTGGTGGATGTCAGAAGCTATCCCGGTTCCCGCCGCAATCCGCAGTTTTCCCGCGAGTCGCTTGTTTCTCTGCTCGCCGATCATGGCATCGAATATAAATGGGAAGGGGAGGGACTGGGTGGATTCCGCAAACCCAAAGCGGATTCAAAGCATGTTGCACTCAGAAGCGAAGGGTTTCGCGGTTACGCCGATTACATGGAATCAGAGGAATTCAAGCAAGCTGCCGAGCTTTTAATCGGGGAAGCGAAGCAAACAAAGATTGCCTACATGTGCGCGGAGCGGCTTCCCTGGCAATGCCACCGCTACCTGATTTCAGATTACCTGGTAATGAGTGGCATGCGCGTCGTGCATCTTATTGCTCAAGGCAAAACTCAGGAGCACACGCTCAACCCAATCACCCGCATTCAAAATGATATCTTGATCTACGACGGTAAGACGCAGTTAAATCTTGAACCTTTTTAACGGCTATTACGCCGTGCAAACCGTTCATGTCGGTGTTCTACAAAACTAGAATTACGCGGATGTCGTTGACATTGGTGCGCGTCGGGCCGGTCATCACCAAATCCTGCAAGGGCTGGAAAAAACTGTAGCTGTCGTTATTGGCGAGAAACCGTTCTGCTTTTAAATTTAGTTTTTCGGCGCGCTGCAAGGTGTCAGGCGTGATGATGGCGCCGGCATTGTCTCCGGTACCGTCGCTGCCATCGGTGCCGCAGGAAAGTGCATAAATGTTTTTCAAACCGTTCAAATCCATTGCCAGCGACAGCAGAAATTCGGTATTGCGCCCGCCGCGGCCATTGCCGCGCACTGTCACGGTGGTTTCTCCGCCTGAAATCAGCGCCACCGGTGGTTTCCAAGGTTGGTCATTGCTACGGATTTGACGCGCTAGTCCGCCAAAGACTTTTGCGACTTCGCGCGCTTCGCCGGTGATGGTATCCCCCAGCACTACAGCCTTGATGCCTTGCTTGCGGAAATATTTGGCCGCCGCGACCAGAGAATTGTGCGCCGTTGCAATCACCCAGTTCTCCACTTTGCGGAAAATCGAATTTCCCGGTTTGGGGGTTTCTTCGAGCTTGCCCGCTTTGCCCTTTTGCAGAATGTCCATTACCGCCTCCGGCGCTTTGACTTGGTAGCGGGAAATGATTTCCAGAGCATCATTGTAAGTTGTGGGATCGGCAGCGCAGGGGCCGGAGGCGATGTGGGTCGGATCATCGCCGGTGACATCGGAAATGATGAGTGCGAGAACCGGCGCCTTGCAGGCGGCGGCCATTCTTCCGCCTTGTATGGCGGACAAGTGCTTGCGCACGGTATTGATTTCCTGAATTGTCGCGCCACAAAGCAGCAATTCCCTGGTGACCGCTTTGAGATCGGGCATGTTGACGCCTGCAACCGGCAGCGAGAGCAAGCTGGAGCCGCCGCCGCTGATTAAAGCCAGCAGCAAATCGTCGGCTCCGAGTTTTTTTACTTCCTCAAAAATTTCTTTCGCCGCCGCTTCGCCGCTGGCGTCGGGAATCGGATGGCCTGCTTCGATGACCTTGATGCGCTGAGTGGGAAGGCCGTGGCCATAGCGGGTAATCACCAGGCCTGAGATGGGGTTATTTTTGGGCCAGTGTTTTTCCACGGTGGAAGTCATGGAAGCGGCGGCTTTGCCTGCGCCCACGACCAGGGTGCGTCCCTTGGGCGGTTTGGGCAGGTGGCGCGGAACGATTTGCAGAGGATCAGCGGCGGCGAGCGCCACCTTGAAGCTGCCCAGCAAAAGCTTGCGCGGCGGGATTGAAGGCATGACTACTGCGCCATGCTCTTGGCTATGGCGTAGATTTCCTCGGCGTCGAAAATCTGGTTGTCGCTATCGAATAGTTTGCCGATGCAGGCGCGGTGCACTTGCAGCTTGAGCCCCCCGAAGCCGATCGCGCCGTACACGGTCTTGCCGTGACGGTTCGCGGCCTTGTCCATCATGTCCACACCGGCAATCCCCAGCGGCGGCGTGGCGTTGGCATCCGCCATCAATTCAATGCTTGGATTGTTTTGCCAGTGACTTTCTTCCAGCAATTGCGCGCCCGCCGTGCCGGCGGCGAACACGATATGCGAACCTTTGAGCGCCGCGCCGCGCGCGGCGTTATCTACGGCTTCGATCGGGCTGACGCTGACGCCGAAGCGCTCTTTGATCTGACTGCAGGCGTTTTCCGCGCGTTCGCGTTTTCTTGAAGTGAGTGAAACCTGCGCGCCTTCCTTCGCCAGCAGCGCCGCGGCGCGCAGCCCCACCGGCCCGGTGCCTGCCAGCACCACTGCCCGCTTTCCGGCAATGGATCCGGAACGGGTGAGCATGGCTACGCCGGCTGCGGCGGTGGTGTTTGATCCGTTGCTGTCGAGCATGACGGAGACGCGGAAATTAGCGAAGAACTTGTTCTTGACCGCTTGCAAAAGTTCCTGTCCCGCCGCCATATTGCTGCCGCCGACGAAGATGGCGGTGTATTTCTTTTCCTTGGGTGCACGCGTGAAGATTGTGCCGTCAACCAGCATCCCCACATTCTGCGGCGTAACATTGCCATATCCGGTAACATGGTCGGCGCCGCCGTCGTAGGCGACCACGGTATCGAATGCGCTGGGGTAGGGATCGGTATCAAGCTGGAACAGGAGTTTTTTCATTGTTGGGCCCTCAGATTGAAGCGGATAGTCTACCATTTCGACCAATCATAAAGGAAAGGAAAAGCCGTGATTAAGGACAATTCCATCCAGAAATTTCTCGATGAACTCGCGGGCTCGAGCTCAACGCCGGGGGGCGGCAGCGCCGCAGCGGTGATGGGCGCGACGGGCGCTGCGCTGGTGAGCATGGTGTGCAATCTCACCATCGGCAAGAAGAACTATGCCGAAGTCGAGGCGGAAATGCGCGAAGTGCTGGGGCGGTCCGAGAATTTGCGACATAGGCTTACCGGCATGATCAACGATGACGTGGCGGCGTTTAATCAGGTCATGGCGGCCTATGGCATGCCGAAAAACAGCGATGAGGAAAAAGCCAGGCGCACTGCGGCGATACAGGAAGCGTTAAAGCGCGCGACCCAGGTGCCCTTGAGTTGCGCTAAAGTCAGTTTCGAGGTCATGCAATTGGCAAAGCGAGCGGCGGAGAAGGGCAATGTCAATGTGGTGAGCGATGCCGGGGTAGCGGTGCTTGCCGCCTGCTCGGCGCTCAAAAGCGCCGCGCTCAACGTCTACGTCAATACAGCGGCAATCAAGGACGAGGCATTTAACGCGCAGAAACTCGGTGAACTAAACAGCCTGCTTTCCGGCGCGGACGATCTTAACAACAAGGTGTATGAGCAGGTCAAACGCAAGCTGGAAAAAAGCTAGCAGCCTATCGTGGCGTCGTCGTACTTGCTTTGTGAGCCCCCTGTGAGCTGCTGAGCAGCGCAGTCCAAGCAGGAGAAGTCGGCGAGCACTGTCCGAGCGCGCAGCGCGAGTTGCGCAGCCGCCCGCTTGGGCGAGCAGCACAGGGTATCCCGAAGGGACAGCGAACCGGGGCGGATTTTTCTTTGGTGACTTTCTTTTGGCCGCACAAAAGAAAGTCACCAGCTGCCGGGCTGCCCCCGGCGAATTTTAAGATTTTTCCCCTCCACCCTCTCTCGTCGAGGGAAGAGGGTTTTGCTTCAAACTGCTAAGCTGCGGCTTGCAGCACGCTTTTCAAATACATGCCGGTGTAACTCTGCCGGTTTTTCGCAATGTCTTCGGGCGCGCCTTCGGCGATGATGCGCCCGCCGCCGTCGCCGCCTTCGGGGCCCAGGTCTATGACCCAGTCCGCAGTTTTAATCACATCGAGATTGTGTTCGATCACCACCACGGTGTTGCCGTGGTCGCGCAGGCGGTGCAGCACCTTGAGCAGCAAATCAATATCGTGGAAGTGCAGCCCGGTAGTGGGCTCATCAAGAATGTACAGCGTCCTGCCGGTATCGCGCTTGGAAAGCTCGAGCGAAAGCTTGACGCGCTGTGCTTCGCCGCCGGATAAGGTGGTCGCGGACTGCCCGAGCTTAATATAGCCTAACCCTACATCCAGCAGCGTGTGGAGTTTTTTTGCGACCACCGGCACCGCGCTGAAAAACTCATAGGCCTGCTCCACTGTCATTTGCAGGATTTCGTGGATGTTCTTGCCTTTGTATTGAATTTCCAGCGTCTCGCGATTGTAGCGTTTGCTGTGGCACACATCGCAAGGCACATAGATGTCCGGCAGAAAATGCATCTCCACTTTCAGCACGCCGTCGCCCTGGCAGGCTTCGCAGCGCCCTCCCTTAACGTTGAAGGAGAAGCGTCCCGGCCCGTAACCGCGCTCACGTGCCTGCGGCACACCGGCAAACAGCTCGCGGATCGGGGTGAAAAGTCCGGTGTAGGTCGCAGGATTGGAACGCGGAGTGCGGCCGATGGGGCTTTGGTCCACGCTCACGGCCTTATCGAAAAACTCCATGCCTTCGATTGCCGCATGCGGCGCGGGCTCTATGGGGTTGCCGTAGAGATGCCGCGCCACGGCGTGATATAAAGTATCGTTGATCAGCGTGGATTTACCCGAGCCGGAAACCCCGGTCACACACACCATCAGTCCGAGCGGTAAATTCAGATTGAGCTGTTTGAGATTGTTGCCGCTGGCGCCTGTAATGCGCAGCATGCGTTTGCGGTCCGGTCTGTGGCGCAGCCCCGGTAGCTTGATGCTGCGCTTGCCCGCGAGATACTGACCGGTCAACGATTCCGGATGCTTCTGAACCGCAAGCGGTGCGCCTTCCGCGACTACCCGGCCGCCGTGCTCGCCTGCGCCCAATCCCATGTCCACTACGTGATCTGCTGAAAGAATCGCCTCTTGATCATGCTCCACCACGATAACGGTGTTGCCGAAATCGCGCAGCCGTTTCAGGGTGTCCAGCAAACGCCCGTTGTCGCGTTGATGCAGGCCGATGGAAGGCTCATCCAGCACGTACATCACACCGGTCAGTCCCGAACCGATCTGGCTTGCCAGACGGATGCGCTGCGCCTCCCCGCCTGAGAGCGTATCGGCGGAACGCCCGAGCGAGAGATAGTCTAGGCCGACGTTGTTGAGAAATTGCAGGCGGCTGATGATTTCCTTTACGATTTTTTCAGCGATCACTTGCCTGGCGCCGCTCAAATTCATTCCCTCGAAAAACTGCACGGTTTGTTTCAGAGGCATGGCGCTGATTTCATAAATAGTCTGGCTCGCCACGCGCACGTAACGCGCTTCGCGGCGCAGCCGCGTGCCTTGGCACAGCGGGCAGGGTTGGCTGTTCAGATATTTCGCCAGCTCCTCCCGCACCACCAGCGAATCGGTCTCGCGGTAGCGCCGCTCGAGGTTGGGGATGATGCCCTCGAAGGCGTGTTCGCGCTGGTAGTTGTTGCCGCGCTCGCCGAGGTAGGTGAATTTGATTTTCCCCCTGCCACTGCCGTTCAGAACGACTTCCTGGACGGGTTTCGGCAGTTTTTCAAAGGGGTCTTCCAGTTCGAATTGGTAATGGGAGGCCAGGCTTGCGAGCATCTGGAAATAAAACTGGTTGCGCCGGTCCCAGCCTTTGATTGCGCCAGAAGCGAGGCTCAAATGCGGGAAGGCGACTACGCGCTTGGGGTCGAAGAAGCTGATTTGCCCCAAGCCGTCGCAACGCGGGCAGGCGCCCATAGGGTTGTTGAAGGAAAACAACCGTGGCTCGAGTTCTGGCAATGAATAGCTGCATACCGGACAGGCAAATTTGGCGGAGAACAGATGCTCGCGTCCGTTTTCGATTTCCACTGCCAGTGCGCGCCCATCGGCATGTCTCAGCGCGGTCTCGAATGATTCCGCGAGGCGCTGCTTGACATCGGGACGCACTTTGAGGCGGTCCACCACTACTTCGATGGTGTGCTTGCGCGTTTTTTGCAGCTTGGGAAGATTATCTATTTCGTACACTTTGCCGTTGATCCTGAGCCGCACGAAACCCTGCGCGCGCAATTCGTCGAAGAGTTCCATCTGCTCCCCTTTGCGTCCCACAATCAGCGGCGAGAGGATCATCAGCTTGGTATCCAGCGGCAGTTGCAGCACATGATCCACCATTTGCGAGACGCTTTGCGCCTGCAGCAGGATTTCATGATCGGGGCAGTAAGGATCACCGACGCGCGCGAACAAAAGCCGCAGGTAATCGTGGATTTCGGTGACGGTGCCGACGGTGGAGCGCGGGTTGTGCGAGGCCGCTTTTTGCTCGATGGAAATCGCAGGCGAGAGGCCCTCGATCAAATCCACGTCGGGCTTTTCCATGAGCTGCAAAAACTGACGGGCGTAAGCCGAGAGCGATTCCACATAGCGGCGCTGGCCTTCAGCGTACAGCGTGTCGAACGCCAGCGAGGACTTGCCCGAGCCGGATAAGCCGGTAATCACGATGAGCCTGTTGCGTGGCAAATCGAGATTGATGTTTTTCAGATTGTGCGTGCGTGCGCCGCGGATTTTTATCAGATCCATGAACTATTAGGGAATCTCTGATTAAGTCCCCCGCGGTTGCGACGGCGGCTTTCCGGGATGGGACGCGCGAAGCGAGGCGCAGCCAATGGCCAGACCCCCTTGGCAAGCCGAGCAACAAAGCAGACCGCCCGGAAAGCCCCGTCCCGGCGGGTTGCGGTAAAATGCAGCATCTGCGGCGTTGCGCTCCTCGGCTTCGTAGTCCCGGCTACGACCTTCGTCGCGCGCCTTGCATCCATCCGCATTTTACCAGCAACGCAAATGTGGAGGACTAAATCAGAGGTTCCATTAGCGGTGGTCAACCTGTTAATAT
>DATDGC010000032.1:0-19801 GCA_036522275.1 Burkholderiales bacterium | reverse complement strand
GCGTTTTCCTTGGGGATGATCGCGGAATTTGAATCAAGCCTGCGGCATTACGGGCCCTGGTTTTACCGGAGACTTTTCTGGGAGACAGGGATAATCGGCCAGGTGCTTTATCTAGAGGCGGAGGCGACTGGCGTCCGTGCTACGGGAATCGGTTGTTTTTTTGATGACCCCGTCCATCAGGTAATGGGATTCAACGATGCGATGTTTCAGTCGCTCTATCACTTCACGACCGGCGGCCATGTCGAGGACCCTCGCCTAACCACCTTGCCGCCTTATGGCCTCGATCATTGAGTGGCTGGCAGGCGATGTGGCTGATCCGGTTCTGGTGCCAAAGTCTTCATGACCACTCGACGTTAGCGTAGTAATACTCTCAACAACCAGCAGTGCCCAAATTTGCACTCTACGGGGAGCCGACACTCAACGCCGACAATCGACCCAAAGCAGACGTTCACGCTGACTGTTAATCCGGGTTCTTAGTTCGAGCCCCGATCGGGGAGCCACAGAACAGGCTCATGAAAAACACGGATAGTGTGCGGAGGCGATTTTCATAAAAACCTCTGCAGCGATGGTCGGGAAAAAAATCGGACATCCACGTTGTAGGTGCCCTTGTCAAAGCCGGATTACTTCTTTCAAGCGGCTAAGTAACTGTAGCGTTATTCCTTAGTTTTGCGTCAGCACGATGTACTCGTCGCTCTTGACCAGAAGTGCGCGGTAACTCATAAGATCGTCCTCGTCCATGGCTTGAGCGAATATCGGACCGGCCCCTGCCACAGGTTGCGGGTTAGGCCCGACCGCAAACGTAGTGCCCAAACCGGCATAGAGATAGCGGTTGCCAAACGCTTGCTTGAGCGCCGTGAAGGTCGGCTCGCCCGTGCAGTGACCGGGGGCGATGTAGTCAACGCGATATGTGTCGCGTAAGGCCGTGGTGATCTTTTCGATGTCCGGGTCCTTCGCCACCACCAGATGGAATCCGCCGGCGATGAAGTGGATGTGCTTGTTGATTGCGGTGGCGGCTTCGACGAACTTATCAATCCCCGGATGCGCGCAGCCGACGACAATGACCATGCCGTCGGGTGTATCAATCGCGAGCGAGAGCTCCTTGAGTTCCAGCGTCGTTGGCTTGTCGGAGACCAGCGCAATCAAATGAATGCCGGGTGCGATTTCGGTGGTCTTGTCGATCAGCTCGAAGTTGGCATTGGGCCAAGCGCTGCCGAACTTCATGATTTCCGGCGGAGCGCCGTCATAGTAGCGTTGCTCCGGCGGCAGTGACTCGTCCTTGCGGTAGAATTTGCTGGGCAGCGAGAAGCCATACACGCCGAAGTTTTCCTTGGGTGCGTAGATCTTCACCTTGGGGTTTACGCTCAACAGATAATCCATGCCCCCCATGTGGTCGCCGTGGCGGTGCGACATGACCACGAAATCCAGCTTCGACAAGTCCACACCCTTGGCTTTGGCATTCTTGGCTAGGATGTCGGGATTGTCGCCGGTGTCAAACAGGATGCGCTTGCCGCCATACTCGATGAGCGCGGCATAGCCCCAGTCCTTCTGCATCGCTGAAGGTTTGCCGAATGCATCATAAAGCACAGTGATTCGCGGTTGCTGCGGACCGGCGCTTTGTGACGATTGCGTATCCGTCATCGCGCAGCCGCCGATGACGAGCGTAAGCATGCTTACAAAGATAAAGCCCATTACCGCTTTAAGATTCGAATTCATTTGGATCTCTTACCAAAAGTAAACAAGTTACATAGGCTTAATAAACAAACAACAAGGGAATCGCCGCCTGCAAAGCATCATCCTCTTGATAGTTACTATAGGCGGTACTACTGGAAAAGCAAGGAATGGTATTATTCGACTTTCAGTTGGTAGCCGTCCGTGTTACTTGGATGGGGGCATTCGCTCTCAAAGTATCCAAGCTCTCACAAGAACGCGTGACACCAGAACAGCTTGACCTGCCCCAATTAATCCGACCTAGATTTTCTGAGAGGATGTGGGTCTATTTTAATGGGGGCAAGTCAGTGTTAGCTTGACGGCTCCCGCGATTGTGCAAGTGCCATGAGGGAATCGTGCTAGTTCTGGATGCGTGGGAACCCGGTGTGCCGCACTCCGGGAAATGAATGTTTCGGCGTCATCGGTGTCCGAATAAATCGCGTCGGGATGATCGGCTGTCCCCGCAGATGATGCCGGACAAAGACTACGGCACTCGGTGCATACAGGTAGCCGGGATAGAAGTACTCGCCCCCGCCCGGCATCGCCCCCGACCCGGCTGTGTACTGGCGGGCATAGCGCTCGGCTTCAAGCTGGCTCTCCAGTTGGTCAACCTTTTGTCTGAGCGAGCTGACTTCGCTGACTTCGGATTTTACGGCCCACGCGGCGCGTTGGTCTGTCTTATCAGTCTCAATGACTGACACCGTGACTGAATTCAGGTCTAATTCTTCGGCCTTACGGTTGGAGGGAGGCAGGTTCGAATAGTTGACCACGCCGTTATCATCCACCCACTTGTAGACCTCGGACCACGCCGGGGCCGCGACGAGTGTCGCCAAAAGCAGCAAACCTAAATTAAAGAGTCTAGCCATATAACTTATTACGGACCTCACCCAATTAATATATACCATATCGCGCATTGTGGTATAAATTTTTTGTAATAACTAACTTCGCTCGGGGAAGAGGCCGGATGCGAGTACCCGCAGAATACGGCAGCATATCTGGACAATCTTTGTAGGTTAGCTTTAGCCGAAATTCCTATAGATATTCAAGTACACAGCACCGGGTGTCTACGAACCACTCGAGAATCACCCAACGGTGCTAAATCATAAGAAGCAGATGGAGAACCGCGATACTTTAGTTGTTCAAGTACAACGTAAAGGGCTCAAGGTTACTAAATTGGGCCGCCAGTTTTGTCATTGTTGTGTTATTCCGCATGAAATGAAGAGTTAACGTGCAATCTAACTACTGCGCGCAGCCGACGCCAGACATTAGCTTGGCACCAACATCAGCAGCCAGAAGTGCTCATATTTACCCTGTAAGTGAGCCGAAACTTACCGCTTTTTATAATACCCTGCTAAAGTTATAACCACGAATCGTATACAACAAATTAATGAGGAGGTGTCATGTTTACCTTTACAAAAGCATTCCTTATTTCATGTTTCTTGATGTTAATACCTGTTTCCATGCAGCTTCATGCGCAAACCATCGAAAAAAAAGCGCTGAGCCTGGAGTTGGCGAAAAAGATAGCCGCACGCGCAGAAGCGGAAGCTAAAAAGAACAACTGGACAATGGTAATCGCGGTGGTGGACGACGGCGGTAACCTGGTTTATTTGGAGCGCATGGACGGCACTCAGATCGGTAGCGTTGAGGTTGCCATTGCGAAGGCGCAATCTGCAAATAACTACAAACGGCCGACCAAGGCATTTGAGGACGCTCTCGTAGGCGGCAGGATGGCAGTATTGAAGCTGCCTGGCGCAATGCCCCTTGAGGGCGGGATTCCTATCATGATCGAGGGCAAAATCGTTGGGGCTATCGGAGTGAGCGGCGGGATGTCGTCGCAGGACGGTGAGGTTGCCAAAGCCGGGATTGATGGAATGGAAAAATGAGAGAAGACTTTTGCAGACTTGAGTGGCCCGAGCGGCCCCGGATTAAAACGACGTCTTGCAAGGCGACATTTCTGTCGTCGAATATGTTAGGCTTTTCCATGTCGTTTAAACGGCCCATTTTAATCAACCGCTTTTCTCACGGGAGACGTCATGCGATTTAACCTCACTGCTTTGTCTTTGACGGCCGGAATATTTTGCGGCGGCTCGATCCTTATCGTTATCGTTGTATTGGTAAACCTGATCTGGCCGGGCTACGGCCAAGCTTTCCTTGACCTCGCCGCCTCGATTTACCCAGGCTACCATGCCGGAACTAATATCAGGCAGGCCATTACAGGAACCCTCTACGGGTTTGTGGACGGCGCGATCGGGGGAGCGTTGTTCGGCTGGATCTACAATTTGCTGTCGCGCTAATTCTCGGCGAAGGCATCCTGGCTCGCACATGCAGTAGATCTACTGCGCCGGCTCGATTATGGCGGTTCGAATCCGCCACGGCCTACCAAATACAACGGGCTGCAGAAATGCAGCCCGTTTGTTTTATCATTTGGTGAAAAACTACCGCGGTCTAACCCCCCGCCGAAAATAACAAGGGGCGGAATTGCTTCCGCCCCTCGGGACATTGATCCTTTAAAAAAACCGGTTGGTTAACACAACCAGCATCATCGTAAACATCCCGTTTGTGCTTACCATCTTTGTTTTTTCGAGTTGAACTACTGCGCCGTTGATGATTTTAACTTTCTCGCCGACATGGAAAATGGGTTGGTCTAGCTGCAAAACGACTCGGTAAGTGCCGTTATCCATGCGCACCTTGACTTGGTGGGTTACGGTTTGATTGACGTTCTTCTCGATTTCGTGACCGGTGTACGCGCTGTTCGCTGCGCTTCTATCCCCTTTAGCCTCATTCACGGTTATAGAGTCAATCACCCCGCAGTTGGCACAAGGCTTGGCTTGCTCCATTATCTGCGTGGAGGTGCGCTTTTCCACAATCGGCATGATATTTGGCTTAATGCCCGACTCTGAGAAGCCGCGCGCGGCAGGCTCGCTTGTTGTTGAATTCGCCGCCTGGATTTGGTTGATGATCGCGGCAATTCCGACAATGATGAAAATGATCATCGAAACCGCCGCAATGATAATTAATGGACTGGTTTTAAATGGACTATTCTGCATGGTATTCCCTCCGATTTAGGTATACAGGCTTGTTCTCTTTATTGATATGAACTGAGTCACATATCTACGATTAACGGAGTTTCGCGACGGGGTACCAGACCAGAATATTTGACGGCGATTTCTTCTCTACTCTCATCGAATCAACAAGGTACACGATTCTTAAGATTGGACTTTTAATCCGTTGGTCGGCGGCTCGAATCCACCACGACCTACCAGATCGTACAAGGGGTTAGCGTTGAGCTAACCCCTTTTGCTTTTAACCATGGGGAAAACGTGGAGAACGGGCGGGCTTTGGTGTTCTTTGGTGAATGAGGACGGGCCAAAAGCTAATACGCTTATTCAACTGTCAGCACTTTCTCCATGGAGAATATCAGGAGCTTCTCCCCTTGGAGAGTAATTTTCAATACTACAGCTTGCTTCTTTAGCTCTGTTGGAACATAAGCCTGAATGTTAACTTCCTTTTTTTCGTCCGGGAAAAGCACACCATTCCAATAACTGCGTAGAAACTTACTACTGTCTTCGTTATTTGGTGAAAACGCACGCACACTAAACTCTAAACGCTTGGGAGTTGCATTGTGAAGACTGACGTGAATATCAGCCGTGTCCCCATTCCTGCTGATTGTAATGCCCTCTATTGGGAACGTTTGGTCAGGAAAGTACCTGTACATGCCGCTTGAAAAAAATTTATCAAAATTCTCCCATTTCGTTTTTTTAAGATATTCACGCTTGGCATCTAACCTAGGCGAGAATTGATCTTCTAGGATTGTGTATACGTTTCTTCCATCAAACTCAGTAATTAGGCTGCCGATCCATACCGATGGTGCTACTACAAGCAGTAATACTAAAATCAACCATATTAAATTATGTGCAGCGCTTGCCTGACTAGGATGGTTTTTTAAAATTTGGGCTTTTGTGTCCTTTGATGTTGCTGACACAATCTCATCTGGTGTGAATTCCCCGCCCTCTACCAGAAGGACAATGCTTACTTCCTGTCCAGAACTGAGCCGTGGAACTTTTATAATGCCGGTATCCAACACTACTGAGTCCACTGTTGACGACACTAACCGATACTGACGGGTTGGTTTTAGAGCAACCTGTATTTGCTCCTCCGGCATAAAGCCCTTATTGAGAAGATTTAACTCAATCATTGCGCCTTGGTCACTGAGATTCGAATACGAAAAGAGCCTTGGAATAAAAATGTAGAACCGGCGCATTGTAAAAAAGGCCACCATCCCCGCAACTAAAAGGCCCGCCAGTATTCCTCCGATTATCTGTGCCGACATTTGAAATCTCCTGCGGTGTTATTCCGATTCAACATTATAGACATCCTCGGATAAGGTAGATTACGCCGGTTTAAAGGGTTTGGCATCTTATGTGCGTACTGGCCTAAGACAATACTGGATTACGTTCCGCAAAAGAGTTCTGGTTGAAGCAGATAACAGTGAAACGCCAAGGTAGGGAATCAGCAGGCTTAGGCGTGTTTTGGCGAGAGAGGGCGGGCCACGTTTAATGTTAAAACAATTAGCCATACCAACTTGTAATCCGTTAGTTGGCGGTTCGAATCCGCCACGACCTACCAACAAAAGGGCTGCAGGAATGCAGCTCTTTTGGTTTATGATTTTGTGAAAAACTGCTTCGACCCCCTTTTCTTAATCCATCGCGACCGCTACCTATTATTAGGCTGGACATGTCGATTTGGTTCTAAAATGAGGTGTACTCGGATTGAACCATTGAGTGTGGTGATTATCTAAATTAACATAGGGGCTCACGCAGCTTGGAGGGGGTTAATGGTTCGTTTAACATCATTCGCATCTTCAATAATCAAACGCCTTGGCCAACGTTTCGTGGTCGTGAGCTTACTCTTGTGGTTAGCACCCGTCGCTACCGCATACTCCGCGACCGGGATGGATACCGGAATGGATATGGAAGCTGCGGCGAGCTACGAGAAGCTTACCCGGGAACAGGTATTGGAGATTCTCTCTCACTCATCGGAAGCTGCGCCAGCGGATCTGTATTCGAAGGATCTGACCGGCCTTGACCTTTCAGGCGTCAACTTTAGGGGTGCGAATCTCGCGGCATCCCTTATGAATAGGGCGAACCTCAGCAAGACCAACCTGTCGCACTGCAATTTAACCGTAAGCTTTGCAGAAGGGGCCAACCTGTCTCATGCCAACCTGCAAGGCGCCATGATGTTTTCGATGCAGTTGAAAGGGGCTGATTTGACGGAAGCCAATTTGACCGGGGCGCGCTTTATCGGGGATCTGAGAGGTGCCAATCTGCAACGCGCCAACTTGACCAAGATGGATGGAGCGGTGGATACGAAGAACCAGTCGATGGGGCTCATGCGCGCTTCAATTGTGGGCGCAAATCTTCAAGGGGCCGATCTCTCGGGCGCCGATTTTTCGAAGGCGGATTTCAGCTTTTCGACCCTTGCCGGAGTCAATTTGGCCGGTGCAAACCTTTTCAATGCGGATCTCAGCGGCACCGATTTCTCCAGGGCAAATCTGAGCCACGCCAATTTACGCGAAGCAAAGATTATCGACACCGATTTTACCGGCGCGGATTTGACGGACGCTGATTTTACGGGAGCCGAATTTCGTGGCGTGAAGGGGCTGGACAAAGCTCGCGCCGAGAAAGCCAAAGGACTCCCGCACTAGCTCCTGCGTTCTGGTCATAATCAACATTCACCGCGAAGAGTTATTTTCAAGAAGGGGTCTTGATTTAAATGAAAGCGTTTATCCAAGCAATGCTTGTCGGAACCGCCCTCTTATCCGCCGCGGCCTTTTGTGAAGATCAGCTTAAACCGCAATATGCCTCGAAGCCAGAATATCGCGCGCTGTTCCTCGAGCTTGAAAAAGCCGATGTCATAACAGAAGGCGCCAAGGAAGCGAAGAGCGTCCTTTATGTGTTTTTCGACTCCAATTGCCTTTACTGCCATCTCACGTGGAAGGCGCTGCAACCTTATGAGAAAGTAGGGCTACAGGTGCGCTGGGTGCCTGTGGCTTACCAGAAACCGAGCTCCGTGGGACGCGCCGCAGCCATAATGGAAGCCTCTGACAGGGCTGCCGCGCTGCGCGAAAACGAGGTCAGCTATGATAGAGCGCACTTTGATGGTGGCATCAAACCGATGGACAAGCCGCAGGCTCCGATAACAACGCAGCTGCAGGCGAACACCCAGCTTATGCGAAAGTTTGGCGTGCCCGCGGTACCCGTGCTGGTCTGGAAAGATAGCAACGGGAACGTGCAGCTAAAGCCAGGCGTGCCGCGCTTGTCTCAGCTTCCAGGAATCACCGGACTCCCCGAGCAGAAGGTTGATGATCCGGAACTGGCTGATTTCCGTTAATCCCGAAGCGCGATTCGCTATAAAAAGACCGCTAGCGTGACGCGGCAGCCGGCGATTCGAATCCTCCAGACCTATCAACACGGGGCGGGGACAAAATAAAGGTTAGTAAAAGAACTGCAACTTTCAATCCGGGCGCCTCAGCCCTTGACCCGGGCGATTCTCACCACTTCGGGAATTCTGCGCAAGCTCCTCATCAATTGCGCGAGATGCATGCGGTTTGTGACCTGCAAGGTAAAGTGGATAGTGGTGTAGGCGCTGCTCTCGCCTTCTTCCATGCTGACATTGCCAATGTTGGAGCCAGCTTCGGCGATTTCAGCCGCGACCTTGGCCAAAACCCCGCGCTGGTTGGCCACCGTCAACTCGATGCTCACGTCAAACGGCTTGCTGGTTTCGGGGTCCCATTCCACATCCAGGATTTTTTCCGGGGGAGCGTGAATTTTGGCAATCACCGGGCAATCGTGGGTGTGAATTATCATACCCTGGCCTTTCTTGATGTAGCCGATGATTGGATCGCCGGGGATCGGCCGGCAACACTTGGCGAATTGCACCGCCATGCCCTCGGTGCCGCGGATGGTGACGGTGCCCGGGATTTTCTTGCCTTCCCTGGTCAAAGGACCGCCAAGCGATAGCAGGCGTCTTGCCACCACCACCGCCAGGCGTTTTCCCAGACCGATGTCGGCGAGGATTTCCTCGCGGGATTTGGAGCCGCCATCGCGCAGCAGCTTGTTCCAATGGCTATCGTCGAATTTCTCCTTGCCCGGCTTAAGCCCGGTGAGTGCCTGATTCAGTAGCCGCTCGCCCAGGCGCACCGATTCTTCGTAGTGCATGGTTTTGAGGAAATGCCGTATATGCGAGCGTGCCTTTCCGGTAACCACAAAACTCAGCCACGAAGGATTGGGTTTCGCATGCGAGGCGGTGATGATTTCAACGCGGTCGCCGCTTTTGAGTTCGGTCCGCAACGCCATCAGCTCGTGGTCGATTTTCACCGCGACGCAGCGGTTGCCGATGTCGGTATGCACGCTGTAGGCGAAATCCACCGCGGTGGCGCCGCGCGGCAACGCCATGATCTGGCCTTTCGGCGTGAACACGTAAACTTCGTCGGGAAAGAGGTCCACCTTGAGATGTTCAAGAAACTCCACCGAATCGCCGCTCTCCGACTGGATTTCCAACAGGTTTTGCAGCCATTGATGGGTGTTCTGCTGCAATTCGTTGAGCGAAGTCTCGGAGCTTTTGTACAGCCAATGCGAGGCCACACCCGCTTCGGAGATCTTGTGCATATCCACCGTGCGGATCTGCACTTCGATCGGTGTGCCGAACGGGCCGAACAGCATGCTATGCAGCGACTGGTAGCCATTGGCCTTGGGGATCGCGATGTAGTCCTTGAATTTGCCCGGGATCGGCTTGAACAAGCTATGCAGTGCGCCTAAAGCCAGATAGCAGGCGGAAGCGTCTTTGACCAGAATGCGGAAGCCGTAAATGTCCAGCACCTCGGAGAAGGAAAGCGACTTCTCGATCATTTTCTTGTAAATGCTATAGAGGTGCTTTTCGCGTCCGGTGACCTGCGCTTCAATCCCCGCTTTCTGCAGGCACTGCTTGATGGAATCCAGAATCTTGCCGACCACTTCGCGGCGGTTTCCCCGCGCCGCCTTCACCGCCTTGCTGAGCACCTGATAACGGGTGGGATAGAGATAGCGGAAGGCGAGTTCCTGCAATTCCTGGTAGATGGTATTGAGGCCCAGGCGGCTGGCAATCGGCGCATAGATCTCCATGGTTTCGCGCGCGATGCGGCGGCGCTGCTCGGCGTGCATCACGTTGAGCGTGCGCATGTTGTGCAGGCGGTCGGCAAGCTTGATAAAAATCACGCGCACATCGCGCGCCATCGCCAGGAGCATCTTGCTGAAGTTTTCCGCTTGCGCCTGTTCCTGGGTCTGGAACTCGATTTTGTCGAGCTTGCTCAAGCCATCCACCAGCTCCGCCACCGGCTTGCCGAATTTCTTGCTGATTTCGTCCTTGGTGACGTGCGTGTCCTCCATCACATCGTGCAATAGCGCGGCGGTGAGCGCCTGTGGGTCAAGATGCCATTGCGCGAGGATATTGGCTACGGCGATGGGATGGGAGATATATGGGTCGCCAGTCTTGCGGAACTGGCCTTGATGGGCGGTTTCGCTGAAGTGGTAGGCCGACTCGAGCAGCGCAATGTCCTCCGACTTCATGTAGCCGGATAATTCCTTGAACAGGATCTCCGCATCGGACATGCCAGATTCCTCGATGCAGCTTGCGAGTTCCGAGTCCGACCATTCCTCGAAACTCGGTGCTCGAAACCGCGGTTTAGCTCTGCGCTTTGTGCAGGATATCCACCCCGACCAGACCTTGCGCAACCTCGCGCAGCGCAATTACCGTGGGCTTGTCTTTATTTGCTTCCAGCATCGGGGTCGCCCCGGTGGCGAGCTGCCTGGAGCGGTAGGTCGCAGCCAAAGTCATTTCAAAACGGTTGGGAATTCTTTTCAAACAATCATCAACAGTAATGCGGGCCATAGTTCCTCTTTCAATCACTTCAGGTGGTTAATCAAATCCCGATGACGCTCAAGTTGCGGCTTGAGTTTAAGCCGGTTACTGCGGACGATGCAGATGAGTTCCTGCACCGCCTGCTCAAACTTGTCGTTAATAATAACATAATCAAACTCAGGCACATGGCTCATTTCGACGCGCGCGGCCTTAAGGCGGCTTGCGATGACTTCGGGGCTGTCCTGACCGCGCGCTTTGAGCCGTTCTTCCAGCGAGGCAAGCGAAGGTGGCAGAATGAAAATGCCGATTGCCTGGGGAAAAATTCTGCGCACCTGTTGCGCGCCTTGCCAGTCTATTTCCAGCAGGATGTCATGACCGCCCTGCATTGCGCGCTCAATCCAGCTTTTCGAAGTGCCGTAGTGATTCCCATGCACTTCGGCGTGCTCCAGAAACTCACGCTGTTTGAGCATGTCCGCAAATTTCTGCTGTGACACGAAATTGTAATGTCTGCCGTCCTCCTCGCCGGGGCGTGCTGGACGCGTGGTGTAGGAGACTGATTTGCGCAGCTGATTATCGCTTTCCAGAAGCGCGCGCACCAGACTTGTTTTGCCCGCGCCGGAAGCTGCGGTAACGATGAAGAGGATGCCGGTCACCCCTTACTCCCTACTCAATATTCTGGATTTGCTCGCGCATCTGTTCGATCAGCACTTTGAGTTCCATCGCCACGCGCGAGACCCCGGTATCCACCGATTTCGAGCCTAAAGTGTTGGCTTCGCGGTTCAATTCCTGCATCAGGAAATCCAGGCGCTTGCCCACCGCGCCGCCGCGATCCAGGGTTCTTTTGGTTTCGCCAAGATGGGTGGAAAGACGCGTCAGTTCCTCATCGACATCTATTTTTGCGGCAAACAGCGCAAATTCCTGGCGGATGCGGTCGTCCTCGAGATTGATAAGCGCTTCCTGAAGGCGGCTGCCGAGCTTTTCCCGATAGGTTGCCATGATTTCGGGGATGCGCGGCGCCACCCCGGCCACCAACTGTTCCATTTTTTCGATGCGTTCAAGCAGCAATGCCTTGAGTTTTTCGCCTTCGTGGCTTCGAGTCAAATTGAGCTCATGAAGTGCGCTTTGCAACAGCGCGATGCAGGTCTCGCGCAAGCCCTCTGCCGACAGAAAGTCGCCGCCAAGCATACCCGGCCAGCGCAGAATGTCGGCGGCGCTTAAGCTGCCGGCATCCGGCAGCGCGGCATGTACCTTGAGATTTAATTCCACAAGTTGTTTCAGCAGATTGGTGTTGAACTGCGGCGCTTTCGGCACATCGCTTGAGGAGCCGATGCTCAAGCGGCATTCCACCTTGCCGCGGCCTACCCCGTTGACGATGACCTCGCGCAGCGCCGGCTCGAGCAGTCTCAGTTCTTCCGGCAGCCGCAACTGGATGTCCAGATAGCGGTGGTTGACCGAGCGCAATTCCATGTGCAATGCGCCCTGTACCAACTCTTTGGCGGCGACCGCAAAACCTGTCATGCTGTAGATCATCTATTTCCTTTGAGAGTGCTTTACTTTAACCGCGCAAATACCGACAATAATGGGCATTTCAAAACAATAGCATATTCTTATTGGGCATGACTTCACAATCCAATACGCCGCTTCCCAACGGTTACCAGTTGCTGAATTACCGCATTGACAAGCAATTGAGCCGCGGCGGCTTCAGCCTGGTTTACCGCGCCTACGACGAACACAACAAACTTGTCGCCATCAAGGAGTATCTGCCAAGCGCGCTGGCGCTGCGCGCGGATGGCCAAACGGTACAAGCCACTTCCGATGAAAATCTGGTGGTTTTCCGCTACGGCATGCGCTGTTTCTTCGAGGAAGGCAGGGCCTTAGCGCGCATCGTTCATCCCAACGTGGTGCGCGTGATGAATTTCTTCCGCGCCAACGAAACCGTTTACATGGTGATGCAATACGAGGCAGGCAGGACTTTGCAGGAGCAAATCCAGTCGCACAAGCACACCATTAGCGAGAATTTCATCCGCCACGTGTTCGGCCATTTGCTGAACGGCCTTAGGGAAGTGCATACGCACAAGCTGCTGCATCTGGACATCAAGCCGGCGAACATCTACCTGCGTGCCGATGGCTCGCCGGTGCTGCTGGACTTCGGCTCGGCGCGCCAGACTTTGACGCACGACAGCCCCAAGCTGAGTCCGATGTACACGCCCGGCTTCGCGCCCCCCGAGCAATACCAAAGCATGGATTTGTTGGGGCCATGGAGCGACATCTATAGCGTTGGCGCCAGCATCTTTTCCTGCTTCGCCGGCGTAGCCCCGCAAGCCGCAGATGCCCGGGTATATGAGGACAAGCAGGAGTCGGCAAAGAATATCTGGCATGGACAATACTCTGAAGAGTTGCTGGAGATCATAGACTGGTGCTTGCGCCTCGATCAGCAGGAGCGGCCGCCCAGCGTGTTCGTACTGCAAAAGGCCCTGCTGCAGAAACCCCACAAGACGCCGAAAAAAATTCCCTGTTGAACCTGCGCGATACACTCGGCCGGGGCGACCGCTAAAGCATGAAATTCACCATCTACCAAACCAGCCGTATCGGCGGCAGGAAGTACAATCAGGACCGCATCGCCCATTCATACAGCCGCGAAGCACTGCTGATGGTGCTGGCCGACGGCATGGGCGGGCATTTGCACGGGGAAGTGGCGGCGCAGTTTGCGGTGCAGCTTATCTTCGAGACTTTTGAAAAACACGCCAATCCCAAACTCAAGGAACCGCAGACTTTTCTCAAGTCCGCATTTTATAATGCGCACGAAGCGATTATAAGTTACGCTAGCAATCACAATTTGCTGGACACGCCGCGCACTACCTGCGTTGCGTGCATCGTGCAGGATGATACCGCTTACTGGGCGCATGCCGGGGACTCGCGCTTGTATTTTTTCCGCGGCTCGAAACTGGTGATGCGCACCCGCGACCACTCCAGATTACAGCAGATGCTGGACAATGGCAGCATCAGCCTTAAGCAGGCCGCGAATTACCCTGATCGCAACAAAATTTACAATTGTCTCGGCGGACCCCAGTCACCGGAAGTGGAAGTGTCGAAGAAAACACCGCTGCGGTATGGTGACACTCTTCTATTGTGCAGCGACGGCCTGTGGAATCCGCTTCCCGACGATGAAATCCTCGCCGTCATCTCCGGCTATCCGGTGATCCAGGCGGTGCAGCACCTGATGATCCAGGCGGAGGCTCGCGAGGGCGAGCACAGCGATAATCTCAGTGCCATAGGCATGACTTGGAGCGGCGAAGCACGCGAGGCGCCCGCTCCTGAAGTTTCCACTCAGACCATGCCGCTTAATACGTTCACGACACAAATGAGCGGCTTTGACAGCGGGCACGATGCTCCCGCGGTCACTGACGAGGAAATCGAGCAGGCGATCGCCGAAATTAAGGAAACCATCGAGAACTACTCCAAATAACCATGCGCTCAGGCAAACGCAAACCCGGTGAGTTGCGCGAAGTGCGGATTACCCGCAATTACACCAAGCATGCGGAAGGCTCGGTGCTGATCGAATGCGGTGATACCAAGGTGGTTTGTACCGCGAGCGTGGACGAAAGAGTGCCAACATTCTTAAAAGGGAAAAGCCAGGGCTGGGTGACTGCCGAATACGGCATGTTGCCGCGCTCCACCGGCACACGCACCCAGCGCGAGGCTGCTAGCGGCAAGCAATCGGGACGCACCCACGAAATCCAGCGGCTCATCGGGCGCGCGTTGCGCGCGGTGGTGGATTTGAAAAAGCTTGGCGAGCGCACCATCCAGGTTGATTGCGACGTGATCCAGGCGGATGGCGGCACCCGTACTGCGAGCATCACCGGCGCCTTTGTAGCATTGCACGATGCGGTGAGCAAACTGCTGAAGCAGAAAACCATTGCCTCCTCGCCGCTCACCGATTTCGTCGCAGCGATTTCGGTGGGCATATATCAAGGAAGGCCGGTGCTCGATCTCGATTACCGGGAAGATTCGGCTTGTGATACCGACATGAACGTGGTGATGACTGGAAGCGGCGGCCTGGTCGAAGTGCAGGGCACCGCCGAAGGCGAGCCGTTCAGCCGCGAGCAGATGGATGCCATGCTCCATCTGGCGCAATCCGGGGTCAAACAGCTTATCGCCAAACAGAAAGCCGCTTTGAAAGTTAAGTAAAGCTTTTACCGCGGAGGACGCGGAGGAAGGCAAAACTAATTAATCCTGACCGCCGATAAACGCCGATAGTCGCCGATGAAACCACAATTTATCCTGAATGAAATCGTATGGACTGCGTTTATTTGCGTTCATCGGCGGTTAAAAGATTGAGTTGGCCTTTCTCTGCGTCCTCAGCGGTTAACAAGTTCTAATCCATGAAAAAACTCGTCATAGCCAGCAACAACCCTGGCAAGCTGCGCGAGATTAAGGAGCTGCTTGCCCCGCTCAAAATTGAGGTTGTGCCGCAGTCTGCTTTTAATATTTCCGAGGCGGACGAGCCGCATGCGAATTTCATGGAAAATGCGCTCGACAAAGCGCGCCATGCCAGCAGATACAGCGGATTGCCGGCGCTCGCCGACGATTCGGGGATTTGCGTGGATGTTCTGAACGGCGGGCCCGGAGTGCTTTCCGCGCGCTACGCCGGCGAGTCGAAATCCGATGAGCGCAACAATCTAAAACTTTTGCAGGTGCTCCATTCCACAACCGATCGCAAGGCGCATTACTACTGCGTGCTGGTGCTGGTGCGTCACGTCGACGACCCGCAGCCCTTGATTGCCGAAGCGCAATGGCAGGGCGAAATCCTGCATGAACCGCGCGGTAAAGGCGGGTTTGGTTACGATCCGCTGTTTTATCTGCCGCAGCTTGGCAAGACCGCAGCGGAGCTGCCGCCGGAAATGAAAAACCAAATCAGCCACCGCGGTCAGGCGCTCAAGCAGCTTGCGGCCATGCTGCAAGCTGCTTGTAAGGAGTAAGGCATGAGAAGTGAAATACGAGAACAACAGAATTCAGAGGTCAGGGTTTACTCCTCACCCCTTACCCCTCACTCCTCACCGCGCTTGCGCGCGTTGCCGCCGCTCGCGCTCTATATTCACATTCCGTGGTGCATGAAGAAATGTCCCTATTGCGACTTTAATTCACATGAGATTCATGAGGAGCCGCCTGAAAGGCAGTATGTCGAAGCGCTAGTGGTGGACCTGGAATCGGCGCTGCCGCAAATCCGGGGGCGCAAAATCCACAGCGTATTTTTCGGCGGCGGCACGCCGAGCCTGCTGAGCGCAGAAAGCATTGACGCGATTCTCGTTGCGCTGCACGCGCGCCTGTCTGTGGATGCCTACGCCGAAATCACACTGGAGGCCAACCCCGGCACGTTTGAAGCGGCAAAATTCGCCGCTTTCCGCGCTGCGGGAATCAATCGCCTGTCAATCGGCGTGCAGAGCTTCAATTCCCGGCATCTCAAAGCGCTGGGGCGGATTCACGATGACATTGATGCGCGCCGCGCTATCGAAATCGCACAAACTTATTTCGATAACATCAATCTTGATTTGATGTATGCGCTTCCCGGGCAAAACGTGGAAGAGGCGCGGCGGGATATCGAAACCGCGATGGCGTTTGCCCCGCAGCATATTTCTGCCTACCACCTGACCATCGAACCCAACACGCTGTTTCACCGCCGCCCCCCGCAATTGCCAGACGACGAGTCAAGCGCTGAAATGCAGGAGGCGATAGAGCAAACGCTGGCTGCGCACGGCTACGAGCATTACGAGACTTCCGCTTTTGCGCAGAAGGGTTTTCAGTCCCGGCACAATATGAACTATTGGCTCTTCGGCGATTATCTCGGCATCGGCGCCGGCGCGCACAGCAAAATCAGCTCTGCGCAAAAGATAATCCGCCAGATGCGTTACAAGCAGCCGAAGGAATACCTGGAGCAGGGTATAAAGGGCAAGGCGATGCAACAGGAAAATGAAGTAGAAGTGCGCGACCTCGGCTTTGAATTCATGATGAACGCGCTGCGCTTGATTGACGGTTTTCCCGCCAGTTTATTTGAAGAGCGCACCGGCCTTCCAATCACACTGCTGCAGGAGCGACTGGGTGTCGCTGAACAGCGCGGTTTGATCGTTCGCGATCATCGAAAAATCGCTCCTACACTTCGCGGGCAGCGGTTTCTGAATGACCTTTTGCAGATTTTCATCTAAGAGCCGGGACCGCCCGGCAGCGGGTGACTTTCTTTGCCCGGCCAAAGAAAGTCACCAAAGAAAAGGCGCCCCGGACTCGGACTCGCGCAGCGTGGAGCGGGAAGGGGCGCAAGCTGCCGCAATAAACAATCGTGAAATAGGGCGCTATTGTTGCCGCTCCCGCACCCCAAGCTTCGCTGACCGTGTCGCGGCAGCCCCCGGTTCGCCGTCCTTTGGATTCCCTTGCGCTGCTCGCTTAGGCGGGCGGCTGCGCAACTCGCGCTGCGCGCTCGGACAGTGCTCGCCGACTTCTCCCGCCCAAGCTCCGCTACTCGGCGACTCACAGGGGGTACGTCAATTCGCTTCGTTGTTATTTTGAATGTCCTGGATTCTTTTAAAGACTAAATCCCACACCGGGTGTCCGAGCTTCAACCCGCGTAGCTCGAACTTGGTGAGCGGACGGTATTCCGGACGCGGCGCATAATCTTGCGCCGTATTGGCGAGCCGTGGCTCGCTGCTCATTACCGACAGAATATGTTCTGCGTAATCCTTCCAGTCGGTCGCGACGTGGAGATAGCCGCCTGCTTTGAGCCGTTCGCACAGCAGCGATATGAATTCAGGCTGGATCAGGCGCCGCTTGTGATGGCGTGTTTTCGGCCAGGGGTCGGGAAAGAAAATGTGCACTCCGGCAAGCGAGACGGGCGGAATCATGTTTTTCAGCACTTCCACTGCATCATGCTGGATGATGCGGAGATTGCTTAGGCGCGCGGCCTCAATCTGCTTCAGCAGGCTGCCCACCCCGGGCGTGTGCACTTCGATCCCCAGATAATCGTTTTGCGGATTTGCCTGCGCGATGGCCGTGCTGGTTTCGCCCATGCCAAAGCCGATTTCCAGGATTTTAGGTGCATCGCGCCCAAATATCTGGTCCAAATCCAGCGGGCTTTCCGAGTAGGGAATGCTGTATTTCGGCAGCAGTTCCTGGTAAGCGCGGCTTTGGGCTTTTGAAATCCTGCCCTGACGGAGAACGAAGCTGCGGATGGGACGCATTGGGACACTTCAGAATTTTTGGGATTCGGTCGCAGCAGGCGGCGACCAGCAGCCCAATTTATGCGGCTTGGTTTTTGCCGCCGGCTGCGATCATGCCAGTGGTTGGCGAACTGGGGACGGCGCTATAAAGTTTCTTCGCCATGCGCCCAGCGAGATACGCTTCGCGTCCGGCTTCGATGGCTTTTTTCATGGCGGAAGCCATCAGCACCGGATTCTGCGCGGCGGCAATCGCGGTATTCATCAGCACGCCGTCGCAGCCCAGCTCCATGGCGATCGCCGCATCCGAGGCGGTGCCGACTCCCGCATCCACCAGCACCGGCACCTTGGCATTTTCAATGATGATTTGCAGATTATACGGGTTGAGGATACCCATTCCCGAGCCGATCAGCGATGCCAATGGCATCACCGCGACGCAACCGATTTCTTCAAGTTGCTTGGCGATAATCGGATCATCCGAAGTGTAAACCATTACCTTGAAGCCCTCCTTAACCAGCTTATCTGCTGCGCTCAGGGTCTCCACCACGTTGGGATAAAGCGTGTGCGGGTCGCCCAGTACTTCCAATTTAACCAAATCGTGGCCATCGAGCAGTTCGCGCGCCAGGCGCAGCGTGCGTATTGCGTCATCAGCTGTGTAACAGCCCGCGGTGTTGGGCAGAATGGTGTAACGGGAGGGCGGAATGACCTCCAGCAGGTTTGGTTCGTTGGGGTTCTGGCCGATATTGGTGCGGCGGATGGCCACGGTAACGATTTGCGCGCCGCTTGCTTCGATGGCGGCGCGCGTCTCGGCGAAATTCTTGTATTTGCCGGTGCCCACAAGCAGGCGGGAAGTATAGGCTTTACCGGCGATAACTAAATTGTCCATATTGAATTCGTAAGGAGTGAGGGGTAAGGGGTGAGGTGTTAAGTCACGGGTGTCTACTCCTTACTCCTCACACCTCACTCTTCACCGCAGTTTAACCTCCGCCGACGGCGATGACGATTTCCAGCCTGTCGCCGTCATAAAGCATTTCCTGCTTGAAACGGCTGCGCGGAACGATCTCGCCGTTTTTTTCCAGCGCTAGGCGCTTGCCTTTAAGATGCAAGCACTCGAGCAGATGTGCCACATTCTGGGCGTCTTCAAAACGGTGCGATACACCGTTGATGGTCAGTGCAATCACTTTCTATGCACGCTTAAATTCAGGTAAGATTTGATTCTATCACGCGGGTGTAGTTCAATGGTAGAATGAAAGCTTCCCAAGCTTTAGACGTGGGTTCGATTCCCATCACCCGCTCCAGCACCTTTCCCGTGCCGTGCACCCGCCTAGGGAACCTTTGATTAAGTCCCACGAGGGCGCGGACGCTGAACAGAACCTGCGGCCGATGACCGGAAGAGCTTCGCTTATTTCCCGGTTATTTTTTATCGAAATGCGAGCGCGCATTGGTGAACGCTTCGCGCAACCTTGCCCACGCCTCGTCGGCGCCGCGCATCATTTCAGTCCACGCCTCGCCTGAGGCTGCCTGAACCTGTCGCAGCTGGGTCATCGCCTCGTCGCGGCGTGAGCGGAAGGCCTTGAGCTGCTTATCATAATCCCCCTTCATCTTCGTCTGGGCAGACTTGGTTTTTTCTTCCCACTTGGTGATTTCGCTGTTCCATTGGTCGAGTTGTGTCTTCAGTTTCTGCACATATTCGTCACGGGTCATCATGGCGTTCTCCTGCTGAATGGTGAGGGATAGGAACTTGCAACTTACAATTAAATTATACCACTCGGTGATGACTCTATTACGTGGCCTGTCGAGGTTGAGATTCTTTTTCCTCGCCGCGGCGATGTAGCTGTTGGCTCGAGTGTCCTGATTGCTTTTCGGGCCCTCCTATAACCGCATCGCAGTGTCTGGAGATATGGGAAATTGTCGTAAAATAATTTCCATCTCGGGTGTAGTTCAATGTAGAACAAAGGCTTCCCAAGCTGATGACGTAGGTCCAGTCAAACGTCCGC
>DATDGC010000031.1:0-2085 GCA_036522275.1 Burkholderiales bacterium | reverse complement strand
AGAGATAATAGATGCCGAACTCCACAACTTGGACTCGGGAACGATCGGGCTCCCAGACCACAGGATAAGGGATTCGTTTTTTTTCGAAGCAGCATTGAGGATTTTGGGCCTCCTCGGGGGAATCTGTGGGCGGATTGTCTCGGCGCTTGCGAATGATGTGCGCTATGAGGTGAAGCGAGCGCTGCTTCCTGGTCGATATTATTCCGTGGTTGGCATTTGCATTTGTTGGGGCTGTGGGCATGTGGGCAACGCTTCTTCAGCGTTGTCCACATATCCACAGCCCCGGCTGTCTATGAGCCGTATGAACTGTTGCGGTCGGTGAGGAAGCGATAGAACTTTCGACAGGTCGCGTCGAAGGAGCGTTGCTGGTCGTCGTCGGCGCCAGCGTGGGAGATCAGCGGTCCGCCTTCCTCGTCGAGAGCTTGGAGCACGACCTGGTCGATCGGCCGTTTTCTCAGCCGAGGAGACTCATGGAGGTCCCGGATCAACGCGCCGCCCAGCAGCCACAGATTGTCGCGATGCCGGCGCAGCGTTTTGCGCGACAGTCCCCCGCTCAGCAGATGGCGCAAGAACGGCTTGAAGCATTCCACCATCTGCCGGCCGGGCACCACATCACGCTCTTCATACATCCAGCTTGTTGGCCATTGATCAAGGTCAGGGCAGTAGGCCGCGAGTTCATCCGCGGATACCGGTCCGGCGGCCAAGACGGATTGCGAACCGGCCATCGACCTGGCATTTGCTCTGGACCTTGCTCGCATGCGGCTGATCACCCTCCTCAACCATTGCCATCACTTTCCGGGCTTCGTCTACCAGACGGCGCGGCTGTGCCCGCAACGCGGCCTCATCGAGATTGACGTGCGACCGCGCCGCGGCGCAAAGCCGGTATGCTCGGGCTGCCATCGGCCCGCCGCCGGCTATGATCACCTCGGCCTGCGCCGCTTCGAATTCGTCCCGTTCTGGGGCTTCATGGTGCTGCTGCTTTACCGCATGCGGCGCGTCGATTGCAGGGCCTGCGGGGTGCGGGTCGAAGAGCTGCCATGGGCGAGCGGCAAGCACCAGCTCACCAAGGCCTATATGCTGTTTCTCGCCCACTGGGCACGCAAGCTGTCCTGGCAGGAAACCGCCGTGGCGTTCCGCACCAGTTGGGACAAGGTCTGCCAGGCGGTGGAATATGTGGTGGCGTGGGGGCTCGAACACCGCCATCTCGGGGCGATCCAGGCGATCGGCGTCGATGAGATCCAGTATGCCAAAGGCCACAAGTACCTCACCCTGGTCTATCAGATCGAGCAGGGCTGCATCCGATTGTTGTGGATCGGCAAGGACCGCACCGTGGAGAGTTTCGAGCAGTTCTTCACCATGATCGGCAAGCCGTTGTCCGACGGCATCGAATTCGTCTGCTCGGACATGTGGAAGCCGTACCTGAGGGTGATCCGCGAGCGCTGCGTCAACGCCGTCAACATCCTCGATCGCTTCCACATCGTCGCCAAAATGAACGAAGCCCTCGATGACGTGCGCGCCGCCGAAGCCCGCCGGCTAGCCCAGGACGGCTACCAGCCGGTGCTCAAGAAGACGAGGTGGTGCGTGCTCAAGCGCAAAACCAACCTCACCAGTCGGCAACGCTTTCGGCTGCGCGATCTGTTGCGCTACAATCTCAAGACCGTGCGCGCCTACCTGCTCAAGGAAGGCTTTCAGCAATTCTGGGAATACAACTCGCCGACCTGGGCCGCCAAATTCCTCGACGATTGGTGCGAACAGGTCATGCGCTCGCGCATCGATCCGATGAAGAAGGTCGCCAAGACCCTGCGCGGCCACCGCGACCTCATCCTCAATTATTTCCGCGCCAGAAAACAGTTCTCCAGCGGCGTCGTCGAGGGCCTCAACAACAAAGCCAAACTCACTATGCGAAAAGCCTACGGATTCCGCACCTTCCGCATCACCGAAATCGCCCTCTACCACGCCCTCGGAAAGCTGCCAGAACCTTACGCCGCCCACAGATTCTACTGACGAACCCTTTTTCAAAGTGATTTTCCCCTCTTGTCTGTCGGCCGCGCCACCTTTTTTTCCGAAATGCTATAATTCACGCAT
>DATDGC010000030.1:0-6873 GCA_036522275.1 Burkholderiales bacterium | reverse complement strand
CAGCCGAGCGGTCGGCGAGCGCGAGTTGTACTCCCTCATTTTCACGGGCGGGACAAAGATTGAAAAACTTCAGTCAAAGGGGCAGTAGCTGGAAGATGCCTAGCCGGTGAGGGAAAATGCCGCGTGCATCATGGCTTCTTTACCACAACCGGATAGACTCCGGTCAGGCGCGCGATCAATATAGCCACGTACATCACGCCTGTCACCGTCTCCAGGATTGTCAGGAAGCGGGACTGGATCACCGCAGGAGCAATGTCACCGAAACCAACGGTCGTAAGAGCGGTGAAGCTGAAATAGACCAGTTCCGCCAGGTTGAGAGCTTTTGGCGTCCCATTGAAATTAAATGCGCCGGGGTAGAAATATTGCAGCACTCCGTATAAGCATGCCCACAATATCGCGATCATTATGTATGCGGCAACAGCGCCATACAGCTTGTCGGCAGTCATCATATCCCGGCGCAACACGTAATTGAGGAGATGGACGAGGGTTAAACCGTAGAAGGCCGCGCCAAAACCCCAAAACAACGCGAAGTGCCCCGGCAAGCCCGACTGCAGCGCCAGGAACTGAAGGGGCAGCATCGCCAAACCCAGGAAAATGGCAATGACAAACGACAGCCTGGAGCTCGCAACCGCAGCGACCGCGGTCACTAGAACGGTGACGTTGAAGAAACCAATTATCAGGCGGCCGTGGACGGTATCGCCCAGGAATGGAATCGCGATCAGCAAAGCGAGCAACGCTAGGAATAGAAAAAAACAACGCTGCTGAAGTATCTGCGCCAAGCGCGGGCGAAACCTTATGATCGGCACGACGAATTATCCTCCTCGGTCAGTTGGCAGACTGGAGTGTCTGCTTGTCATAAGCGCGGTGCGGCTGGTGTACACGATGGCTCGGCGTTTAAGTTCAAGAGCCGCGTTCTTTCGCTGGCGAGCAAATCGATCCGCGGGGTCGTGGACTGGCCCTTATTCTACTTCCGCCATATTCGGCAGCTTGTGCGCGATGCCCTTGTGGCAGTCGATGCACGTTTTCTCGCCGCTCTCAAGCACCGTCGAATGCTTGTCGGCCGCGCGTTTGCTTTGCCGGGTGAAGTCCATGTACTCGAACTCGTGACAATTGCGGCACTCGAGCGAATTGTTGGCTTTCATGCGCGCCCATTCGTGCTGCGCCAGCTCGAGCCGCTTGTCGAGAAACTTCTCGCGCGTGTTGATGGTGCCGAAAATCTTGCCCCAGACTTCCTTTGACGCCTGCATCTTGCGCGCCATCTTGTCGGTCCAGTCATGCGGCACGTGACAGTTGGAGCACTTGGCGCGCACCCCAGAACGGTTAGTGAAATGGATCGTGCTCTTCAACTCGGCGTAGACGTTTTCTCGCATTTCATGGCATCCGGTGCAGAACACCTCGGTGTTGGTGAATTCCATGCCGGTATTGAATGTGCCCCAGAACACGATGCCCGCGACAAATCCGCCGACGGTCAGAAAGCCGAGGCTGAAATGGGCGCTGCGACTGTTGAGGATGCTCCAGTAGCGCTTGACGAGCTCGACCATGCCCGTTACTTCTTCTTGCCGCTCTTCTGTGGCGAACGCGAGCCCTGCAACAGCACATCCACATCCTGGAACGTGTTGTCCACCAGCGGCTTCGCATCCATCTGCACGACGTGGCATTGCTCGCAGAAGTAGCGGCGCGGGGAGACCTCCGCGAGGAAGTTGCCGTCGCGGTCCATGTAGTGACTCACGCTCACGGCGACGGCCTGCGCTTGCGCCGCCCGGCCCCTGCTGTGACAGGTCAGACACTTGTTGACGTTGAGGTCGACCTGGTAGTTGTCTATCTTGTGCGGGATGGTCGGCGGCTGCATTGCATACGATCGCTCGCGCTTGAGGTCCTTGTTCTCGGGGTTGCCGAGCGGCGGCAGCTTGGGCTCGTCGACGATGGGTGTGGCCCCGCGCATCGAATCGACCACGCCCTGTGCCGCGCACGGCGCCACTACAACCAGTGTCATGACTGCGAGCGAGATTAATCTGATCATGGCGCGCTCCTAGACTTTCACGATTCTGACTGCGCACTTCTTGTAGTCGGTCTGCAACGAGATCGGGCAAGTGGCGTCGAGGGTCACCTTGTTGATGAGTTGGCTGGCATCGAACCACGGGACGAACACGAGTCCGCGCGGCGGCTGGTTGCGCCCGCGCGTCTCGACCCGCGTGAGCATTTCACCGCGCCGCGAAACGAGCTTGATCTCGCTGCCGCGCCGCACGTTGAGCGCCTTGGCGTCATCCGGGTGCATGTAACACACCGCATTAGGAAACGCGCGATAGAGCTCTGGCACGCGCCGCGTCATCGAGCCCGAGTGCCAGTGCTCAAGCACGCGCCCGGTCGACAGCCAGTATGGATATTCCTTGTCCGGCGACTCGGCCGGCGGTTCGTACGGCAGCGCATAAATCTTCGCCTTGCCGTCGGCATTGCCATAGAACTGCACGCCGCTACCCGCCTTCACATAGGGATCGGTGCCCTCGCGGTAACGCCACTTCGTTTCCTTGCCGTTCACCACCGGCCAGCGTAAGCCGCGCGTTTCATGATACATGTCGAACGGTGCGAGATCGTGCCCGTGACCGCGGCCAAATTCGGCGTACTCCTCGAACAGTCCTTTGTGAATATAAAACCCGAAATGCTTTGCTTCCGAGTTGTTGTAATCGGGATCAATTTGCGACAACGGAAACTTGTCGATCTGGCCGTTGCGAAACAGTACGTCGTAGAGCGTCTTGCCCTTGTACTCTGGCTTCTTCGCCAGCAGTTCCGCGGGCCACACCTCTTCCATCTTGAAGCGCTTGGAGAATTCCACCACCTGCCAGAGATCGGAGCGCGACTCCCCCGGCGCATCCACCATCTGGTGCCAGAATTGCGTGCGGCGCTCGGAATTGCCGTAAGCGCCTTCCTTTTCCACCCACATCGCTGTCGGCAAAATCAGATCCGCGGCCAGCGTCGTCACCGTCGGATAGGCGTCGGACACCACGATGAAATTTGCAGGATTGCGGTAACCCGGATAGGTCTCCTGCATCAGATTCGCCGCCGCCTGCATGTTGTTGTTGACCTGCACCCAATACGCGTTTAGCTTGCCGTCCTTCAACATGCGGTTCTGCAGCACCGCGTGATAGCCGGGCTTGTCCGGGATCGTGCCCTCGGGCAATTTCCAGATCTTCTCCGCGATTTCGCGGTGCTTGGGATTGGTCACCACCATGTCCGCTGGCAGACGGTGGGAGAACGTCCCAACTTCGCGCGCGGTGCCGCACGCCGATGGTTGCCCAGTAAGCGAGAATGGGCTGTTGCCTGGAGTCGAGATTTTTCCTGTAAGCAGGTGCAGGTTATAAACCAGGTTGTTGGCCCAAGAGCCGCGTGTGTGCTGGTTGAAACCCATGGTCCAGAACGACATCACCCTCACTTTGGGATCGGCATATAGCTTGGCCAGCTGGTCGAGCTTGTCTTTCGGCACGCCCGATAGCTTGGTAACGTAAGCGGCGTCGTATTTGGCGACAAAACGCGCGTAGTCGTCGAAGCTGATCGGCTTGGAACCTCCCGCGTCACCGGCGTTCTTCGCCTGTTTTTGCAACGGATTCTCAGGGCGCAAACCATAACCAATATCGTCATTGCCCTAATGGAACACCGTGTACTTGTTGACGAAATCGTGATTGACCTTGTTGTTCTTGATGATGTAATTGGCGATGTAATTGAGTATCGCGAGATCGGTCTGCGGCTTAAATACAATCGGGACATCGGCGAGATCAAAGCAGCGATGCTCGAACACCGACAGTACTGCGACACGGGTTTTGGGCGCGCTCAGGCGCCGGTCAGTGACGCGCGTCCACAGGATCGGATGCATTTCGGCCATGTTCGAGCCCCACAGCACGAAAGCGTCCGCCTGCTCGATGTCGTCGTAACAACCCATCGGCTCGTCCATGCCGAACGTGCGCATGAAACCTGCCACCGCAGACGCCATGCAATGCCGCGCGTTGGGATCGATGTTATTGGAGCGAAAGCCCGCCTTCATCAGTTTCACCGCCGCGTAACCCTCCCACACAGTCCATTGCCCTGAGCCGAACATGCCGACTGCGGTCGGACCTTTGTCCTTGAGCGCCTGCTTGAACTTCTCGGCCATCACGTCGAATGCACGATCCCACGAAACCTCGGTGAACTCGCCGTTCTTGTCGTACTTGCCGCCCTTCATGCGCAGCAACGGCTTGGTCAGCCGGTCCTTACCGTACATGATTTTCGACAGGAAATAGCCCTTGACGCAATTGAGCCCGCGGTTGACTTCGCTGTTGATGTCGCCGTGCGTTGCGACCACCTTGCCGTCCATGACGGCGACATTGACCCCGCAGCCGACACCGCAGAAACGGCACGGCGCTTTCGACCACTTGAGCTTGGTATAGGCACTCTCGGTGATGACGTTTGCAGCCGTTGCCGGCAACTGGATGCCCGCAACCGATGCTACAGTCGTCGCCGCCATCTGTTTGATGAAGTCACGGCGCGTGATTGCCATAATCCAGCTCCTCCTGCATTGAATCCAGGGACTCGTTGTGTTGATAGACCAGGGTGGCCGAAATCACGCCCCTGATCTGATTGATTGCGTTGATGTGATCGAGCACCGCGGTCGAATCCCGCATCTCCAGCGTGACGACCAGCTTGCCATCCTCGCTCGCGCCGTGAACCTCTGCACCAGGCAACGCCGCTATCTCGCCGCGTATCGCCGTCAGTAGATTAACCTTGCCATGCACGAGAACCCCGGCGATATGCAGCTCTTTATTCACCATGCTAAATTATTAATGTGTGGGCAGACATCAACCGCCGGTTGGCGGCCCGGCAATAAACGCTTGATACATCCAGACCAGGAAACCATAACCACTCACCACCAGGACCGACAGCAATGGAGCGGTGACTACGGTCAGGAACAGGAACGCGCGTAATTCGTGCTGTTTTTCTGCTTGGCCGGGTTGCTTTTCCATCAGGAAATAATCTTGCAAACCTGGGATTTTGTCAAGTTAAAGTCAGGGTGATTTACTGAGTGCATGAACCCCTCCCCGCCCGGTTTATTGTTCTGGGCATCATAAGCGAGGAAAGTAGTACAGCTCCGAGAATTATGCTAAGTTGCGCCTCCTATAATCTCAGATCATGCGAACTCACTCGGCTGGGATAAATACTCCTGCGGGTTGGTTTGTGGTAAAACTGTTGCTCGGCAAAATCATATTGGGGAGATGAGCAATGCTGGAAACCATCGCGAGATTTTTTTCAGAACTGCATTTCCAATACACCGAGCAATTTCTGACGGCGCTGATTCCAATGAGCCTCACCGTTATCTGCCATGGGTTCGGAATGGGCCTGGTGCGCAGTTATTTCAAGCGCTTCGGAGCATCCGTAAGCATGCGCTCGGTACGACGCACAATACTCCTGGTCGTTATCGTTGCGATCATGCTGACGACGCACTATTTCGAGATCATCATCTGGGCCGAGTTCTACTACCTGACCGACATGATTCAGAACATCAAGACAGCGATGTACTTCTCGGTACAAAGTTACACTACATTGGGCGCCAGCAACATCATGCTGCCCGGACGCTGGCAAGGTCTCGAAGGATTTGAAGCGCTGACCGCCATGTTGATGTTTGGCTGGTCAACGGCCATTCTCGTCGCCGTGGTCCATAAGGTTCACAGCATTGACAACTAGTTTGACCGGATTGCGTTTGCTCGAAGACATCGCAAGAAGATGGAATCAGAATTGCATCTGGAGCCGGACACCGACGACGGTCGCTGTATCTATGCTTTGCCGACTGGGGGGAATGATGGTGATTACATTCTTCTGAGCCGGTCTGATGACCTGTATGTCAGGAGTGAGCTGCATCCACGGCGTCAGGGCAATATCATAAAAAGCCTCGAATCCATACTCATTTCTCAAAAATGTCGCATCCAACAACCGGGGATCAAGAAGCACGCCCTGAAGGTTAATATTGCTGACTTTAACGTAGTAGTACCCTAATCCGAACCGGTCAATGGGCCGGCCGGGAAAAATTCCTTTGCCGCCGACTCCCAAGCTGTAATAGTAGTGTATGGGGTTAGGATTGCCGTCTGAGGTTCCGAACCGTCCAAACACGCCGACACCTTGACCTGAGCCTTTGTTGGGCTCATAAAAATACTGATCAAAGTTATAGTAAACGGACCACGAACGATCCTTCTGTTCGATCGCTCGGTTCTCGATAATAAAGCGTAGGCTTTGATCAAGCGAAGTGAAGGTTTTATTCGAATACGTGGCACCGGCAAGCTGATGTCCGGTGAGCCCGAAAAAATCCGTCTTGACCCGGCCTTCGCCTGCAAAAGTTAATTTGTTGGCGTCCAAATCATTAAAGCCGCTGGTTTCCGAACTTCCGTTGGTTTGAAGAACGAAAAAAGTTACGATGGCCTGCTTGGGATCTGCGGTCGGCAGTAAGATCGCCCCTGCGCCCAGCGTCGAGTACGGTACCGTCACTAGTATGGCCGGATTAAAATTGAATGCCGCATTCATGAACTGGGTATCACCTTTGCCGTGAGCAAACTCATTCATATCGCCTGAGGTGGGGGTGATGGTGGCATACTTGCCTACAGTCACGCCAAAATAATGCGAAAGGAACTGGGCAAAATTCAATGCGGACACATTAAAGTTGTCGCTGCCTGGCTCTGGAAAGAGCTGACTGGTATTCACCGGCATGAGCGCTCCGGTATTGCGGTTGACGGAGCTGGAAAAATTACCCTCGATCTCCAGGTTCGCAAATCCTCCGGGCCACCATCCGAGTTTCTGGCTATCTGCATTAACGGTGATGTCCCCTCGTCCACCGTAATCCCAGGCACTGTTCTTGCCTCC
>DATDGC010000029.1:0-6489 GCA_036522275.1 Burkholderiales bacterium | reverse complement strand
GCGATGGTGCGGCCGATGATCTGGCTGCTGGTAATCGGCGCGGGTTTTGATGCCATGCTCGGCCGCTCCGGCAATTTGAGCTACCAGTACTTTTTGGTGCCGGGGGTGCTCGGCATGTCCATGCTGTTCGGCGCCATGCTTGCCGCGCTCTCTACGGTGTACGACAAGGAATCGGGGGTGATGCGCATGCTGGTGATTGCGCCGATCGAGCATTACTGGATTGTGATTGCCAAGACTTTAAGCGCTGCGCTTGCCGCGGCGATCCAGGCGCTTCTGGTGCTGGTGCTGCTTTCTGTGCTCGGCTATCTGAAAAACGGCGTGGTCTTGCCGCTGCTGGTTGTGGGCATCGTCGCCACTTCTCTCGCCTGCTCCAGCATGGGTATGCTGATTGCGGCGTGGACCCGCACACTCGATAATTTCGCGGTGATGATGAACCTGGTGATTTTCCCGGTGTTCTTTCTCTCAGGTTCACTGTACCCGGTGCAGCACCTGCCGAGCGTGCTGCGTTTTGTCGCGACTATTAATCCTTACACCTATGGCGTGGATTTGCTCAAGCACGCGGTACTGGGAATCAGCGCAACCTCGTTCAACGCTGACTTCAGCTTGCCGGTTGATATCGCAGTGCTGCTGGGGTTCACCCTGCTCGCCACCGTCATCGCCTGCCTGCGCTTTTCACGCGACACCGCCTACGAGCCGCTGATACACCTGCTCGCGCGCAAGCGTTCGGATTAATTATTTCGCTGCGGTTCGAGTCTCTCGCGTCTCGCGGATCTCACAGCTCAATTGATACACCGACATGGCGTAGTACACGCTGCGATTGTAGCGGGTAATCACGTAAAAATTGCTGAGCGCAAGCCAGTACTGCGCTTCATCACCCTCCCCTAAGGCAAACAAGCTCGCAAGATTTTCCTCGGGAAGTTCCTGCTCGGGAGTGACGCCGATTTTTTGCAATTCGGCCACTTGCGTGTGCGGCTTGACGTTTTGCGACAGCAAGGGCATGAATTCATCACCGCTCACCTTCGCGCTCACCACGACCGGCTCATCGGGCCTCCAGCCGTAAACCTTGTAGTAATTGGCGATGCTGCCGATGGCGTCGGCGGGGCTTTTCCATAGATTGGATTTGCCGTCGCCATCAAAATCCACCGCGTAACGCCGGTAGACGCTGGGAATGAATTGCGGTATTCCCATCGCCCCCGCATAAGAACCTTTGATGCTTAATGGGTCAATTCGCGCTTCGCGCGCCAGCAGCAGGAATTGTTCAAGCTCCCGCTTGAAGAAAGCGGCGCGCTGCGTGTAATCAAACGCCAGCGTGGTGAGTGTATCCAGCACGCGGTATGAGCCGGTGTTCCTGCCGTAACGTGTTTCCACGCCGATGGTTGCAACGATAATTTCTTCAGGTATGCCGTATTGTTGACGCGCTCGCGAAAGTGCCTCGGCGTTGTCGTCCCAGAATTTGACGCCGTCGGCGATGCGCGTCGGATTGATGAATAATGCGCGGTACTCATTCCACGGCACCGCGGTGGCGGGCACGGAAATGGCCCTCAACACCTCCGGCTGCGGTTTTACCTCGCTGAAAATTCGGCGCAGCTCGCCCGGATTGAAATGATGTTTTTCCGCCATCTCGCTAATGAAGGCTTCGATTTCCGGATTCAGCGGCACAGCTCGGCTGTTGCCCGGAAAAAGCAGCGCCAGGCAAAGCAGGAAGGCGAAACGTTTTGCGCTTGCCACTATTTTACGGCTCCCACGGTAAAGCCCGCCACAAAGCGGTCTACGAAGAAATTATACAGTATGGCGATGGGAATGCTCACAATCAGGCACGCGCCCATGAGCGAGCCCCAGAAATACACGTCGCCGCGCACCAGGAAGGTCGGCACGCCGATGCTGACCGTGAGCTGCGAGGATGACGTGATGAAGGTAAGTGCGTACACGAATTCCTGCATCACCAGCGTCAGCGTGAAGATGATGACTGTGAGAATTCCCGCCGAGGAAATCGGCACCACCACCTTGAGAAAAGCGCCGAAACGGCTGAGGCCATCTATCATCGCCGCCTCCTCGATGTCCTTGGGCACGGTCTTAAAGAAACCCATCATCAGCCAAGTGCAAAACGGCACAGTAAAACTGGGGTAGACCAGCACCAGCGACCACAGCGAATCCTGCAAGCCCAAATCGGCGACAATGCGCGAAAACGGAATGAACAATATCGTCGGCGGAACCAGGTAAGTCAGAAAAATGCCGATTGCGAGTTGCTGGCCCCAGCGTCCCGAGAGCCGTGCCAGGCTGTAGCCCGCGGGAACTGCAAGCAGCAAAGTGATAATGACAACCGCCACGCCCACCACCAGCGTATTGAAAATCCACAGGCCGTATTGGGTATCCACGAACAGCACCTGCAAATGCTCCAGGGTGGGTGGACTGTTGAACAAGAACGGGTTGTTTTTGGTGTTGATGAGATCATTGGTTTGCTTGAAGGTGGTGATCAACATCCAGTAAAACGGAAACGCGGTGAACGCGGTAAACGCGGCGATGATTCCGAAATGGCCTATCCGCGCGCCAATGTTTTTGAGCCGTTGCATTCAGGTCACCTCGGTACGCTTGGCGAGCGTCAGCAAAAATACGGCGGCTGCAACCAGGAGCGGAAACAGGAACAGCGAAATCGCCGCGCCCTCGGCGAGATCGCCGCCCTGGATGCCGGTGAAATAGGCGAGGCTGGCAATCACCTGCGTCGTGTCATACGGCCCGCCGCGGGTCAGCACGAAAATCACAATCATGTCGGTAAAGGTAAACACGACGCCGAATAGGAGCGCGACTAGCATGATCGGCATCAGCAGCGGGATGTTGATGTAAGTGAGATGACGCCAGAAACTCGCGCCGTCCACCTCCGCCGCATCGTGGATGTCCTGCGGAATCGAGCATAAGCCGGCGAGGATGATGACCGTGGCCAGCGGTAGCAAGCGCCATACGTCCACCATGATCACCGAGGCCATCGCCAGATTCGGCTGGCCGAGCCAGATCGGCCAGGTAGTGGGGCCGAAAAGACCGATCGCCCGTCCCGTCCAATTGATGATGCTGTATATGGGATCGAAAATCCACAACCAGCCGATACTGCCGAGCGAAATCGGCGCGACCCACGGCAGCAGAATTAGAAAGCGCACCAGCCATTTGCCACGGAAATCCTTGTACAAGGCCATCGCCAGTATCTTGCCGAGGATCACCACCAACAGTTGCGAGACGAAGGTGAACACCAGGGCATTGCGCAGCGAAGTCCAAAAGGTGCTGTTTTCGAGGATACGCTGGAAATTCCTGAGACCCACGAAATGCAGCGTTTGGCTTCCCACCGTGGCGTCGCTCAGGCTGTAATAAATCGCGAGCAGGAACGGAAAACCCACCAGCGCGGCGATGTAAATGACTGCGGGAGCGAGCATCAATCGCCCGAGCCACGCTTCCTGTTCCTGTTTATCGCTTTGCAGAACCGCGCCTTGTCTCATAGTTTGTTCTGCCCGCCTGATATCTTCAAGCTGCTCTTGGGGTCAAAATGCTTTAGATCGTGGGCGCGCACCACAAATTCGTAACGCCTACCTTTCTCGATCGGGAGCGCCACCGTGGACGGCAGCCGGGAAATTACTTTCGCGGAGGGTAATGGTGACTCCAGAACACCATACACCAGCCTGTCCGAACCCAGATGTTCAACACGCGTCACGCGGAATGGAAATACAGTGGCGCCACTGCTTGCCCCATACACCTCTCTGGGCAGGAAGTGCTCGGGACGGAAGCCGATAATGGTACGGTCCTGCTCGATTAGGTTCATTGGCGGCGAGCCGATGAACGTGGCGACGAAGGTGTCAGCCGGATCGTCGTAAACTTCAAGTGGCATGCCGAGCTGATGCAGCTTGCCATGATTGAGCACCGCGATGCGGTCACCCAACCCCATCGCTTCAATCTGGTCGTGGGTGACGTAAACGGTGGTGGTTGCGAGGCGACGCTGGAATTGCTGCAGCTCATCGCGCGCGGAAGTCCGCAGTTGCGCATCCAAATTGGAAAGCGGTTCATCGAGCAGGAACGCCACCGGCTCGCGCACCACCGCGCGCGCCAGCGCCACGCGCTGGCGCTCGCCGCCGGAGAGCTGACGCGGCTTGCGTTGCAACAAACGCTGGATGCCAAACATCAATGCCGCCTGTTCAACTTTTTTTCGGGTCGCCTCTTTTGCCAACCCCATGTTTTCGAGCGGAAACGCAATGTTCTTGAACACCGAAAGATGGGGATAAAGCGCGTAGCTCTGGAATACCATGGCAATGTTGCGCGCCTTGGGCGGAAGCAGCGTGACAATTTTGTCGCCGATGAGAATATCGCCGGCAGTCGGAATTTCCAGGCCGGCAATCATGCGTAGAAGCGTACTTTTCCCCGAGCCGGAAGGCCCGAGTAATACCAGGAATTCACCTTCCTTCACCAGCAGGTTGATGCCGTCTACCGCGTTAATGCCGTCAAAACTTTTGGTAATGGAGCGCGCTTCGACTGTGGCCATATTATTTATTTTTTATCCGATGCATTAACGCAACCGCCGCACGGGTGCGGCGGTTGCGAGGATGCGTTGCGATGAAATGGATGGTCAGACCAGCCCTTTTTCACGCCACTTTTCGAAGATGCGCTTGCACTGCTCGTCCGCAGCCTTGATGGCGTTTTCCGGCGTCTCGGTTTCGGTTGCCGCCTTGGCGAACATGGTGTTGATGACCCAGGTGTTGAAAATCTCGTCCTCCGCCGCGTTGGCGTAGCCGGGGTATCCAACATTGGTCGCCCAATCGAGCACGTCGGCGAGCACTTTGTATTTATCGCTCGGTTTCGCCTTGGAGTCATTGGCAAGCAGCTTGTCGATGTCAGGTACGGTGCTGGCAAAGCATGGGAAGTTGTAAAACTCGCTGGCCAGGAAACCTTGATGGAAGTTTTCGATGTAGTCAACGAGAAACTTCTTCGCGCCATCGATGTTGTCGGCGAATTTCCAGATGACGTAGCAGTCCATCACGTGCTCGAGACCGATGCGGCGCGTGGGTCCGGCCAAGGCTTTTGCGAGCCAGATGTTATCGGTGCCGGGTATGTTCTTGTTCTCGCCTTCGCGGGTGATTGAAATGGCGTTCAACGCGACCGAAATCTTGCCGGCCAGCATGGCCCGGTTGTTCGATGACGGATCCCAGGCCAGCACTTCAGGCGTCATGGTTTCCTGATACAAGGCTTTAATGAACTTGACCGCCTCCAGCGTGTTCTTCGAGTTCAACACCACGTTTGCTTTCTCGTCCTGAATCGAGCCTCCAAAAGCATAGAGCGCGGCGCGCATCGCCATCGCTGTGTCGAGCTCGGCCGATAAACCAATACCGACGGGAATATTGAACTTCTCCTTGATTTTGCGCCCGGCGACCCGCACATCGTCCCAGGTGCTGGGCGCCGAGGCGCCGACCGCGTCATACAAATCCTTGCGCCAGTTCACGGGATCGGGCACATAGCTGTCGGAAAATGCGAAATACTTCTTGGTCTTGGGATTGTAAGTGCTGCGGATGGCGAGCGGCACCGGTTTGCCGTGCTTGCGCTCGCATTCCTGATAAATTTCCTTGTGGTCTATCACCTGGTCTTCATATGCGGGAGGCGGAGACAAAAACATGAACAGGTCGTGGCCTTTCTGTGCGCCGACTTCGGCGGCAGCGCGCGGAGCCAGAGCCGGTATGCCCACATGATCAACGATAACCTCGGTATCGTTTTTCGCGCCCCACTCCTTGGTGTAGGTGTTGTCGAACCACTTGTCGTAACCTGGAACGAAGTGGTTCCATTGCAGTAACTTTAAAGTCTTTTTAGCGGCGCGAGCTGGCCGCACGATGATGAACGGTGCAACGCTCGCGGCAAGCCCTGCCGCGCCGGAGGCCTTGATAAAGCGGCGGCGTGTTACGCCTTGCTGTGCCGGGGTTTCCCCGGTCACCTGTTTGTGTTTACCTTCCATATTGCCTCCTTAAGATTAATATTGCCGGATATGCAGGCTGTTTGAGTAACTGTCGTTGGATGTTGAATTGCGCCTCGCACACGATAGTGATACTTTCTTAATATAGCTTACAATCAGGACCTTTTACAATTTTACGTTTAAGGAAACTGCAGTTGCCTTTGTAACAATTTATCCGTGATACAATCACTTGAGGCATTTATGCCCTTGTCCGCCTCGCGACACACTAGGATTATTGCCGTCCAAGTTCCGGCTGGAATTTTTGGTAATCATTGATAACCTAGACCGATGATGGTTTTGCGTACAGTACGAGTAGTGATCGTTTATGCGTTCTTATTCTGGAGCGCACATGCCCTAGCGGGTGGCATCGATCACCGCTTGAACTACGATAACAGCGGGATTTGGAACCGGAGCGTTCAAAATGCAGTGCTTTATTCCTTGGTGAGCGCGGAGATAATCGGCGGAGTCTGGGAGGGTGGCGAAACCCGGCTCGGCAAAACCTTCTGGCAATCAATCGA
>DATDGC010000028.1:0-18089 GCA_036522275.1 Burkholderiales bacterium | reverse complement strand
CCGGAATGACCGGCTCGCATGAAAGTGCCATGCAGGTACTCGACGAGCTCATCAACAAAGCGCGACAGGAGCGGGCTTCCAAGCGCTAATGCCGCTCAAGGTGGTAATAACAGGCGCTTCGAGCGGCATCGGCGAAGCGCTGGCGCGTGAATACGCAAAACAGGGTGCGATCCTTGGCTTGATTGCGCGTCGCGCGGGAGCGCTTACCCAACTCAAGGACGTACTTCCCACCACCTGCCTCGCTTATGCCGCTGATGTGCGTGATGCTCAGGCGATGCAACAAGCGGCCGGCGATTTCATCAAACAGCACGATTGTCCTGATGTGGTGATCGCCAATGCCGGCATAAGCGGCGGCACTCTCACTGAACACCCGCAAGACCTGGAGGCTTTCCAGACCATACTCGACACCAACGTCATGGGAATGGTGAAAACCTTCCAGCCGTTCCTCACTCATATGCGTGAGCATAAGCGCGGCACGCTGGTGGGCATTGCCAGCATCGCCGGATTCCGCGGCCTGCCTGGCGTTGGGGCTTATTCGGCTTCCAAAGCTGCTGCGATTAGCTATCTGGAAAGCCTGCGGGTGGAATTGCATGGCAGCGGTGTGAGAGTGCTCACGATTTGCCCGGGCTATATCGCCACTCAGATGACCGCGAATAATCCCTACCCGATGCCGTTTATCATCAGCGCCGAAGTTGCGGCTAAAAAAATCATCCGCGCCGTCGAACGGCAACGAAAGTTTTTGGTCATTCCGTGGCAAATAGCAATCCTAGGGCGCATTCTGAAAATACTTCCGCGCTGGCTTTACGACCGAGAGCTTTCCAAAACACCGCGCAAGCCGCGCGATTTTTAGCCCTTTAATCAGCGCAAAGCCTCTGCTTAATTTCCGTTTCGCTTAATTCCCCGATTTCCACGAGTTTTCTCGCCGAGGTAAGGCCGGCGACGATACGTACCTTATTCTTGGGCAAACTCAGCGCAGCGGCGAGAATCTCCTGTGCTGCCAGATTCGCTTTGCCTTTTTCAGGAGCGGCATTCACGCATACCTTGAGGGTGTCGCCCATCCATCCCGCGATACTGTTTCGCGACGACTTGGGCACGACCTTGATTTTGAGCTTCATGCAACGCCAGCTAATTCACCAAGATAAGCCTGATACACCCGTTCTTCAAAGCACACGAAATACACTTGCTGCAATGAGTGCCGAGCTTGCAATGCTTTCACGGTTTCAGCAACTGCAATAGCGCAGGCGTGCTCAACGGGATAAGCATAAACACCGCAACTGATCGCAGGAAACGCAATGGATTGAATCCCATGCTCGAAGGCAAGTCTGAAACTTTCCCGATAGCATGAGACCAGCAATTCCGGCTCGCCACTTCCGCCGCCTTTCCACACCGGACCTACGGTATGAATGACATGCCTGGCTTTGAGGCGGTAGCCTTTGGTGATTTTCGCCGCACCGGTTTTGCAACCGCCCAGTGTGCGGCACTCAGCCAGCAGTTGCGGCCCCGCCGCGCGATGAATCGCGCCATCCACTCCGCCGCCGCCAAGCAGCGAATTGTTCGCGGCGTTGACAATCGCATCCACGGTAAGGGCAGTGATATCGCCTCTAAATACCTTGATTTGGTCGGCAGCAGCGGACATCGCTTCACTCATGTGTCTCATGCCAGTTTTCGGACATATTCACTAATTTTGTGATTGGAGAATATTTTTGGGCGCAGACCACCGGCGACCCAGCTGTAGGGTAGAATCATGCAAATGACCCCGATCCATGTGAATACCGTGCCGATGACAAATAGGAATTTCGCTTTTCTGCCTACTACGCACTTCCCTTTCCTAGTCAAGTAGACCAGCTTTCCAAAATGCCGGAAACCCCAGATTGAAGACGGCACTCTGGGTACAACATCTGTCGAATTCACTACCCTGAAAACCGGGATGCTCCTTTGGTCAAGCGTTTCCGCGAGTTTCGCCTCGGCAACTCGAGGGCATCCGAACGTGTATAGCGCTGCGGGAGGCCGGGGGCATGCGGTCAATGTTGCGAGCGCTGCACCCAGACTGTGGCCGGTCATGAATATGGGGACGTTGTGCCAATCGTTTTCTTCTACAATATCGTACAGCGCATCGCTTATGCCTTTTGCCCCGTACCATCTTGGCGACTTCATATTTTTATTAGGCGGGATATCATCGATTGCCACACCCCATGCGACTTTCAGCGCATAGATAAATCCTGTATGAGCTCGGTACGAAGTATTCGATTGCTCGGTTCCCGAAGCAGTCAATTCCGGATACAGCTCATCCGGTAGCTTCGACTTGAAGAATGCCACATCGGCTAAAATATCTGCCCAGTCATTTTCCGTGCCACGAAACGCAAGGACCGCAAAGCGACCCAGGCCGGCCGTGCCTGGGTGAGAGGCTAAGTAGCCCTGAGTCGCAACCGTATCGAAGAAGATGACAGAATCGAAACCGGTCTGTCCCAGCTCGTTGTACACGCGGCGCTTGTTTTCGTAGGCCAGCCTTGAACATTCAGCGAGCCACCAGGCAACATCCGGGTCAAAGTCCGTACCCGCGGGATTGAAATTCGGACGTGGTTTGTTTGCTTTTTGAAAGTAAGGCGCGTCTGCGTTCGACATTCTCATCTCCTCACAAGGAATTAAAGCAACAAGCTGCTCAGAGGAAAGCGGTAAATATCATTTTGTAGCCTGCAATCGTAACCTCGATCGCGAGCAAGCATTTAATCGTGGGATTGGCAAGCCACCGGCTGCCATATTCGGACCTGATTAAGCCGCGGCGCCGAAAAGTCCTTCTCGATGTGCGTGTCTCCGCACATCGGACATGAGACTAAATCATACGTTTGCTGCTTCTCAAAATTCTCAGCGGACGAGAACCAGCCTTCGAAGGCGTGGCTGTGGGCGCAGGCCAGATTGAAAACAATCATTGCAAGTTCCTAAAACACAACATTTGTAATGGCAAGATGGGTGTCAATTCACCCCATTTCAAGAGATTAAACGCTACAGTGCCGAGTAACGTTTGCGCAGTTCGCTTTTTTGCACTTTACCCATAGTGTTGCGTGGCAGATCCTCGACAAAATAGACACGTTTAGGCACTTTGAAGTTGGCCAGCTTCGGCTTAAGCGCGGCAATTACGCCCTGCTCCGTCAATCCAGTATGACCCTTTCTCGGCACAATAATGGCCGTTACCGCCTCGCCGAAGTCGGGATGGGGTAGGCCGATCACTGCGGATTCGGCCACACCGGGCATTTCGTCGATCAGGAGCTCAATTTCTTTCGGATAGACGTTAAAGCCGCCGCTGATGACGAGATCCTTTGAGCGCCCGACTATCGATAGGTAACCGCGCGTGTCCACTTTTCCCATATCACCAGTCTTGAAATAGCCATCGACGGTGAATTCTTCCTGGTTCGTTTCTGGCATGCGCCAGTAGCCTTGAAGCACATTGTCACCCTTGACCTGAATATGGCCGATTCCATCCGGGGGAAGCCTCTCTCCCCGCTCACCCACCACACGCAAGCTCACGCCAGGCAGAGGTAGTCCTACAGACCCGCCTATCCGATCCCCATGCAGCGGGTTGGACGCGAGCATGCCGGTTTCGGTCATGCCATAACGCTCCAGAATCGTGTGCCCGGTACGCTGTTTGAACTCATTGAAGGTCTCCGGGAGCAGCGGCGCGGAACCCGAGGTGAAAAGCCGCATATTGCTGCAACACTTGCGATCAAAACCCGGTTCAACCAGCAACCGCACGTAATAGGTCGGCACGCCCATGAATACCGTCGTGCGTGGCAGCTCCGCCGTGACTGCCTTGGCATCGAATTTGGCATGAAAAATCATGCTCGTGCCGTTTAACAGCACGCAGTGGCACGCAACAAACAACCCGTGCACATGAAAGAGCGGAAGCGTGTGCAATAACACGTCGTCAGGCCCGAGTCCCCAAAAGGCATGCAACGTCAGCGCATTGGAGGAAAGATTACGGTGCGTGACCATCGCGCCCTTAGAACGTCCTGTGGTTCCCGACGTGTAGAGGATGACCGCAAGATCATCAGGCGCGTTCTCGGCTGTTTTAAAGTTTGCTTTGGCGAGCTTCGCGGACTCGATCAATGTACCCTGGCCTTTTTCATCCAGCGTCAAGAGATGCGGTATCCCCAGCCTTCCGGCAATGGGAGCCAGCCAAGACAAGGACTTCGGCTGCGCCACAACGATCTTGGGCTCCGCATTATCGAAAAAATAGCCAACCTCGCCCTCTTGGTAGGCGCTATTGAGTGGCAGGTATACGAGCCCCGCTCTCAAACAGGCGAGATACAGGAACAGGGCTTGCGGCGATTTTTCGACCAGCACCGCGACGCGCTCGCCGGGAGCAACACCGAGCCCGGTCAGAAATGACGCAAACTGTGCGCTGGTCTTGTCGAGGTCCGCATAGGAATAGCGCTTCCCTGTTTCTGTTTCGAGAAAGAGTGTGCTGCGTTCCCTGGGAAAGCGGCTTTCGATGAGTGCGTAAAGGTTCGCGTTCATGGCGTCTTGGTTACTCAGGCACAAGTCCGATGCGAAGCGCTTCGTCAGCCACGCCTGCATTGCGATAGTCATCGAACTCCGACCTAGAATCGATATTCTCACCGAGAATGCTGGCGATGGCACTACCCGGTAACACCTGAATGTGGGCGCCATGAACAAGTGCCACGCGTTGTGCCGGCGCAGCGAAGGCCACGTATACGCCGCCGCCGGCGTTACCGAGAATCGAGGTCGTCAGCCCTCGGTTCTTCAAACTCGCGAAGGCGAAGCTCAAATCGCAAAGATATTCGGATAGCACGAGTTTCTCGTCATCCAATTTGGCTGAGTGCGAGTCACAGTCAAGCAGTAGCATAGTGGGACGAATTTCGGATTCAGCGAGCCCCCACGCGCGGTCGGCAAGCGTCCATGCGCGCGCCACGCCAAGCGGTTTGCCGCCCACGATACCCAGTACCGAGATCGACGTTCCCTCATAAGTCGCTTCGCCCGCAACTACACCATCGCGCTCTAGTACGTTATAACCGTGCGGAAACAGCCTTTCCAGATCGCGGCGCTGCAGCAGATCCCACGAGCCATCGTTCAGCTCGCCAAGCCGCTCACCAAGCCGATGATGGCGCGCGGCATAATAAGCGGGCTCAGAAGCGGCAGCTTCAATGACCTTAGTGACGGTTGCCGATAATCCCGCCTGGTCTTCGAACAACTGATTCTCGTCACTGGTTTTGCTGCGTGCTTCAGCACTGATCGTTGCTTGCGCCATGGCGCGAAATATTTCATCTAGCGCGCTTGTGCCGGCAGCCAGGGCGAGTATGGAGGGGCCGGACATCGCCAACAATGTTGCCGGGCTGAAGATTCTCACTCGACCCAAATGCGCCAACATGCTGGCTCCGCCGAAGCATTTGTTGCCCAGCAACGTCACAATGGGAGCCCCGGATATCGCAGCACACAATGCAGCGCTAAACATTGACCGAAACGCCCCCAGCGCCGGCAACCCTTCTGAAACCCGTGCCCCTGCGCAATCCAGATAAAGCAAAAGCGGAATACGCTCAGCGGCAACAACGCGAAATAGTTGTACGAGCCTTGCGCATTCCTTCACGCCGAGAGAACCGCTGGCAATGCGGCTTTCGATTAGCGCCACATGGACAGCTGTGCCCGCCACACTCCCGCGGCCGAGAGTCAGATTGTCAATGGCATCGCCGGATGGCGTGAAACCGACAACGTCGCGGATCGCGGCGAGAAGACCGGGTTGCGGGTTTGCGGGTGCGGAGGACATCGATCGGGGCGGATTTGCTTGGCGGCAGCGTAGCGGACGATGCGAGACAGCTTTGGCGTCAATCAGCGAGCCACCGGGCGACCTCCGGGTCAAAGTCTGTACCCGCGGGATTGAAATTCGGATGTGGTTGGTTTGCTTTTTGAAAGTAAGACGCGTCTGCGTTCGGCATTCTCATCTCCTCGCAAGGAATGAAAGCAACAAGCTGCTCAGAGGGAAGCGGTAAATATCATTTTGCAGCCTGCAATCGCAATCACGATCGCGAGCAAGCGTCTAATCGTGGGATTGGCAAGCCGCCGGCTGCCATATTCGGACCCGATTAAGCCGCCGATTACCGCCGCCACGCCCCAAACAGGCAAAGCATCCGGGAGTCGCGGTACGGCTGATAGTAATCCCAGCAAGCCGGCGATGGAATTCACCAGAATCAACGCGGCTGCCACCCCCGATATTTGACGCAGCTCAGCCCAGCCTTTAAACACAAACAATGGACTGAAAAAAATTCCGCCGCCAACACCGGTCAACCCGGACAACAGCCCAATTCCCGCCCCGGAAAAAACCTTTAATATCACCGGCGGCGATTTGATTTCCCGCGCAGCATTATCTACTGCGCTACGCCATAATTGCCAAGCGGCATAAAGCAGAATAATTCCAACCAGTACCTTGTAGAGAGCCCCCGGCAACGAATAATGACCACCAATGAATGCAAACGGCACGGAAGCCAATGCTAGTGGCCAAAACACTGGGCCTGAAAAATGCCCCGCCCTGGAGTATTTCACCACCGCGATCAGCGCAACCAGGATATTGAGTGTCAGAGCTGTGGGTTTCATGATAGCGGGCGCGATCCCGAATAACGCCATCACCGCGAGATAACCGGATGCACCGGCGTGACCAACCGAAGAATACAATGTCGCCGTGACAAAAATTAACACGGCGAGCGCGATGATAACTGTTAGCTCCAGATCAGCTCCTCATCATTAAATGCGTTGTAATCACTGGAACCGTATGACGAAAATGAGTATTGTTTTGCGTAGTGACGTTGATGTTTATCTGTTTTATATATTTTAGCGCGTCAATAAAAACCCTGTATGCTTACCAAGCGACGGGGTAGTGGATCAGTTTATCAGAATAGGCCGTTCGCCCTGAGCAGTGAGTTCGTCGAACAGTCGAAGGGGAACAGCCGTTCATGGTTCGACAGGCTCACCACGAACGACCCCTAACTGACCCACTACTCGACGGAGGAACACAATGAAAACCCATCGCAAGGAACTCCTGTTCAAAACCCCCTCCAAGGAAGCGTTCATCAACATCACGCCTCAAGTCGAGGAAGCCTTGAAGGCAAGCGGCGTCAAGGAAGGGCTGGTGCTGGTGAACGCCATGCACATCACCGCTTCAGTCTTCATCAACGACGACGAACGGGGCTTGCACAGTGACTTTACACGCTTTCTGGAAGGACTGGCGCCGCACGAACCCATCAAGCAATACCGCCACAACGACACTGGCGAGGATAATGCCGACGCGCATATCAAGCGCCAGCTATTTGGCCGTGAAGTTGTCGTGGCTGTGACCGGCGGGAAACTCGATTTCGGCCCGTGGGAGCAGATTTTCTATGGCGAATTCGACGGCCGCCGCCCGAAACGGGTGCTGGTGAAAATTATCGGGGAGTAGTCAGCGGGCGCGAAGCCTATACCTCTACCACAAGAGCAGGGTCAAACTTTTTATTGAGCCTGAGGCCATGGTAGCCACGCGGGTTGCACACGACGTGGGTGCCCGCAATCTTATAGTCAAACTTGCTGTGCGTCTGGCCGTGCACCCAGAGCGCAATGGGCTTGCCCATCAGGTGCTCCAGGCGGTTGACATAAGCCGCGCTGCCGTGAGTGAACTCGTCCAGGTATTCGGGCGCAATCGACAGAATGGACGGCGCGTGATGGGTGATCACAACCGTCTTGCCGTCAAAGGGCTCATTGAGTTTTTTCCGCAGCCACGCCTTGAACTCGGCGTGCTTTTTCTGGGTGTCCTCGGGACGAAGCTTGCGCAAGCCCATGCCCGCCCGGATTTGGCGGTAATCGCTCATCGTCCGGCGCGCTTCCGCCATGGCCAGCTTGAGATTACCGGTCGCCGAGAAGTCCGTCCAGCAGGTGCCGCCCAAAAAGCGCACGTTGTCCTGGACAGCTTCATCGCATTCGAGCACATGCACGTTCGTGCCTGTGGCTTTTTGCTTGAGCCGCCTCACCATGCGCTCGAGGTGCCCGCCGTAGAACTCGTAGTTCCCAAGGACATAATAGACAGGAACCGAAAAGTGTTTCACGGCCCAGTCAACACCGCGCTCCTGCACACGGATGTCTCCGGCAAGAATGACCGCATCCGCGCCGGTGTCAGGCGGGGTGAAATCGCCTAACTCCAGGTGCAGGTTACTGAGAATGTGCAGCCTCATGCCCTCTCCAGAATTGTTCTTCTGTCTTCATAAAGACACAGTTTATCCCGGGACGCGATTTGCCGTAAGTCCCCATACCTCGTATCAAGTGTCGGTCCAATGGAATTGCCAATTAACAGGCGCTGTGGCGGTTCTTTGCCACACCCACTACAAAACCGCGCAAGAAATGACAATCCCCCTCGAGGCCTAAGTTTCGCTACGTCGTCACCGGATTCGATCGATACTCCATACACCACCTCCGGCAACGGCCAGATAAAGAAACACGAAGCAATAGAGCACGGCCAGTTCACCATGGTTCAATATTGGGGAAAAGCCATGTGGCGCGTGCGCCATGAAATAGGCGAAAGCCATTTCTCCGGACAAGATAAACGCCACCGGACGAGTAAAGAGGCCGAATAGGACCAGAAGACCGCCGAAGAGTTCGAGCACACCGGCAAACCCTATGAGCGAAATCAGTTTAAGTCCAGCGAAGGCATCGGAGGGCGGAAAGCCGAGGAGTTTCATTGAGCCGTGCTGGATGAAGAGAAATGCTGTGACGATGCGCAGAACACTGAGCAGACGCGGTGACCACTGCAGGCACAATGTATTCATCTTGGACATACTTCCTCCTTGTTCGCAAAGAATTAAGTCACTCTATCACAAGGTCGCGACCATCAGGCCCGCCAAAACTTGTTGAACTACGCCAGGCTCCACTCATTCTTGCGTACGGATACGGTGTCGGCTCCCGCGAAATCAACATCAGAACTCGTATTCGATCTGAGCGCGGAAATTCTGGCTGGGTGCATTATTCGATTTAAAAACCAGAAAAGCAGCGTTATACACGATCGCTTGACGGCCTCCTAACGCAAATTTGCCAAATATAGCCGGCCCCATGCGATGCTGCGGCGACGGCTGGTCTATAGCATCCCATTGGTTCCAGCTTCCCACATCGCCGAATCCCTGAAAACCAAACTCAAACTTTGGCTGCCACCGGTATTTGACCTGCCATTGATAACCGTATTCCGAGCGTTCCGTAGAATGACTTCCAAAGATCTGCGTAAGCAGAAAATTGGCGTTTAGCTGCACTTTGCCCACCTCTTTTTGGAGAAGTGGGCCAAGGAGCACTTGATATCCTCCTGAGAGATCGTTGGGTTTCTCGATCTCCAGAATAAAGCCGGCATCTATAGGATACCGGCCGGTCTCCGTGAGCTGAAACTTGTTCTCCCACTCCCAGGCATCAAAATGCGTCCCTCTATCGTTCGTGTCCTTGAATATCGAATAAAATTCGGTAAACCAGCGCTGAGTCACACCAAATCCAAAACCAACGGACGCGGCGCTGGTCCGACCCGCTTCGGACTGCTTAAATGTACCAAGCTTGAAATCTATCTCGCGTTCGCCATATGCAACGCCCGGCAGGAATACATAATCATTGGGTTCGCTAGCTACGGCAGTCAGCGGAATTATGACAAAGAAAACGGCGCACGCCACACGGCGATACAGTGTGGAGTTTCTTTTTTTAGCGAGCTGAAGTGAAGAGCGGGACCGCGAGGCTGTTTGTAGGTTCGATCGTTCCGGTTGATCCCCATCTTCCAATGCCGACAACAGAGCCGACAACGAAACGCCGGCGAGCAATTTGCGCCGAATGAACATAGCCAACCTTCCTTTCTGATCCGTCGTGCGGGTCAGGTTTCTGGCTGGCTGCCTTACGCCGGCGAGGGCGCGGGTGGCTGGCTAACATGAACGCGGTCGCCGAGTCCGCGGCTACTTCGTCAGGATTAGCTTTCCTGACGCGGTGATCCTCAGGCGGTATTCTTCAAGACCGTGCTGTATGATGATTTCTCGCTTGCCTTTCATGAGTTGCTCGCTCGCAATTTTTGGTGCGATATGCGCGGTAAAGGGCTGTGGGTATCGCGGCTCCGGATTCATCGTGCTCATTCGATCACCGATTACGCGACCGCCGTCCGGCGTGGCGCCGCACCGAGGAGCCGCATCAGGACAAAGATCGTCGCGAGCGTGGCGAGATAGACGAGAAGCTGGAGGGCGGTCGGCCGATCAGTGTAGCCGATCAAGGTATGTAGGACCTTGCCCAGGACGCTGTTGTCAGCGAGGAAGTTCGACGTGTCCCAGAGCGTTTGAGCAAACGCCGTCACGATGCCGGCGATTTGAAGGAAGGCGACCGCCTGAGCAGCCATGCCTGCTGCGAGCAGCGCGATCAGCCAACTCGTGACAGAAAAGAGATGACGCGTGGGGATACGGAGTAGTCCGTAATACATCATTGCCGAGACACCGGCGCCGAGCAGTACGCCTGTTACACCGCCCGTCACCATCGCGATGGCTGTTTCTTTGCTTGACATCGCGATACCGTAGAGGAACAGCACCACCTCGGAACCCTCGCGCAGCACCGCAATGCCGACAACGATGGCGAGCGCAGCCATCGTACGGCTGCCGGCAGCAACTGCCTTACCGACGGCTTTCACCGCTACGGCAATCTCGCGGCCGTGACGCGCCATCCAGACGTTGTGCCAGGCCAGCATCACGACCGCAGCCAGCAAAATCGCAGCATTGAAGAGTTCCTGCCCCGATCCGGCAAACGCGTTGGCGATCACCCCCGCGAAAGCGGCCACGAGGCAGGCGCCGGCAACACCGCCGCCGACGCCGTAGCCGACCCAGAGACCTCGGCTTGGGACACCACGCGTAGCGGCGAGCACGATGCCGACCACGAGGCCGGCCTCGATAACCTCCCGGAAAACTATAATTAGCGCCGCGATCATCAAGCCTCCTACTCGGCGATGATCACGCCGTTGGCGGTTTTCTCATGAAACTCGCCGATAAACGGATATCGGCCAGGTGAGAGCGGCCCGACGAATACAAAGCCTGTAGATTTCGGCGGGATAACTTTTTCGCGGTTTAATGCGTGACTATCGAATTCCTCAGCAGACCCGTCTTGATTATCGATGATGAGCTTGATCTTTTTCCCTGACGGAACCCGGAGTTCAGCCGGTTCGAATCGGTGGTCCCGGATCGTCAATCTGTATTCGAGGTCTGCGGTAAGAGCCAGGGCCGGTAACAGCGCGAAGATGAAGAGCAAGTGGCGCATTGATGTGATCCTAATGAAGTGATCCAATATCGGAAAGCTAATGATAATCATTCTTATTAAAGTATGCAATCCCTTCTCTTAATAAATAGACTTTTAGATTTACTATTTACGTTAAATCAATTTGTTATCTATTATTGAAGCCATAATCAATAAATAGCGATAGTCCGATAAATACCACAGATTTTCACTTGGTATTGGGCAATATATCTATGACGAGACCACCACGAATTTTTCACCGGCATTACTAAATCGAGTAATTGCGCGCGCTTCTTTTCAGATTAACTGAGCAATCGGGGAACTGATGTGCGCGTTTTGAGAGACTGTTAGAGGTCAGCGACAATATAGAAAGTAGAAATGTGTCAGCGCTCACAGCGTGACGATGCAGCCTCTGCTTACCGGGTCGAGTTTCAGCTTATAGGCTCAAATTCTGCGTTGACCAAAGTGGACTGGTTGGCTTCCACGTTAACCCTAAATATAAATGTGTAGGGAGGGATTCTGCTTTTTACCTCAACCCGGTGCTTGCCGGGTGTCACCGCCAGCTTCTTGAGCGGTGGCGAAAAACCCACCTTGTTGCCATCCACATAAATCTCACCTCTCGGGGTTACATTAAAATTCAAGTAGCCTACTTCACCCGTCGCAGCTAGCGGTGCTTTGGTTTTTTTACCGCTTTGCCCTGTTCCTGGCGTTTTCTTCCCAAGCGGAGTGGTCGAAGGAAGTGAGAGCTCGGTGTCGCTGCTAGTGCTGTCCAATGGCACGTCAGGTCGGGTAACCGTGCCTTGTTTCTCGTTGATCGGTTCCAGATTGCCAAGGAATATAAATAAGGCCACCGCTACTGCTGCAAGCAAGCCTGTTGCGACCAAAACCGTCTTGCTCCCGGAATGCTTTTTCGGCATTGGCGTGAGTGTTAACTGGCTTTTCTTGCCCTTCGCGCCCGGTAATTCGATGACGGGATAAGCGCGATTGGCCTGTTTCGTGGTGCTCGGTATTGGAGTTGCTGGTGGAAAAACGGGTTTCTTGCCGGCATCAGGCAATAATTCAATAGTTGTTACAGCTCCTGTCCTGCGAGTCGACCTTCGCTCCAGCGTTTTCTGTGGAGGCTGCTTCATGGCCGTGAGCTGTTCGGGTGAGGGCGACAGTGTTTTGTAATGCCTGAGATCGTGCGCAAGCTCGCTTGCGTTCTGGTATCTGTTTTCGGGAAGCTTGGCTAGTGCCTTGGAAATTATATAATCGAACGCGATAGGGATCTGTTTGTTGATGTTCCTTATATCGGCCGGTATTTCGTTTAAGACACGGTACATTATGGTGCTGATGGTTTCCCCGACAAACGGCGCTTTCCCGGTCAACATCTCGTACAGCACCACACCTAGCGAAAAGATGTCGGAACGGCTATCTACCGATTTACCTACGATCTGCTCCGGCGACATGTACTTGGGCGAGCCGAGGATCGTCCCCGCCTCGGTCTTTGAGCCGGAAGGCAAATGGGCAATGCCGAAATCTGTGATTTTCGCCTGGCCGGTTTGCGTGATCATGATATTGGCAGGCTTGATATCACGATGCACAATGCCAAACCGCTGCGCATAGGCCAAGCCATCCGCGATCTGGGCCACAATCTCGCTGATTCGGTGATACGACAGGCTTGCGCCGGATTTGAGAAGTTCCTGCAGGGACTGTCCCTCCAGAAATTCCATCGCGATGTAGGCTATGTCGTCGGTCTCGCCAACATCATAAATAGTGACAATGTTAGGATGATTGAGGCGGCCGGCTGACTTGGCTTCGCGGTAGAAACGCTCTTCAAAGTCTTCGAATTCGTCTTTTGGCAGATCCAGGTTAATTGCCTTGATGGCTACGGTGCGCTCGATGACGGGGTCAATCGCCTTGTATACGGTGCCCATGGTGCCGCGCCCCAGTTTCAAAACAATCTCGTAGCGCCCTAGCTTTTGAATTGCCACAGGGATTTCACCACCAATTTTCGTGAAAAATCGGAATCGGGAGAAATTGCAAAATGCAAGTTCTAATGGTATTTACAGCATAATGTCAGGTGTGTCATTGCGCAAGCCGTGTTTATCAATCTTGGCAAGACACTACTTCGGCCCGTGGGAGCAGATTTCCCAAGGTGAATTCGACAGCGTGAACCAAGCCAAGATACTCGCGACTTGTTGCATCGCCCGGGGCAGAATAGAATACCCGAGCGCTGCTTCTGTCGAGGGAGTCACGCGCGAACCAACCAGGCAAGAAATGCTTTTGATCGACAAGCCTGAAGGAGGAAAAAATGATGAAGTTCAAGCGAATTGGCATATTGGCCACGCTGGCGGCCGCGGCGCTGGCCGGATCGGCCCAGGCGGATACGATTGTATTGCGTGCCTCGCACCAGTTTCCAGGTGGCAAGGGCGACGTGCGCGACGAGATGGTGCAGATCATTGCGCGCGATGCCAAAGCGGCCAATGTCGGCCTCGACATTCAGGTCTATCCCGGTGCGTCGCTGTTCAAGGCCAACGAGCAGTGGAACGCGATGGTGAACGGCCAGCTCGACATCTCCTCGTTCCCGCTCGATTACGCGAGCGGCAAGGTGCGCGACTTCGGCGCTACGCTGATGCCCGGCCTCGTCCGCAGCCACGCTCGTGCTGCGCGGCTCAATGACTCGCCCTTCATGAAAGACATCAGGGCAAAGATTGAAAACGCGGGCGTGATCGTGCTCGCCGATGCGTGGCTTGCCGGCGCGGTTGCCTCGAAGAAGGGCTGCATCCGCAAGCCGGAGGATATTAAGGGCCAGAAGATCCGTTCGGCTGGACCGACTTTCGCCGCCATGTGGCAAGCGGCGGGCGCCTCGATCGTCTCGATCCCCTCGAACGAGGTCTACAATGCCCTGCAGACCGGTGTGGCTGACGCGACCGACACCAGCACGGGCAGCTTCGTCTCGTTCCGCATCTACGAGCAGGTGAAGTGCATTACTGCGCCCGGCGACAACGCGCTGTGGTTCATGTACGAGCCGGTGCTGATGTCCAAGAAGAATTTCGAGAAGCTCACCCAGAAGCAGAAGGATGTACTGATCATGGCCGGCAAGAAAGCGCAGGACTTCTTTGCCAAGGCCGCTCCAGGCCTCGACGACGAAATGGTTAATACGTTCAAGAAGAACAATGTCGAGGTCGTGACCATGAGCCCCGCTGAATACGATGCCTGGCTCAATGTGGCACGTGAAAGCTCCTACGTGGAGTTCGCCAAGGAAGTTCCAGACGGCAAGAAGCTGATCGACGAGGCGCTCGCCGTTAAGTAAGCCTCGATATCGCAGTCGGCCGGCGAGCTGTCTCGTCGGCCGATTGTTATTGACTGAAACTCCATTCACGCGCCGGAGGGGACGCATGGATCGTTTCATTCGGGCAGTCACGCTGGTCTCGCGACTTTGCGGAATCGTCGCCGCGGCGCTGATCGGCGCGGGCGTGCTGGTCGTCTGTCACATGGTGTTCGTGCGTTATTTCCTCAATCAGAACACGATCTGGCAGACCGATTTCGTCACCTACAGCCTGGTGGCGGCGACATTCATCGGCAGCCCCTACGTGCTGATGACGCGCGGACACGTGAACGTCGATGTCCTCCCCCACTATCTCGGCCCGCGCCCGCGCTATTGGCTGGCGCTCGCCTCCATCGTGGTGTCGCTCACGTTCTGCGTCATCATGACGGTGCTCACCTTCATGTTCTGGCACGAGGCTTGGACCAACAGGTGGGTGTCCGACACCATGTGGCGGGCGCGGCTGTGGATTCCCTACAGCTCGATGCCGATCGGGCTCGGCATTCTGAGCTTCCAATTTGTCGCAGACCTGATCAATCTGGTCACCGGCCGCGAGCCGCCGTTCGGCATTCAACCGGTGCGCCGCTCATGAGCCCGACCACCCAGGGCGCCATCGTACTCGTCGTCACATTGCTGATGCTTTTGTCGGGCGCACCGGTCGCCTTCGGCCTCGGGGCGATCTCGATCGTCTTTCTCATCATCTTCCATGGGATCGACTCGCTGCACGTGGTGGCCGAAACGTTTTATGCGGGGCTGAACGACTTCACGCTGGTGGCGATCCCGATGTTCGTGATGATGGGGGCGGCGATCGGCTCCTCGCCCGCGGGCAAGGACCTCTACGAGGCACTCGACCGGTGGCTCTACCGCCTGCCGGGCGGGCTGGCGATTTCCAACCTCGGGGCTTGCGCGCTGTTCGCCGCGCTCACCGGCTCATCACCGGCGTGTTGTGCCGCCATCGGGAAAATGGGTATCCCGGAGATGCGCAAGCGCGGCTACCCCGACGACGTAGCGACCGGCTCGATCTGCGCCGGTGGCACGCTCGGCATCCTGATCCCGCCCTCGATCACTTTCATCCTCTACGGCATCGCGACCGAGACTTCGATCGGGCGACTGTTCCTCGCCGGCGTGATGCCCGGCCTGATGCTCACCGGCCTGTTCATCCTGTGGACGTTGTTCATCATCTGGAAACGGGGATTCCGCTCCCACGCCGCGGATTTCCGCTACAGCTGGAAGGAAAAGTTTCAGTCCATCCCGAAGGTAGCGCCTTTTCTCGCCATCGTCATCGGCGTGATGTACGTGCTCTATGGGGGAATCGCGACGCCCTCGGAGGCGGCAGGCGTGGGGGCTGCGCTCTGTATGGTGATGGCGGTCGTGATCTACCGAATGTGGAGGCCGAAGCAGTGGTGGCAGATCATGCGCGACACGACCCGCGAGTCGGTGATGATCCTCATGATCATCGCCGCCGCCGTTCTCTTCGGCTACATGCTCACCTCGCTCTACCTCACCCAAACGCTGGCGCAGGGGATCGCCGACATGCACGTCAACCGCTGGGTGCTGATGGGGATGATCAACGTCTTCCTGCTGGTCTGCGGCTTTTTCATTCCACCGGCGGCCATCATCCTGATGACCGCCCCGATTCTTTATCCCATCATCAAGGCCGCCGGCTTCGACCCGGTGTGGTTCGGCGTCATCCTCACGATCAATATGGAGATCGGCCTGATCCATCCGCCAGTCGGCCTCAACCTCTACATCGTCAGTTCGATCGCGCCGGACGTGCCGCTGACGAAAATCATGTGGGGCACCATTCCCTATGTGCTCTGCATGATGCTGCAGATCGTGATCCTGTGCGTGTTTCCCGACATTGCCACCTGGCTGCCCGACCGGATGATGGGCATCAAGCACTGAACCGGCGGCAGGCTCGACTACAGGCCGTGGGAGCAGACCTTCTACGGCGAACTCGACGGCCGCCGCCGCAAAAAGCGGGAGCTGGTGGAGATTATTGGGACATAAAACCGCACAGTACTTATCGAAGAGTTTTTCGAGCGGCGCGCTAGGTTTTCTTCTTTGCGTGTGAGCGGACAAAAGCAAACAACGGCTCGTAATTTCTCGCATCTGCCGCACGCAGGGCGTCAAGATAACGCTGTCTCGCGCTGCCCTCGGGTACAAGATCGCCCGCGCCCCAGGTAAAACGCTCGGCGCCGTTTTGCATGAGCAAAAGATCTGTCATGGTTCGCGCGAGACGTCCGTTGCCGTTGGCGAAAGGATGGATGGACACCAGCCGATGATGAAATCGTGCGGTGATTTCATCAATGGCATGGCTCTTGAGTTCAAGTTGGGCTTTTACGTCCTTGCAGAGCTTCATGAATTCCGGCTGGATGTTTTCCGGTGCTACGCCGACGTTTTTCTCCGTGTTGCGAAACGTACCGGCCCAACTCCAAGTGTTTCCGAACATCCGCTTATGCAGCGTGCGCACGAACTGGATTGAGAGCAGGTCTTTGTGTTTGCGCCCAAACGCCCAGCGCTCGCCTTCGAGAATGTTGGCAAGCTCCCACTCGTTGAGCTGTTGCTGCGTCGTGATGTGGGCGGGTATAAGTCCCGCTGTCTCGCCGGGGTCGAGCGGCGTGGTACCTGGCGAATCGTGCTCTGTTATCGCCATAGCTTGCGCGGACTGCCGTGGAGTAATTGCTCGGCGAGCCGTTTGCGCTGTCGTTCGCGCTCGCTTCGCGATACGCCCTGTGCCTCCAGCTTCATCGAGTGTTCGCCGGGCCGCAGCAGCGCCTCGGCGAGTGCGAGTGCGCGCTGCCATCGCACCGCTCTGAGCGGCTTTTCAGGGACTACCGCGTAAACGACGCGACAACCAAGCGCTTTCGCGACACGCTCCAAGCTGTCAAGCGTGATCTTGCTCGCTGCTTCGTTCTGCTCAAACTTTACGATCGCCTGTTGTGCTACGCCAAGACGTCTGGCAAGTTGGCTTGTGCTTATTCCGAGCGTGGTACGAATAGCACGCAGCCAGCCGCCGCGCGGCGGCGTTTCACCGCGCAGTCTGCGCCAGCCAGCCAGCCGCGTATCCATGTGCTTTAGACGCAAATCATCAAAGCCTTTTGACATAGAGATATACAACCTATAGGTTGTTAAATGCTTCTTATTCTACAACTTATATATAGTAAGTCAAGTATGATATAACAACTTATAAGTTGTTGATAATGCGCCGCCCTCCTGCGAAAACCTCTTTTAGGACGCAAACCATACAAAATTTTGATCAGCTGTAACGTAAATTATCGATTTATACCCAATCCCCGGGGCGCCCTGTTAGTGCCAATTCACCAGCTGTTCACCGTAAGTTCACATACGCCATAAGCCCGGCTCCCATCAAGCGCCGGCTTCGCGCTTGACAGCACGCAAACTGCTGGTATGATTTATTCATACCAACACCGGATCGAGCCGCCATGGGCACCGCCGTCAAGAAAACCATCTCGCTTCCCGCCGATCTCGCGCGTGACGCCGAGGCGCTCGCACGGGCCGAAGG